>NZ_CP124620.1:2574545-2896363 GCF_030128875.1 Stenotrophomonas sp. BIO128-Bstrain | reverse complement strand
ATGAGGACGCGACATCCTCACGCCACAGTTCGACCTGCGCGAATCCTGCCGCGGTGGCGGCCTCGAGTTTGTCGACCGTGTCGCCGCCAAGCAGGATCGTGTTGAGGAAGCGGGGGCCGGGCAATCGGTTCATCGGGACAACGCCTTTGCACGCAGTGGATCTCGCGCTCCATGCTATCGACCCGGGCATCGGCGTCCTGTGCAGATGTGCCCGCGCCGCGTCAGCGCGTGCGTTTCACCCACGCACGCACCACCAGCGCGATCAACGCGGTGAACACGAGCCAGGAGATGAGGTCCAACAGCCCGTCGCCGATCAGCGCGCTGACCAGGCCGACCACACTGGCCAGTGCAAGCCACGCCGGGGCGATGAAGGGGCTGCGCGGTGGTTTCACCGGTGCGCTCATGCGGCACCCCCATGCTGCGCGGCGCGCTCGATCTCGGTGACGCGTGCGTCGGTACTGCCACGCTTCACCCACAGATACAGGCCGCTGATCAGCACCGCGATGGTGAGCAGGTCCAGCAGGGCCCACAGCACCTTCAGCGGCAGCTTGCCGTAGTCGCCGAAGTGCAGCGGCTGGCTCAGCAGCAACACGCTCATGTAGGCCGGCAACTGCGGTTGCGCGGTGAGCTCGCCGGTCTTGGCATCGATCAGCACCGGGCGGTACAGGCGCTCGGTGAGGGCGGTGTTGCCCTGCATGAACACGCCATAGTGGTGGTCACCGCTGTAGCCGGTGCCGGGGAAGCTGACGAAGGCCGGGCGCATGCCGGGCTCGGCGGCACGTGCGGTTTCCACGGCGGCCTGCAGCGAGGCCAGCGTGGCCGGCCGTGGCTGGCCAGCATAGCGGGCCGCGAACTCGCCGAGCTGCTCGCTCTGCCAGGCCTGTTCCAGCGGCTTGGCGATGGTGTTGATGGCGCCGGTGACGCCCACCACCAGTGCCCAGCCGAGGGTGACCACGCCCAGCACGTTGTGCAGGTCCAGCCAGGCCAGCCGGCGGTTGCGGCCGGTGCGCAGCGTGCCGAAGCGCTGCTTGCGCATGAACGGGCCATACAACACCAGGCCGGAGATGATCGCCACCGCGAACAGCAGCCCCATCGCGCCCATGAACAACATGCCGGGCAGGCCGAGGAAAAGATCGGTGTGCAGGCGGTACAGGAAGTACATCACGCCTTCGTTGAACTGCGCGGCCGGCAGCACCTCGCCGGTGGTCGCGTGCAGCAGCGCGGTGTGCATCTGCGGTGGCGGGGTGTCCGGGCGTGCACCGGTGTTGACGTACACGGTGGGTGCGTCCGGATCCCAGCCGACGAACAGCGGCACATCGCCGGGATACTGCGCCAGTGCGGTGCGCACCTGCGCGTCCAGATCACGCGGCGTGGCATCGGCCGCCGTGGTGGCCACGTCCGGCTCGTTGAGGTGGGCGATTTCCTCGCCGAACACCAGCGGCAGGCCGGTCAGACACAGCAGCAACAGGAACAGGGTACAGACCAGGCTGGTCCACTTGTGGATCAGGAACCAGGCTTTGATGGTGGCACGTTGCATGAAGGCTCTCGGGCGATGGCTGGAGGCACGCGGTGTCGCGACCGGCGGGCAGGTCGCGACGGATTATCCGGATGCCGGGTGGGAATACAAAAGAGTCTCCCCCAGACCGGCCAGACCGGCCAGACGCGATGCGCCCTCGTTCAGCGAAGGCCCTCGGCCGCACAGCGGATGCTCAACCACGCCCCGCCCCCGGGCGCATCCCCGGCGCGGACCCGGAAGCCGTGCAGGCCGGCAATCGCGGCCACGATCGACAGCCCCAACCCGAACCCCTCGGTGGACTCGCCGCCACTGCCGCCGCGGAAGAAGCGCTGGTAGATCAGGGTGCGGTCCTGCGGTGGAATACCCGGTCCGTTGTCGATCACATCGATCCGCGGTGTGCCGCGGTCGTCCACCGCGCGCAGCACGATCCGGCCCTGCGTGGGGGTGAAGTGCAGCGCGTTGGAGAGCAGGTTGGCCAATGCTTCGAACAGCAGCTCGCGGTCGCCCCACAACGTGCCCGCCTGCGGGTCGATCTCCAGCAGCAGCTGCTGGTCCTTCTCCTCGGCCAGTGGCAGGTAGAACGCATGCAGTTCCCGCAGCAGCTCGCCCGCATCCAGTTCGACGAAGGCGGAGCGGCGCTGGTGGCTTTCCAGTTCGGAAATGCGCAGCAGCGCCCCGAAGCGCGCCATCAGCCGGTCGGTTTCGTCCAGCGCCTTGTCCAGCTGCGCCGCGCGCGGGTCATCTTCCTCCAGCCCGACACGGGTGCGGTACAGATGCGCGCGCAGGCGGGTGAGCGGGGTGCGCAGATCGTGGGCGATGCTGTCGCACACGCCTTTGACTTCGGTCATCAGCTGCTCGATGCGTTCGAGCATGGCGTTGACGATGCTCGACAGGCGGTCGATCTCATCCGGGCGCCCGGACACCGGCAGGCGCTGGCCGAGATCGCCGGCGATGATCCGCTTGGTCGCGGCCTCTATCTCCTGGATCCGCTTCAGCGGGCGCCGGCGCAGGATGTGCCAGCCGGCCAGGCCGGGAATGATGGTCAGCGAAACGCCCCACAGCAGCGCATCGAGGATGATGCTGTTGACCGCGGTGAGCTTGCCGCTCTGGCGCACGAACACCAGCAGCCGGCCATCCTGGGTTTCCACCCCGAGCGCGCGCCCGGGGGCATTGATCGGGCCGCTGCGCAATGACCAGCTATCCACTGCCTGGGCATGTCCATCCATGCGCAGGTCGCCGGGAATCGCCAGCAGCGGGCCGGCCAGCGGCTCCCCGGCGCGGCTGAAGATCCCATAGGCATACGCCCCGTGCAGGTCGTAGCGCAGGCTGTCGCGCAGCGCATCGTCCAGCGCCTGGCCGTTGAACTTCTCGAACAGGTGGGCGCGCTGCTGCAGGCCGGATTCGGCGAGGTCGTTGAGATAGTCCGAGACGCGCCAGTACATCACGCCCAGCAGCACGCTGGACCAGGCGACGAACAGCACGCAGTACAGCCCAAGCAGCCGGCTGCTGGAGGAACGCCATTGATCAGACATGGTCGTCCAGGACATACCCGGTGCCACGCACGGTACGGATGGGCTGGGCACGGCCTGGCTGGTCGATGCGCTTGCGCAGGCGGCCGATGTGGACATCGATCAGGTTGGTGCCGGGATCGAAGTGATAGCCCCACACCTCCTGGAACAACATGGTACGGGTGACCACCTGGCCGGCGTTGCGCACGAGGAACTCCAGCAGTTTGAACTCGGTGGGCAGCAGGGGGATCTCCTCGCCCGCCCGGCGCGCGGTGCGGGTCATCAGGTCCAGCTCCAGCTCGCCGGCGCGCAGCTGGTTGCCGGTCACGGCAGGCTGCCCGTGGCGGCGGATCAGCACCTCCACGCGGGCCGCCATCTCGTCCGAGGCGAAGGGTTTGGTCAGGTAGTCATCGCCGCCGGCGCGCAGGCCGCGGACCCGCTCATCCACATCGGAGAGTGCACTGATCATCAGTACCGGGGTGGTGATGCCCTGGCGGCGCAGGGCGGTGACCAGGGCCAGGCCATCGATGCCCGGCAGCATGCGGTCCAGGGTGATCACGGCGTAGTCCCCGCGGGCGGCCATCGCCAGCCCGTCCTCGCCGTTGCCCACCCGGTCCACCTCGAAGCCGTGGCTGCGCAGTTCCGTGGCGATTTCCTCGGCGGTGACGAGGTCGTCCTCGATAGTGAGTACGCGCGGCATGGGCCACTTTGACGATTGGGACGGGTGCATCGTCGCAACCCCCTGTGGGGACTGCAAATGAAAAATGTTTCATGCGGTTTTCGCCGGATCCTCGCCCCGGTTCTCCTATATTCGCCCCGAGCAGTGGCCCTGCCATCCGGGCCGCCTGCCCCGTTCTCGCCTGGAATCCCGCCCCCCATGACCGACCCGCTCCCGTCCTCCCCGGCTTCTGGCCCGTTGCCCGGCCCCTGGCGTCTGCCGCTGCTGGGGTTGGCGGTGGTGGCGTTGGCGCTGGGTGCCTGCAGCAAGCAGACGCCCAAGGCGCCCGGCGCGGCGCCGGAGGTGACGGTACTGACCCTGCAGGCCCAATCGCTGGCGCTGGCCCAGGAGCTTCCCGGTCGGACCGTGGCGTCGCAGGAATCGGAGGTGCGCCCGCAGGTCTCCGGGGTGTTGCAGGCCCGGTTGTTCGAGCAGGGCGAGAGGGTGAAGGCCGGGCAGCCGCTGTTCCAGATCGAACCGGCGCTGTACCAGGCTGCGGTGAACGAAGCGCAGGCCAACGTGCGCACCGCGCAGGCCACTGCGGTGGCGGCACGGCTGCGTGCCCAGCGCATGCAGCAGCTGGGCGCGGGCCAGCTGGCAGCGCAGCAGGATGTGGATGACGCGGTGGCCACCCACCAGCAGGCGGAGGCGGCGGTGCAGGCGGCGCAGGCAGTGCGCGATACCGCACGTACCAACCTGGGCTTCGCCCGGGTGACCGCGCCGATCAGCGGGCGGATCGGCCGCGCGCTGTTCACCCCGGGCGCGCTGGTGACCGATGGACAGGCCGAGCCGCTGGCGCGGATCCAGCAGGTGGACCCGATGAACGTGGATATCACCCAGTCCAGCAACGAATACCTGGCGCTGCGCCGGGCGATCGCCGCCGGTGGCGTGGAGGCGACCCGCGCGCCGGTGCAGCTCAAGCTCTCCGATGGCACCGCCTACCCGCTGGCCGGCACGCTGGAATTCGCCGACATCGATGTCGATCAGGAAACCGGCAGCATTACCCTGCGTGCGCAGTTCCCGAATCCACAGGGACAGCTGCTGCCCGGCATGTACGTGCGCGCCCAGGTCGGGCAGGGCACGCGCCAGCAGGCCTTGCTGGTACCGCAGGCAGCGGTGGACCGCAGCCCGAAGGGCGAGGCGCTGGCGTGGGTGGTGGGGGCGGATGGCCGCGTGCATCAACGCACCTTCACCACGGCGCGTGCGGTGGGCGACCAGTGGCTGGTGCTCGAGGGCCTGCGTGCCGGTGAGCAGGTCGTGCTCAGTGGCCGCCAGGGGCTGAGCGAAGGCGCCACGGTACGCATCAAGCCCGCCACCGCAGCCGCACCGGCCCCGGCGCCTGCCGCCGCGCCGGCCGGCGAAGGCTGAGCGGCCGATGCTGCCGCGCTTTTTCATCCACCGCCCGGTCTTCGCCTGGGTCCTGGCCATCTGCATCATGGCGCTGGGCACCATCGCGGTGACCCAGCTGCCGGTGGAGCAGTACCCGGACATCGCGCCACCGCAGGTCAACATCACCGCCAACTACACCGGCGCCTCGGCGCAGACGGTGGAAGACAGCGTCACCCAGGTGATCGAGCAGCAGATCAAGGGCATCGACCACCTGTTGTATTTCTCTTCCACCAGTTCGTCTTCGGGCCAGGCGCGGATCACGGTCACCTTCGACCAGCGCGCCAACCCGGACATTGCCCAGGTGCAGGTGCAGAACAGCGTCAACCAGGCGATCAACCGGCTGCCGCAGGAAGTGCAGCAGCAGGGCGTGACCGTGGCCAAATCGCAGGGCGATTCGCTGATGGTGGTATCGCTGTATGACACCCACCGGCGCATGGAACGGGTGGACGTCTCCGATTTCCTGGTCAGCAATGTGCAGGACCCGATCAGCCGCATTCCCGGTGTGGGCGAAATCAACGTGTTCGGCTCGCCCTATGCGATGCGCATCTGGCTGGACCCGCACAAGCTGCGCGCGTTCGACCTGATGCCCTCGGATGTGCGTGCCGCGATCCAGGCGCAGAACACCCAGGTCACCGCCGGTGAACTGGGCGCATTGCCGACCGGGCCGGAGCAGGCGCTCAACGCGACCGTGACCGCACAGTCGCGGTTGCAGACCGCCGAGCAGTTCCGCGCGATCATCCTGCGCACCCTGCCCAGCGGCGCGGCCGTGCACCTGGGCGATGTGGCGCGGGTGGAGATCGGCGCGGAGAACTACCAGACCAGCAGCTTCCTCAACGGCTATCCCGCGGCCGGTTTCTCGGTGACGCTGGCCTCCGGCGCCAACGCGCTGGAAACCGCCGATGCGGTGCGCGCGGAGATCGAGCGCCTGCGTCCCAGCTTCCCGCCGGGCCTGGAAGTGGCCTACCCGCGCGACAGCACGCCCTTCGTGCGGGTCTCCATCGAAGGCGTCATCCACACCCTGATCGAGGCGATCGTGCTGGTCGTGGTGGTGATGTTCCTGTTCCTGCAGAACCTGCGCGCGACGCTGATTCCGGCGATCACCGTGCCGGTGGTGTTGCTGGGCACGTTCGGCGTGCTGGCGGTGGCCGGCTTCACCATCAACACGCTCACCTTGTTCGCGATGGTGCTGGCGATCGGTTTGCTGGTGGACGATGCGATCGTGGTGGTGGAGAACGTCGAACGCATCATCCACGAGGAACACCTGCCGCCGCGCGAGGCGACCGAGAAATCGATGGGCGAGATCACCGGTGCGCTGGTCGGCATCACCGTGGTGCTCGGCGCGGTGTTCCTGCCGATGGCCTTGTTCGGTGGTTCCACCGGCATCATCTACCGGCAGTTCTCGATCACGATCGCCTCGGCGATGGCGCTGTCGGCGCTGGTCGCGCTGACGCTGACCCCGGCGCTGTGCGCGACCCTGCTCAAGCCGTCCAGCGCGCAGAAGCCGCCGGGCCGTTTCTTTGCCTGGTTCAACCGCGGCGTGGAGCGCAGCCAGAACGGGTATCGCGGCAAGCTGGGCGGGATCGTGGCGCACCCGCGGCGCTGGATGGCCTTCTATGTGCTGCTGGTGATCGGGGTGGTCGCGTTGTACGCGCGCATGCCGACCGGGTTCCTGCCGGTGGAAGACCAGGGTCAGGTGACGTTCCAGTTCTCTACCCCCGAAGGCACGCCGATGGCGCGCACCGAGGCGCTGGGCGAACAGATCAGCCGCTATTTCATGGAGCATGAAAAAGACAGCCTGGACGTGGTGTTCGTGGTGGTCGGCCGTAACAACGCCGGCACCGGCCAGAACGCGGGGCAGGGGTTCATGGCGCTCAAGCCGTGGTCCGAGCGCGATGCCGAGCACAGCGCCGGGGCCATCATTGCCCGTGCCAACGCGCACTTCCGCAACCTGCCCGATGCGAAGGTCAACGTGCTGGCGCCACCGGCGGTGCGTGGGCTGGGGCAGTCCAGCGGGTTCGAGTTGTGGCTGCAGGACAACAGCGCGGCCGGGCGTCCGGCGCTGCAGGCGGCGCAGGAAAAGGTGGTGCAGGCCGCAAGCGATGACGACCGGCTCACCTCGGTGCGGTTGAATGGCCTTGGCGACAAGGCCGAGCTGCATCTGGACATCGACCAGGCGCAGGCCAGTGCGCTGGGCCTGGCCCAGGCGGACATCAATTCAACGCTGTCTTCTGCGTGGGGCGGCACCTACGTCAACGACTTCCTCGACCGCGGCCGGGTCAAGCGCGTGTACGTGCAGGGTGACCAGCCCTACCGCAGCGTGCCCGATGACATCGGCCAATGGTATGTGCGCGGCAGCAACGGGCAGATGGCCTCGTTCGCCAGTTTCGCCAGCAGCCACTGGTCGCGCGGGCCCCAGCTGCAGCAGCGCTTCAACGGCCTGCCGGCGATGCAGATCCAGGGCAGTGCCGCCGAAGGGCGCAGCTCGGGCGAAGCGATGCAGACCATGCAGTCCCTGGTGGCCGATCAGCCCGGGTTCGCGTTGCAGTGGAGCGGACTGTCCTACCAGGAACAGCTGTCCAGCAACCAGACGTTGTGGCTGTATGCGGCCTCCATCGCCTTCATCTTCCTGTGCCTGGCCGCGCTCTACGAGAGCTGGACCGTGCCGGTGGCGGTGATGCTGGTGATCCCGCTGGGCGTCATCGGCACGGTGATCGCCACCACCGCGGCGGGCTTCGTCAACGACATCTACTTCCAGGTGGGGCTGCTGACCACGATCGGTCTGTCGGCCAAGAACGCGATCCTGATCGTGGAATTCGCCGAGGCCGAGTACCGCGCGGGCAGTTCGGCGGTGGATGCGGCGCTGAAGGGCGCCCGTCTGCGCCTGCGGCCGATCGTGATGACCTCGCTGGCGTTCGTGGCGGGCGTGATCCCGCTGGCCCTGGCCACCGGCGCTGGCGCCGTGAGCCGGCGCGAGATCGGCGTCAGCGTGATCGGCGGGATGCTCTCCGGCACGCTGCTGGCGATCGTGCTGGTGCCGCTGTTCTTCGTGCTGGTACGGCGGCTGGGCAAGGCCCGCCCGGATCGGGCGGCAGAACACTGAACGGCGGGGCGCCCCGGACCCCGGATTTCATCTTCTTGACCCATTCCGTTCACGGTCTCCATGCCGGCGGGCCATTAGCGTAGATCGTCCCCACAGCGCTTGGAGACATGCCATGAATCCCCTGCAGACGGTCGCTCGGACCATGCGAAACGGGTTGGAAGAAGTGGCGGCCCTGCTGGTCGGCCAGCGCGCGGAGTCGCTGCGTCAGGACGATACCGCCGCGCCCGGGGTCGGCATCCCGATGCCGCGCCGGTTGCCTCTCAAGCGCCCGCTGCTGCATGGGCGCAAGGGCATGGCCCCGTGGCAGAAAATCGGCCCGGGTCGCCGCTAGGGGCGTTTGGCATCGGCGGGGTGGTTGACCCCGTCGTTGACCGGCACCTCGCCGATAGCAAACGGATTGATCCCGTCCAGACAGCCGACGTTATAGCCGAACTCAGCCGGTGAAGAACGTCGCTGATGGTGTGTGTAGATGCCGCACACGCTGCAGAAGTGGTGGCGGGCGACGTGCGTGTTGAACTGATACAGCCGCAGTTCGTCATGCCCCTGCACGATCTCCAGATCCGCCAGCTTCACCGAGGCCACGATGGCGCCGCGGCGCCTGCACATCGAACAATCGCAGCGGCGGGGCGAGACCACGCCGTCCGGCAGGTGCAGGCGCAGCACGACGGCTCCGCAATGGCAGCGCAGCAGATGGTGGCGCTGGATGGGCACCCCCCCGATGGTGGTCAGTCCCTGCATGGGTGGTGCGTCCCTGGTAGCCATGAGTGGCCCCAGTATGCGATCGCGCGGGGCGGCCATGCCAGGCCCTGACGGCGTCGGGGGTGAACGCCGGGTCGAAGCTGAACAGGCTCGACATGCGGCGAACACAGGGGTTATGGCTAACTAGCGCCCCGGACAGACGACGGATCGATGCGTGAAGAAGGCAGGACGATGGGGGCTGGCGCTGCTGATGCTGCTGGCGGCGCTGTGGATCACCGGTTTGCTGGCCTACCAGCTGCCGGGGCCCGGCTGGTTGCGGTACCTGCTGGTCGGCCTGTGGGCGGTATTCGCCGTCACCGGGGCGGTGGGCGTCGCGCGCGCGCGCGCCGGGCGCTGGCCGGGCGTGCTGTACGGCGTGGCACTGGTTGCCTCGGGCATCTGGTGGCTGCTGCTTACGCCGCGCCAGGACCGGATCTGGGCCGACGATGTCGCCCAGCGCCTGAAGGTGATCGAGGTGGATGGCCCACGCGTGGTGCTCGACAACGTCCGTGACTTCACCTGGCGCAGCGAGACCGACTACGACGCGCGCTGGGTGCGCCGCGAGTACAACCTGGACCAGCTGCGCTCGGCCGATCTGATCCTGTCCTACTGGATGGGGCCGGCCATCGCGCACACGCTGATCTCCTTCGGTTTCGACGATGGCCGCTACCTGGTGTTCTCGCTGGAGATCCGCAAGGAGCGCGGCGAGTCGTTCTCCGCGCTGGGCGGGTTCTTCCGCAAATTCGAGATGACCCTGGTCGCCTCGGAGGAAACCGACATCGTGCGCACGCGTACCAACGCGCGTGGCGAAGACGTCTATCTGTACCGCCTGCACGGCATGACCCAGGCGCAGCTCAAGGCCCTGTTCGTCTCCTACCTTGGCGAGGCGCGCAAGCTCGACGCCGCGCCAGCGTTCTACAACACGTTGACCAGCAACTGCACGACCATCGTGTACGAACTGGCCAAGCAGATCGCGCCGGGCCTGCCGATGGATTACCGGCTGCTGGCCTCGGGCTACTTCGCCGAGTACGCGCGCGATCTGGGCGTGCTCACGCCGGGCGTACCGTTCGAAACGCTGAAGGCACGCGGCCGGATTACCGACCGTGCGCGGGCGAGCCATGCAGACGATGATTTTTCACAGGTGATTCGCCGGGACGTCCCGGGGACAGGGCAGGGAAGCGTTCCATGAGTTCCGCATTGAAGCTGTTGCCGCACCGCGCGTTGCCGATACTGGCCGTGGTGCTCTCGCTGCTACTCTCCAGCGGCTGCGCGATGGTCACCATGAAACAGGTGGCCCCGACCGAATACCTGGCCAACAAGCGCGGCGACGTGCTGACCTCAGGCAAGCTCAGTGCCGCTTCGCAGGAAACGCTGAGCGTGATCGGCATGGACGTGGCGCAGTGCGAAAAGGACGTGGCCACCTGCCAGAAGACGTTGGAAGACACCGACGTGCTGCCCGAGGAACAGCGGCTGTCCGCACAGTCCGAGCTGTGGGTGAAGACCGCGCTGGCGCTGACCCCCAAGCCCAAGGACCGCGAGAAGACGCCGATGTCCGATGCGGCGCTGGATGCATGGCTGGAAGCTGCGCGCTATGCCTACGCCTACCTGTTCTTCAGCGGCCGAACGCCTTCGGACCGCGCCTTCGAGGATCGCCAGACCCAGGTTCGCGATTACTACAACTACGCTGCCGAGCAGACCGCCTCGGTGGTGTTCAAGCGCAGCCGCGAGAGCGCGCTGGAAGGCGAGGACTACAACGCCGCGGTGGCCGGTGAGCGCTGGACGCTGACCTCCGATTTCGATGAGCTGCGCATGCAGAGCATCCCGACCCGGATGGTGTCCGCCTCGGCGGTGAGTTTCGCCGGCCTGCGCAGCACCTATCGCCGCGATGGCTTCGGCGCCGAGCTGGTGGTGATCATGGACCCGCCCAAGCTGGTGGCCCCGGCCGATGGCGAGAAAGCGGAGATTCCGCAGTACAGCGAGATGTCGGCGATCAACGCCACCGCCCTGCTGCGCTTCAAGGGCGACAACCTGCAGCAGGTGCTCGATACCACCCAGGTGCTGTTCGACGTGTACTCGCCCGAGTCCACCGAGAGCGTGGACCTGCACGGTGAGAAAGTGCCGCTGGCGGGCAACTTCACCGCGGCCTACGGCTTGTGGCTGGCCCAGTCCGGCTTCGCCACGCAGTCACTGCGCACCCTGTTCGGCATGAGCGAGGGCATCGGTGCGCCGCACATGTACCTGATGCAGCCGTGGGACCCCAACCGCCGCATCATCTTCATGCTGCACGGCCTGGGCAGCAGCCCGGAAGCCTGGGTGAACGTGGCCAACGAGATCATGGGCGATCCCGAGCTGCGCCGTCATTTCCAGGTCTGGCAGGTCTATTACCCGACCAACGCGCCCATCGCGCTGAACCGCTACGAGATCAACCAGGCCTTCAACAACACCCTCAAGCACTTCGACCCGACCGGCAGCACACCGGCGGCCAAGGACATGGTGTTCATCGGCCACAGCATGGGTGGCGTGCTCGCGCGACTGCTGGTGACCTCCTCCGGCGATGTGCTGTGGAACGACCTGCTGGCCAACTACGACCTCAAGGGCGAGCGCTTGAAGCGGGTGGAAGCCAAGCTCGGCCCCCTGCTGCATTTCACCGCCGAGCCGAACGTGGAGCGGGTGATCTTCATCGCGGCCCCGCACAAGGGCACCGACATCGCGGGCAATCGGCTGGGGCGCCTGATCGGCCGGCTGGTGCGCCTGCCGATCACGATCCTGGGCAAGTTCGAGGATGTGTTCCTGACCCTGCAGGAATCCGAATCGGCCAACAGCACCACCAAGCTGCAGATTCCCAACAGCATCGACAACCTCAAGGCCAGCGATCCATTCGTGAAGGCCGCCGGCGCGCTGCCGATCACGCCGGGCCTGAAGTACCACTCGATCATCGCCCAGCGCAAACCGGAGGTGCCGTTGCAGCAGTCCGACGATGGCCTGGTGCCGTACTGGAGTGCGCACCTGGACGGTGCGGTATCGGAGAAGGTGATCATCTCCGGGCACAGCGTGCAGGAAACCCCGCAGGCCGTGCTGGAGATCCGCCGCATCCTGCGCGAGGACCTCAAAGAGGTTGGCGACACGCATCCGTGAGGATGCGTGGCATCTCCTGCTTCAGATTCGCCGCGCCACCACCACGCTGAGCATGGCCAGCACCAGCATGATCGCGAAGGTCAGCAGGTAGCCCAGCGCCTCACGGCCCTCCAGGAACAGCGCGAACAGCGAGCCGGAGACGGCCAGCGTGGTCGCCACGCCGAGGGCCTCGCTGAGCTGCAGGGCGGAGGTGTTGGCGCCCTGCTGCGCTGGCGGTGACAGCGACAGCGTGAGCACCGACAGGCTGGGATAGATCAGCCCCATGCCCAGCCCGGTCAGTACCCAGCCGGCCATGGCCGTCCACAGCGGCACGCCGGGCTGGATCGCCAGCGAGGTGGCCAGGATGCCCGTGCACATCAACAAGGCACCGGCCTGCAGCAGTTGCCGGCGCGACCAGCCACGCTGCTGGTGGCCCTGCAGCCACGAGCCGGAGAACCAGCCCAGTGCCCCCAGGCTCAGTGCCACGCCGGCCACGACCGGCGTCAACCCGCGCTCGCGCTGCAGCAGCAGCGGCAGGAACGCTTCGCAGCCGAAGAAGGCCGAGGCCGCGATCCCGCGCAGGGCGATCACGCTGGGCAGGCCGCGACGCAGGCGCAGCGTGCCGGTCGGCAGCAGCTTCCAGCTGCACAGGGCGAGCAGGGCGAGGGCGGGGGCCAGCAGTGCCACGGCGAGCCATCCCTGCTGCTGGCCGCCGATGTACAGCGCAAGCGCGCCGAAGGCGGCCCCTACCGCCCAGGGCACCACGTTGCGGCTGCTGGTGCCGGTGGCGACCGTGCCCACCTGGCGCAGGGCCGGGCGCAGCAGCAGTGCCGCCGGGATGGCCAGCAGCGGCACGATCAGGAACACCCAGCGCCAGCCCAGGTGCTGCACGATCAGGCCGCTGATGCTGGGGCCGACCAGCGAGGGCACCACCCAGCCGGCCGAGAAGGCGGCGAACACGCGCGGCCGCATCGGTTCGGGGAAGGAGCGTCCGACCAGCACATACAGCGCCACGGAGATCGCGCCGGCCCCCAGACCCTGCATCAGCCGCCCGAGCACCAGCACCGGCATGTGCTGGGCGAAGCCGGCCACGAGCAGGCCGGCAACGAAGCAGGCCAGGCCCAGCCACAGCGGCCGTGCCGGGCCACGCTGGTCGCTCCAGCGGCCGGACAGCGTCATCCCGATCACGCTGGTGGCCAGGGTGCCGCCGAACGCCAGCGCGTACAGGCGCAGGCCGTCCAGGTCATGGGCAACGGTCGGCATCGCCGCAGCCACTGCCAGCGCTTCGAAGCCATGCAGCGAGACCAGCGCGACCATGCCGATGGTGGTCGCCCGGTAGGCCGGCGACAGGATCGAGGGGATCGGGGCATCCTCCACCGGAGCGGTGGCGGGCGGAGTGGAGGCGTCAGCGGACATGCGGATTCCAGACATCGGGGGGAGGGCCGGGGTTGCAGTGCACTCCGGCGGCGCGCAGGATGCCACCTGAACCAAGGTTGAGGTCAAGCAGTGATCGCGCAGGAACTGAGTGTAGGCGAAGTCGCCAAACGGAGCGGCGTGGCCGTCTCGGCGTTGCATTTCTACGAGCGCAAGGGCCTGATCCGCAGCCTGCGCACCGCCGGCAACCAGCGCCGCTTCGCGCGCGACGTGCTGCGCCGGCTGGCAGTGATCCGGGTCGCCCAGCGGGTCGGGATGCCGCTGGAGGCGGTGGCGACCGCTTTTGCCGCCCTGCCGGAGAACAAAACGCCGACCAAGGCCGAGTGGGCCAGGATGTCGGCGCTGTGGCGCAGTGAGCTGGACCAGCGCATCGAGCAGTTGCTGCTGCTGCGCGACCAGCTCACCGACTGCATCGGCTGCGGCTGCCTGTCGTTGAAGCGTTGCCGCCTGACCAATCCCGGCGACACGCTGGGCGATCAGGGCGACGGCCCGCGCCGCTGGGAGTAGAGCCGGCCAGCGGCCGGCGGGGGCCCCCGCTTGCCACCCGTAGTGCCGGCCGCTGGCCGGCTCTCGTGGTGCCATGCATGGTCTGGAGCCGGCCAGCGGCCGGCACTACCTGGGTTGACGCCCGCTTGCCACCTGTAGTGCCGGCCGCTGGCCGGCTGCCCTCACCAGACGGTGAACACCTGCCCGCTCTGGATGCCTTCCACGCTGCGCTGGTAGGCCAGCGACGCGCGCTGCGCCGTCACCGGTTCAAAGCCCGGGAAGTAGGCGCCGTAGTCGTCCATCGATTCGGCCAGCACGTTCGGGCTGACTGCATTGATGCGCAGCCCACGCGGCAGCAGCTCGCAGGCTGCGGCGCGCACGAAACCTTCGAGCGCGGCGTTGGCTGCCGTGGCGTTGGCGCCGTCGCGGATCGGCTGGGCGCTGATGATGCCGCTGGTCAGGGTGATCGAGCCGCCGGTGTTGAGGTGATGCTGGGCGGCCAGGCTCAGCCGCACCTGGCCCAGCAGTTTGTCCTGCAGCCCCAGGTTGAAGTCGGCCGGCCGCATCTGCGTCAGCGGACCGAAGTGGACCTGGCCGGTGGTGGCGATCACCGCGTCGACCTTGCCCACCTTCTCGAACAGCGCCTGCACGCTGGCGTCGTCGGTGAGATCCACCTGCACGTCGCCGCCGTGGCGGCCGGCGCGGATCAGTTCGTGGTGCACGCCGAGCGTACTGGCGACCGCCTGGCCCAAGGTGCCGCTGGCACCGACAAGCAGGATCTTCATGTGCATGTCTCCCGTAAACGTAGGGGTAGAGCCACGCCACGCGTGGCTGCTTCTTGTTCCGGCATCGCGGGCCAGCCACCCATGGGGTGGCTCTACCCGGTCAGGGGGCGGCCAAGGTAACGCCACGCCATGCGTGGCGACGCTTGGTCCTCAGTCATTCGCCGCCGACAATGCCTGCCCGCGCGTGGTCGCCGCGTCGATCGCGCGCGCCACGATGGCTTCGAAGCCATCGCCTTGGAAACTTTTGATCGCCGCCTGGGTCGTGCCGTTCGGCGAGGTCACCCGGCGACGCAGTTCGGCCGGCGCTTCGCCGGATTCATCCAACATGCGCGAGGCACCGAGCAGGGTCTGCACCACCAGCGTGCGGGCCGCCTCGGCCGGCAGGCCTTGCGCGATCCCAGCCGCCTCCATCGCTTCGGCCAGCAGGAACACGTACGCCGGGCCGCTGCCGGAGACCGCGGTGACGGCATCCATGCGCGCTTCGTCGTCGATCCACACGGTGCGCCCTGCCGTGGCCAGCACGGTATCGGCTTGGGCGCGTTGCGCGGCGCTGACCCTGGCAGTGGCGAACAGGCCGGTGACACCGGCGCCGAGCAGGGCGGGCGTGTTGGGCATCGCCCGGACCACGGCGTGGCCGCCGCCCAGCCAACGGTCCAGCTGGCTGCTGGTGATGCCAGCGGCGATGGAGACCACCAGCGGTTGCTTGCCGTGGGCGATGGCGGTGAGCGAGGCGCAGACATCGCGCAGCACCTGCGGCTTGACCGCCAGCACCCACACGGTGCCCTGTGCGGCAGCTTCGGTCGCGCTGGCGTAGGTCCTGACGCCGAATTCGGCCGTGAGCGCGTCACGCAGCTCGGTCACCGGCTCGGCGACATGGATGCTGGCCGGGGCCACGCCCTGGCGGACCAGGCCGGCGATCAGGCTGCGGGCCATGTTGCCGCCGCCGATGAAGGTGATGGGGGACGTACTCATGAACTCTCCTTGGAACGGGCGGGGCGCTCAGGCCGGTCGCGGGCGTGCGCCGAACAGCGCGGTGCCGACGCGGACCAAGGTGGCGCCATGGGCGATGGCCTCAGGGTAATCGCTGCTCATGCCCATCGACAGCGTATCCACCTGCGGGTGCGCTGCCGCCAGCTTGGCAAACAACGTGGCCATGCGGGTGAAAGCGGCCTGCCGGCGTTCAGCGTCAGGCCACGGGGCCGGGATCGCCATCAGCCCGCGCAGGCGCAACTGCGGCGCGGCAGCGATGGCGGTGGCGAGGGCATCGATGTCCTCCGGCGCGCAGCCGTGCTTGCTGTCTTCGTCGTCGATGTTGACCTGGATCAGCACGTTCAGCGGCGGCTGGCCGGCTGGGCGATGCGTGGCCAATGCGGTGACCAGCTTGAGGCGGTCCACGCTCTGCACCCAGTCGAAATGGCGGGCCGCCAGTTCGGCCTTGTTCGACTGCAGGTGACCGATCAGGTGCCACTCCAGGCCCAGCGATGCCAGTGCCTCGATCTTGGCGACCGCCTCCTGCACGTAGTTCTCGCCGAAAGCGCGCTGGCCCTGCGCGGCCAGGGCCTGCACGGCCTCGGCCGGCTGGGTCTTGGAGACCGCCAGCAGGACCGGATCTGGCCGCCCGGCGGCCGCGGCCGCGTTGTGCAGGTTCGTCAGGAGGGTGGGCAGAGGCTGGGGGGTCACGGCGGGTCCGGTGGATCAGGGGCTGGCGCGTATTGTGCACATCTCGCTCTATACTGCCGCCCGGGGAAAGAACCTTCCAGTCGCAGCAGTCATGGGGAGTAGCAGCGCATGGATATCGCCGAACTGTTGGCGTTTTCCGTAAAGAACAAAGCGTCGGATCTTCATCTGTCGGCCGGCCTGCCGCCGATGATCCGCGTTGACGGCGATGTCCGTCGCATCAATATTCCGGCCCTGGACCACAAGCAGGTCCACGCGCTGGTGTACGACATCATGTCGGACAAGCAGCGTCGCGATTACGAGGAGTTCCTCGAGGTCGATTTCTCGTTCGAGATTCCTTCGCTGGCGCGCTTTCGTGTCAACGCTTTCAACCAGAACCGCGGTGCGGGTGCGGTGTTCCGTACCATTCCCTCCGAGGTGCTCACCCTGGAAGACCTGGCCTGCCCGCCGATCTTCCGTGAGCTGATCGATCAGCCGCAGGGGCTGATCCTGGTCACCGGCCCGACCGGTTCGGGCAAGTCGACCACGCTGGCGGCGATGATCGACCACATCAACAAGAACGAATACGGCCACATCCTCACCGTCGAGGATCCGATCGAATTCGTGCACACCTCGCAGAAGTGCCTGATCAACCAGCGCGAAGTGCATCGCGATACGCACGGCTTCAATGAAGCGCTGCGCTCGGCACTGCGTGAGGATCCGGACATCATCCTGGTCGGCGAACTGCGCGATCTGGAAACCATCCGCCTGGCGCTGACCGCCGCGGAAACGGGCCACCTGGTATTCGGCACGCTGCACACCAGCTCGGCCGCCAAGACCATCGACCGCATCATCGACGTGTTTCCCGCCGGCGAAAAGCCGATGGTGCGCTCGATGTTGTCCGAGTCGCTGCGCGCGGTGATCTCCCAGGCCCTGCTGAAGAAGGTCGGTGGTGGGCGTACGGCTGCATGGGAAATCATGGTCGGCACCCCGGCCATCCGCAACCTGATCCGCGAAGACAAGGTCGCGCAGATGTACTCGGCGATCCAGACCGGCCAGCAGATGGGCATGATGACCCTGGACCAGCACCTGCAGGACCTGGTCAAGCGCAGCCTGATCACCCGCAACCAGGCACGCGAGTACGCCAAGGACAAGCGGATTTTCGAATAGTGGTAGTGCCGGCCGCTGGCCGGCTCCTGAAAACCTCCGGAGTACACCGCGATGAGCACCACCACCATCGACTTCACCTCGTTCCTCAAGCTGATGGCGCACCAGAAGGCCTCGGACCTGTTCATCACCGCGGGCATGCCGCCGGCGATCAAGGTCAACGGCAAGATCTCGCCGATCACGCAGACACCGTTGACGCCGCAGCAGAGCCGCGACCTGGTGTTGAACGTGATGACGCCGGCGCAGCGCGAAGAGTTCGAAAAGACCCACGAATGCAACTTCGCCATCGGCCTGTCCGGTGTCGGCCGCTTCCGCGTGAGCTGCTTCTACCAGCGCAACCAGGTCGGCATGGTGCTGCGCCGGATCGAAACGCGCATTCCCACCGTGGAAGAGCTGAGCCTGCCGCCGATCGTCAAGACGCTGGCGATGACCAAGCGCGGCATCATCCTGTTCGTCGGCGCGACCGGTACCGGTAAATCGACCTCGCTGGCGGCGATGATCGGCTACCGCAACCACAACTCGACCGGCCACATCATCACCATCGAAGACCCGATCGAATTCGTGCACAAGCACGAAGGCTGCATCATCACCCAGCGCGAAGTCGGCATCGATACCGACAGCTGGGAGGCGGCGCTGAAGAACACCCTGCGCCAGGCCCCGGACGTGATCATGATCGGCGAGGTGCGTACCCGCGAGGGCATGGACCACGCCATCGCTTTTGCTGAAACCGGCCACCTGGTGCTGTGCACGCTGCACGCCAACAACGCCAACCAGGCGATGGACCGCATCATCAACTTCTTCCCGGAAGACCGTCGCAACCAGCTGCTGATGGATCTCTCGCTGAACCTCAAGGGCGTGGTCGCCCAGCAGCTGAT
Source organism: Stenotrophomonas sp. BIO128-Bstrain (assembly GCF_030128875.1). Taxonomy (NCBI): domain Bacteria; kingdom Pseudomonadati; phylum Pseudomonadota; class Gammaproteobacteria; order Lysobacterales; family Lysobacteraceae; genus Stenotrophomonas; species Stenotrophomonas sp. BIO128-Bstrain. Next base: position 2,877,877 of record NZ_CP124620.1, on the reverse strand, counting down.
CCCCTCGCCGGACGGCAAGACGCGCAAGGTCGCGATGGAAATCATGCTGGGTACGCCGCTGGTGCAGGATTACATCCGCGACGGTGAGATCCACAAGCTCAAGGAAGTGATGAAGGACTCGGTCCAGCTGGGCATGCGCACCTTCGACCAGAGCCTGTTCGAGCTGTACCAGGCCGGCGAGATCAGCTACGAAGACGCCCTGCGCTACGCCGATTCGCAGAATGAAGTGCGCCTGCGCATCAAGCTCTCGCAGGGCGGCGACGCACGCACGCTGTCGCAGGGGCTGGACGGGGTGGAGATCTCCGAGATCCGCTGAGCGGGGGCTGTAAAAGCCGGCGCGGCTCTGCGATAGTCTCGCGGTCGCGGGCCACCGCGATGCAGGGGGCGCCGGCACCTCGCCGGTATCAACGCATCAGGTGATGGGCATATGGACATGCACGATCCGTACCGCGCGCCGGCGGCGTCTTCCGCACTGCCGGCGGCGACTTTCGCCACCAACGGCGTCGCAACGTACTACGCACCACCCACGCTGAAGATCGCGGCGTTGTCGCTGGCCACGCTGGGTCTCTATCCGGTGTACTGGTTCTGGCGCAACTGGCGCGCGATCAAGCGCGAAACCGGTGGAGATCAGTGGCCGTGGGCGCGCGCGTGGTTCTCACCGCTCTGGTCGTTCCTGTGCTTCAGCGACCTGCGCGATGTGGCCGCCAATCGCCGCCGCACGCTGGCGATCGCACCGGGCCTGCTGGGCGTGGCCTACTTCCTGCTGTATGTGGCCAGCCGACTGCCCGATCCCATGTGGCTGGTCGCGCTGTTCACCTTCGTCCCGCTGTTGCCGGTCAACAGCCTCCTGCGGCGCTACCATCGCGACGAAGGCATGGACACGCGGGCGCTGGACCGCTTCGGGGTGTGGCACATCCTTGCGGTGGTCGTGGGCGGTCTCTTCCTGCTGCTCACGGTGGTTGGCACCCTGCGCGGCGATGGCGTCTCCTGAGGGCTGGATGATGGTGGCAGTGCGCAACTGATCCTGATCGACGACGAGCACGTGCAGCTGAAGACCTTGGATCCAACAGCTGCAGCAGCGCCGATGCATCACGATCAAGGCTGAAAAGGTCACCTGCACACTGCCGGCATGATGCGTATCTGCCTCGTGCATTGATTGATTAGCCACGCTCATGACCGACAGCACTCCACACCCTCCAATCCCGGCAGCGGCAGGGCTATGGTGGCACTCCCCCATGACGCCGGTCCCACCGGCAGGAGTACCACCATGCAGACACGTGAACTGGGCCGCAGCGGCCTGCGGGTTTCGGCCCTCGGGCTCGGCTGCATGGGGCTGAGCTACGGCTATGGCCCGGCCACCGACCGTACCGAGGCGATCGCCTTGCTGCGCGCGGCGGTCGAGCAGGGGGTCACCTTCTTTGATACGGCCGAAGCCTATGGGCCGTTCCTCAACGAGGAACTGCTGGGCGAAGCGCTGGCGCCGTTCCGTGACCAGCTGGTGATCGCCACCAAGTTCGGCTTCAAGGATGGCCACGCCGACGCCGGCCTGGACAGCCGCCCCGAGCGCATCCGCGCGGTGGCCGAGGCCAGCCTGTCGCGTTTGAAGACCGACCGCATCGACCTGTTCTACCAGCACCGGGTCGACCCGAATGTGCCGATCGAGGACGTGGCCGGTACGGTCAAGGACCTGATCGCCGAGGGCAAGGTGAAGCACTTCGGGTTGTCCGAGGCCGGCGTCGATGCCATCCGCCGGGCGCACGCCGTGCAGCCGGTGGCGGCGCTGCAGAGCGAATACTCCCTGTGGTGGCGCGAGCCGGAACAGGCCGTGCTGCCGGTGCTGGAAGAACTGGGTATCGGCTTCGTGCCGTTCAGCCCGCTCGGCAAGGGCTTCCTGACCGGGGCGATCAACGTAGGCACGCAGTTCGCGGCCGATGACTTCCGCAACAGCGTGCCGCGGTTTGCGGCCGAAGCCCGCCAGGCCAATCAGGTGCTGGTGGACCGCATCAGCGCGATAGCCGCCGACAAGCGGGCCACGCCGGCCCAGATCGCCTTGGCCTGGCTGCTGGCGCGCGAACCGTGGATCGTGCCGATTCCCGGCACGACCAAGCTGCATCGCCTGACCGAGAATCTGGGCGCGGCTGCGGTGGTGCTGAGTGAGGCCGACCTGCAGCAGATCGGTGCGGCGCTGGACAGCATCGCCATCGTCGGGGATCGCTACAACGCCGAGCGGCAGAAGCTGGTCGCGCACTGAGCGGGGCGCTGGGCGCACGACACCGGCCAACGCAGCCAGGATCGGCACGCGCGATACCGTCCCACACATTCGGGTAGGTGCCGACCGTTGGTCGGCACACACCTCACCCGCGAATGAACGCCAACAGATCCACGTTGATCACGTCCGCATGGGTGGTACACATGCCATGTGGGTAGCCTTTGTAGACCTTCAGCGTGCCGTGCCTGAGCAGCTTGATGGCCAGCTCCGCCGAATCGGCGATCGGCACGATCTGATCGTCGTCGCCGTGCATCACCAGCACCGGCACGTCGATCTTTTTCAGGTCGTCGGTGAAGTCGGTTTCCGAGAAGGCCTTGATGCAGTCGTAGTGCGCGTTGATCGCGCCCATCATCCCCTGCCGCCACCAGTTGTCGACGATGCCCTGTTGCGGCGGCGTGCCCTCGCGGTTGAACCCGTAGAACGGAATCGGCACGTCGCGGTAGAACGCCGCACGACCCGCGACCAGTGCCTGCCGGAAGCCGTCGAAGACCGCCTTCGGCGTGCCGCCGGGGTTGGCCTCGCTCTTGACCATGATCGGTGGCACCGCACCGATCAGCACCGCCTTGGCCACGCGCCCGGGCTTGGCCTGCGCGACGTAGTGCGCGACTTCGCCACCGCCGGTGGAATGCCCGATGTGGATCGCATCGCGCAGGTCCAGGTGATCGGCCAGCGCATTGACGTCGGCAGCGTAGGTGTCCATCTCATGCCCGCCGCTGGTCTGCGAGGAGCGGCCATGGCCGCGGCGGTCGTGCGCGATCACGCGATAGCCCTGCAGCAGGAAGAACTGCAGCTGGCTATCCCAGTCATCGGCGCTGAGCGGCCAGCCGTGATGGAACACGAGGGGCTGACCCTTGCCCCAGTCCTTGTAGAAGATCTCGGTGTTGTCGGCGGTGGTGACGTAGGGCATGGCACGGAACTCCTGAGGGAGGGAGGGCACGGCGGGGTACCCACACATGCTGCGGCTGGGGGGTGTTCAGCGGGGATGAACGGCGGATGTCGGTCCGGCGTCGGTGGCCCGGCACCTCCGCCGGCGGCGGCTGAATCAATTTCACCAGCAACTGTCACGCCGATCGTGTCTAATACCGCTCCCCACGCCACACCCCCACCCCCATGTCCCTTGAATCCCATGGCCCCGCGCCGTGCGACGACGCTGACGGCCACCTGGTCACCGCAGGCCCGCTGACCCCGCCCCCCGACAGCGCCGGCACCGTGGCCGACGAGAAAGCCCTGCGCCATTCCGTGGCCGAGGACGTGCAGGGCATGATCCTGGCCACGCTGGTGGCGTCGCTGGGCCTGGCTATCTTCGCCAAGGGCGGGCTGATGATCGGCGGCATGGCCGGGCTGGCCTTCCTGGCCCACTACGCCTTCGGCTGGAACTTCGGCCTGGTGTTCGTGCTGGTCAACCTCCCTTTCTATTGGGTGGCCGTGCGGCGCATGGGCTGGGAATTCACCCTGAAGACCTTCGCGGCGGTAACCGCCTGCGGTGTGCTGACCGACCTGCTGCCGCGCTGGGCCGACTTCGCCCACATGAGCTCGCTGTACTCGGCGATCGTCGGCGGCGCGCTGGCTGGCCTGGGCATCCTGTTCTACATCCGCCACCGGGCCAGCCTGGGGGGCATCGGCATCCTGGCGGTGTACCTGCAGCGCACGCGGGGCTGGAGCGCCGGCAAGGTGCAGATGTCGTTCGACACGCTGCTGATGTGCGTGGCGTTCTCGGTACTGTCCCCCTCCAAGGTGATGTACTCGGCGATCGGTGCGGTGGTGCTCAGCCTGGTGCTGATGTTCAACCACCGCCCGGGCCGCTACATGGGCGTCTGATGCCGGTTACTCACCCTGCGGCGGCACCGGCACGACGCTCACGCCGGAGACCCAGCGGCGGCTGCGCAGGTCCAGCGTCGCCGCCTGCTGGCCCGGGCCGCGGTACAGCCACAGCTGGCAGCACAGCGCGTGGTCGCCGGCATAGCTGCTGCGCAGGGCGATGAGCGAAGCGCTGTAGCACTGGCCTCCCGAGCGGATCACGGTGTCGGCGGCGGTATCGAAGGTATAGCTGCCGGCGCCGCGCCAGGGCCACGCGCCGGTCTCGTCCGGGTCGGTCCCGGCCGGCATCGGGCAGCGCCCCTGCTCATCGCCGAAATGCGCGACGCCCTCGCCATCGATGCTCAGCGCGGCCAGCAGGCGGTCGATGTGCTTGAGCAGGCGCCGGTCCGCTGCGATCGCCGCGGCATCGGCATCCAGCGGTTCGCCATCGACATGCATCACCGGGTCGGCCAGCCAGTGCTCGCGGCCGTAGCGCACCTGCAACTGCACCGCCGGGCTGCGCTCGCGCGGGTCAACCGACAGCGGCCGGTTCAGCAGCAGGGTGTCGCCGTAGTAGTCGCCATCGCGGTAGGCGATGTAGCTGACCCCATCGATGCGCAGCCAGTACAGGCCCTGGTCGCTGCCGCGCCCGCTGATCCCGTACTGCCCCTGTGCCCAGGGGCGCTGCAGGTCGAGATTGTCGGGTACCACGAAGCCGCGCTGCGGATCGCGCCGCAGCATCTCCACCTGCGTATACAGGCCGGTGCCGCCGCTGTAGGCGCTTTGCACCAGGTCGCGCTTGTCGTCCCCATCCAGATCGAGCAGGGAGAGCGACAGCTCGCCCATCTCCACCGGTACGGTGTGCCGGGCGTCGGTCTCGCGCAGATAGCGGGTCACCGCCGCCCAATCGGCCGGGGTGACCGTGGGCGGGCGCACCAGCGCGGGCAGTGGCGCATCACTGTCGCCGGCCACCGGGATCTGCAGGTCCACGCCGGTTTCGTCGCGGTAGCGGGCCAGCACCGTATCGATCGGGGCCGGGTCGTCGGCCGCCACGGCGGCGATCTCCGCGCGCAGGCGCTCCAGCACGGTGTCCAGATCGCTCGCGGCAGCCAGCGGGGGCAGGCTCAGGGCAGCGAGCAGCACAGCCCGCACGACGGGGTACGTCACGCCTGGCGCCAGGCCGGCTTGAGCGTGTCGATGCGCTTGAACACCGGGCAGTCCGGGCTGTGCGCGCCGGGCAGGTAGCCCAGGCTCATCAGGAACTCGCCGGTGATCTCCCCGCCGGTGAAGCGGAACGTCTTCTTGAACAGCTTCACCCAGGCCGCCTTGTCCAGCGGATGGTGGGCATCCAGCCACCCGGCGAAGCTGCCGTGGCTAGCCCGCAGCTGCTGGATCACCTGGGCATTGTGGACGGCCGCGTGCACCTTGAGCCGGTTGCGGATGATCCGGGCATCGTTGAGCAGGCGCTCGATATCGCGCTCGCCATAGGCGGCCACGGTGTCCACGTCGAAGCCGTCATAAGCGGCGCGGAAGCCCTCGCGCTTCTTCAGGATGGTCTCCCAGCTCAGGCCGGCCTGGTTGATCTCCAGAATCAGGCGCTCGAACAGCTCGCGCTCTTCGCGCTGCGGGAAGCCGTACTCGTGGTCATGGTAGCGGCCGTGGACCGGATGGCCGGGGGCGATGAGGCAGTAACCGGACACGTGCAGCTCCTTGCGATGGCGGATCAGGCGCGCGGGCCGGGGGCACGCGCGCAGGCCTGCATTATGTCAGCGCGAAAGCGCACATCACGGCCAACGGCTAGAATGGGGCCATGTCTGAACTGTCCACTTCGCTTGCCCACCACCTGCTGGTCGCGCTGCCGTCGCTGACCGACCCCACCTTTGCCCGTACCGTGGCGCTGATCTGCCAGCACGACGAGAACGGCGCGATGGGCGTGCTGGTCAACCAGCCCTCCGAGTACACCCTCGGCGAGGTGCTGGCCCAGATGGAGATCGCGACCACCAGCGACACCCTGCGTGGCCAGGTCGTGCTCAACGGCGGCCCGGTGCACCCGGAGCGTGGCTTCGTGATCCACGATGATGCGCGCAGCTGGGATTCCAGCCTGGCCGTGGGCGAGGGCGTCTTCCTCACCACCTCGCGCGACATCCTCGAAGCCATGGCGCGCGGCGAAGGCCCGCGCAATGCGCTGGTCACCCTGGGCTGTGCCGGCTGGAGCGAAGGGCAGCTGGAAACGGAAATCGCCGAGAACAGCTGGCTGGCCGTGCCGGCCGATGCCGAACTGCTGTTCAGCACGCCGCTGGACGAGCGCTGGCAGGGCGCGGCCGCGCGCATCGGCGTGGACCTGTTCCGCCTCACCGATTACAGCGGCCATGTCTGAGCCGGCCACGCCAGCGCCCGCCGCGGCCGCACCGCCGACGATCCGCCGTGATGGCACGGTGCTCGGTTTCGATGTCGGCTCGCGCCGGATCGGCGTGGCCATCGGCAGCTCGTTCGGCACCCATGCGCGTGCGATCGCGGTGGTCGATGTACATGGCAACGGGCCGGACTGGACCGCCGTGGAGCGCCTGATCAAAGAGTGGCGGCCGGACGGCCTGGTGGTGGGCGATCCGCTCACCCTGGATGGCCAGGACCAGCCCAACCGCAAGCGCGCGCAGGGCTTTGCCCGCCAGCTGCGGGAACGTTTCAAACTGCCGGTGGTGCTGGTCGACGAGCGCTCCAGCTCGGTCGAGGCCGCACGCCGGTTCGCGGTCGAGCGTGCCGAAGGCCGCAAACGCCGCCGCGATGCCGCCGCCCTGGATGCAGTGGCTGCGGCGGTGATCATCGAACGCTGGCTCTCCTGCCCGGATGACGCCACCCCCGTTTCCTGACCCTCAGACCCTGCCCATGACCGCCTCGCAACTCGATTCCGATGGACGCCTGCGCCACCTGCTGACCCTGGAAGGTCTGCCCCGCGAAACCCTGCTGCAGCTGCTCGACCGCGCCGGCCAGATCCGCGATGCGGCCGTCGGGCGGGTGGGCAACAAGCGCCACGTGCTCGGCGGCTCGGCGGTCTGCACGCTGTTCTTCGAACCCTCCACGCGCACCCGCAGCTCGTTCCAGCTGGCCGCGCAGCGGCTGGGCGCGGACGTGCTGAACTTCGATGCCTCCACCTCGTCCACCCGCAAGGGCGAGACCGCCTGCGACACGCTCAAGAACCTGGAAGCGATGGGCGTGCGCGGCTTCGTGGTGCGTCATCCCGATGATGGTGCGGTGGCGGCGCTGGCTGCCGCAGCGGGCGAGGGCACGGCCCTGGTCAACGCCGGTGACGGCCGCAGCTCGCACCCGACCCAGGGCCTGCTGGACATGCTGACCCTGCGCCAGGCCAAGGGCAGCGATTTCTCGAAGATGAAGGTCATCATCGTGGGTGACGTGAAGCACTCGCGCGTGGCCCGCACCGACCTGCATGCCCTGCGCACGCTGGGCGTCGGCGAGATCCGCGTATGCGGCCCGCAGTCGCTGCTGCCGGACGATGACACCCTGAAGGGCTGCATCGTCGGCGACGATTTCGACGCGATGCTGGAAGGCGCCGATGCGCTGATGATGCTGCGCCTGCAGCGCGAGCGCATGGAAGAAGGCCTGGTGCCCTCGCTGGAGCAGTATCACGCGCAGTACGGCCTGGATGCGACGCGCCTCAAGCGCGCCGGCACCGATGCCGCCGTGTTGCACCCGGGCCCGATCAACCGCGGCGTGGAGGTCACCGACGAGGTGGCCGATGGTCCGCAGTCGTGGGTGCTGCGCCAGGTCGCCAACGGCGTGGCCGTGCGCATGGCGGTGCTGGAAACGTTGTTGGGGTGAGCGTCCGTTTAACACGGTAGGCATCGACCGTTGGTCGATGCATGACCGGTAGTGCCGGCCGCTGGCCGGCTCCGCAGAAATCCCAACAGCGCACCGGGTAGTGCCGGCCGCTGGCCGGCTCCCGATGTTTGTTGCGGAGCCGGCCAGCGGCCGGCACTACCGGTCATGAGGCCATAGGGTCCATGCGTACGGATAGTCGCCGATCTGCTCTGACAGACCTGCCCGGATCGGATTGCCCAAGAGGTACATCGCATGCCGACGCAGCGCCGCGTCGGAGCGGACGGCGTGATCGTGGTAACCCGCTTGCCACAGCGCACCACCGCGACCATGCGCGCGATTGATCGCCAAGGCGGTCGATGATTTGAAGCGTCGAGCGATATCGGCGAGCGGCTTCGTCTTCAGTTCCAGCAACCAGTGCAGATGGTCGGGCATGACGACCCAGGCAAGGGATCGTGCATATCCACGTTCGTCCATTTCTCTCAGGCGGCACATGGCGATCGCGGAAACGTCGGGATCATCAAACCAACGCCGGCGGTTGTGGCAGACCATGGTCAGGACATAGGTCTGCCCTGGAATCGAACAGCGCCCTGCGCGTAGTCGAGAAGAACTCATGGCGCATCGTCAGTGATTCCGCAGCGCCGCGATGTCGGGCAAGGACGCAAGCGCTTATGGCGGAATACCACGAGAGCGTAGTGCCGGCCGCTGGCCGGCTCCGCATGAGCCGCGACATGATGAGGGTAGTGCCGGCCGCTGGCCGGCTCCGCGGCGCGTCTGCGATCACGAACAGCATGGGGTGATGACGGAATGTTGCGGAGCCGGCCAGCGGCCGGCACTACCTGAAGCTTTGAGGATCTCCGCGGAGCCGGCCAGCGGCCGGCACTACCTGACGCTGTCAGGATCTCTGCGGAGCCGGCCAGCGGCCGGCACTACCGAAAATGCCATTACCGCTTCTGCGCGAACAGCCATTCCCACATCGCCGCATCCGCATAGGTGGCGTCCCAGGCGTTGTGGTTGCCTTCGGGGTACTCGGTGTAGCGGACGTCCTTCGCGCCGGCCTGCTGGAACGCGGCGTGGAGCTTGCGGTCGTCGTCCGGCGGCACCACGTCGTCCAGCGCACCATGGAATATCCAGATCGGCACCTGTTTCATGCGCTGGGCGATGGCTGCGTACGGATCGGCTTCGTGGGCGACGTCCTCCACGAACAGGGTGGGGCGCACCGCACGCGGCGCCAGCACTGCGCCGCAGACCGGCACGATGGCGGCGAAGCGGGTCGGTTCGGCCAGCGCGATGTTCCAGCTGCCGTAGCCGCCCATCGACATCCCGGTCAGGTACTGGCGCTGTGGATCCGCACCGAATTCGGCGATGGCGGCATCCAGTGCAGCCAGCGCGATGCGGTTGTTCTCGCCCGACCACTCCTGGTCATTCGGCGTCTGCGGCAACACCACCAGCGCGGGGAAGGTGGAGGCGTGCTGGCGCAGGTATGGCCCCAGCCCGGCCTGGGTCTGGCGGCGGCCGTCGCGCCCCCGTTCACCCGAGCCGTGCAGGAACAGCACCACCGGCAGTTCGCCACGTGAGGCCGCTGCATTGCGCGGCACGAACACCTGGTAATACGCGGTCTGCCCATCCACTTTGACCGCACGGCCGACGAACTGGCCGCCGGAGGCCGCCGGAGTGCTCGCGCAGCCGGCTACCGTCATCATCGCCACTGCCCACAGCAGCCATCCACTCCAACGTCGCGCCATTGTCGTGCCTTGTCTGAAATCGATTTCAGTCTAGGCCCGGTGGCGTGTCGGAGCATCTTGCAGTGCATCAGTCCGGGCGCGGCGCCGCGGCGAGGATGTCCAGCTGTTCGATGGCTTCAGGGTGGCCTTCGGCGGCTGCCGCCTGCACCTGGGCCAGGCTGGGGTGGACCACCAGCAGGATCGGGTTCTCGCACTGCGGGCAGTCGAACTGGGCTTCGTCTTCGTGCAGTTCCATCGGCATCTGCCGCGCGCTGCCCTGCCATTCGCAGGCAGCGCAGGTATACGTCGCGTCACGCCAACCGGGGACGAAATAATTGTCGAGGGTCACGGCCATGCGGGGTCCAGGGTCAGTGCAGCAGGATCAGGGTGGCCAGGCCGAGGAAGCTGAAGAAGCCCATGACGTCGGTGACGGCGGTGACCACCACGGTGCCGGCCACGGCCGGGTCGACGTTCATGCGCTTGAGCAGCAGCGGCAGCAGCACGCCGGCCAGGGCCGCGGCGCAGAAGTTGATGATCAGCGCCAGGGTGATCACCAGCGACAGCAGGAAGCTGTGGAACCAGAGGTAGGCGATGATGCCGACCACGGTGCCGATCAGGGTGCCGTTGATCAGCGCGACGCGCGATTCCTTCCACAGCAGGATGCGCGCGTTGCTCTGGCCAACCTGGCCCAGGGCGATGCCGCGCACCATCAGGGTCAGCACCTGCACGGCCGCATTGCCGCCCACGCCGGCCACGATCGGCATCAGCACGGCCAGCGCCACCACCTTCTGCAGGGTCAGCTCGAACTGGCCGATCACGCTGGCCGCCAGGAACGCGGTACACAGGTTGATGCCGAGCCAGACCACGCGGCCGCGCACGGCGCGCTTGATCGGCGAGAACAGATCTTCTTCTTCGTCCAGACCGGCGGCGCCCAGCGCCTGGTGCTCGGCCTGCGACCGGATGATGTCGACCACGTCATCGATGGTGATGCGGCCGAGCAGGATGTTGTTGTCGTCCACCACCGGGGCGGAGACCCAGTCATGATCGGAGAACTGGCGCGCGACTTCATCGGCGCTCTCGCCGACGTCGATCGCCGGCTGTTCGTCATCGATCAAGCGGTTGATCGGGGTGTTGTCCTCATGCGTCACCAGCGCGGCCAGCGAGAGGCGGCCCAGGTACTGATGGCGGCGGCTGACCACGAACAGGTGATCGGTGTGGTCGGGCAGTTCGCCGCGCAGGCGCAGGTAGCGCAGCACCACGTCGACGTTGACGTCGGCGCGCACGGTCACCACGTCCGGGTTCATCAGGCGGCCGGCGCTGTCCTCGGGATAGGACAGCACCTGCTCGAGCCGCTCGCGGTTCTCGCGGTCCATCGACTTGAGGACTTCGTCGATGACCGTGTCCGGCAGATCCTCGACCAGGTCGGCAAGGTCATCGATGTCCAGGTCTTCGACCGCGGCGATGATCTCGTCCGGGTCCATGTCGGCCAGCAGGCTTTCGCGGACTTCCTCGCCGACGTGGACCAGCACCTCGCCATCGTCTTCCGGATCGACCAGGCCCCAGACAATCTCGCGCTTGCCCGGGGGCAGCGATTCGAGCAGGTTGCCGATTTCCGCCGGCGCCAGGGTATTGACCAACCGACGGACCGGACCCAACCGCCCGCTGTCCAGTGCATCGGACAACAGCCGCAGCTGGCGCGCCGTCTTGTCGTGGCGTACGGCTTCGGCCATGCGCAGCTCCTGCGGAAAAAGAAAAAGGCCGCTATCCGGTGGAGGATGCGGCATGGGCGGTGGTCACCGCGTCATTATCGCGTGCTTGTGTGTCAATCGGGTAGGGCGCAGACGGCGATGCGCGTGGGACGCACGCATTCAACGACGGTAGTGCCGGCCGCTGGCCGGCAACCACGCATACCGATCCGAAGGTTCATGCGGAGCCGGCCAGCGGCCGGCACTACCGGGCCTTTTCGATCCAGCGTTCGATGCCACGCCGGTCGCGCGCCTGCAGCAGCTTGGGCGCCATCGCCTGCAGCACGGACAGGTCGCTGTCGCGCACCGCGCGGCGTACTTCCAGCAGGGTGCCCGGGTGCAGGCTGAATTCCGTCAGCCCCAGCGCCAGCAGCAGACGCGTCATCAGCGGGTCGCCGGCGATCTCGCCGCACACCGCCACCGGGATGTTGTAGGCCTGGCCGGTGCGCAGGATATGCGCCAGCAGGCGCACCACCGCCGGGTGCAGCGGGGAGTACAGCTCGCCGACCGCCTCGTTGTTGCGGTCGGCGGCGAGCAGGTACTGGACCAGGTCGTTGGTGCCGATCGAGAGGAAGTCGACCAGATCGATGAAGCTCTCCAGCGCGATCGCGGCGGCTGGCACTTCGATCATCGCGCCGAACGGGATGTGCTCGGCCACTTCGTGGCCTTCCGCGCGCAGCAGCTCGGCCTGTTTGGCCAGCCGCCGGCGCACGGCGAGGATCTCCTCGCGGGTGCTGACCATCGGGATCAGGATGCGCAGCTTGCCGTAGGCCGAGGCGCGCAGGATCGCGCGCAGCTGGGTGTCGGCCACCTTCGGCCGCGCCAGCGACAGGCGCACGCCGCGCAGGCCCAGCGCCGGGTTCTCTTCGTTGCTCAGGGTCAGCCCGGTGCGGTCGGCCTTGTCCGCGCCCAGGTCCAGGGTGCGGATGGTGACCGGCCGTCCGCTCATGCCCAACGCGGCATCGCGGTAGGTCTCGAACTGCTCCTGCTCGTCGGGCAGCTCGTTGCGCTGCAGGAACAGGAATTCGGTGCGGTACAGGCCCAGCCCGTGCGCGCCCAGCGCATGGGCCTGGGTGACGTCTTCGCTGGATTCGGCGTTGGCCAGCAGCGCGATGTCGACGTTGTCGCGGGTGCGGCTGGGCTTGGTGCGCAGGCGCCCGAGTTCGCGCTGTTCGCGCGCATGCTCGCGCAGCCGCACGCGGTAATCGCGCAGGTCCGGTGCCTGCGGGTTGATGGTCACCGTGCCGTCGCTGCCATCCATGATCAGCACGTCGCCATCGGCGACCTTCTGCAGCACGTTCGGCACGTTGACGATCAACGGCAGGTGCAGGCTGCGCGCCAGGATCGCGCTGTGCGACAGCGCGCTGCCGCCGGCGGTGATGATGCCGACCACCCCGTGGGCCTGCAGCTGGGCCAGCTCGGACGGGGCGATGTTGTCGCAGATCAGGATCTCGCCGGCCATGCCTTTGACGTCCGGCGGGCGCTTCTGCAGGAAGGCATGGATGCGCCCGATCACATGGTCCAGATCGTCCATGCGGCTCTTCAGGTAGGCATCGTCCATGCCATCGAAGACCTTGGCCAGGCGGTCACGCTGCACGCGCAGCGCGTAGCCGGCGCTGTAGGGGCCACTGCGGATCAGCTCGTCCAGGCCGAACAGCAGTTCGGGGTCATCCAGCAGCAGCGCATGCAGCTCGAGGAACTCGCCGACTTCCTGGTTGAGCGCGCCATGCAGGCGCTGGCGCAGATCGTGCATTTCGCCGCGGGCCGCTTCCACGGCCACGTGCAGGCGCTCCAGTTCAGCCTCGACCTTGGCCGGCGGAATGCGCTGCTCGGCCACTTCCAGGGCGTGCGGCAGGCGCACCCGGGCGCGGCCCAGGGCGTTGCCGCGCGAGGCACCGTGCCCGGACAACAGCATCGCCCCGGACGCGGTCCGGGCCGGTGCGGAGGATCCCGGTCGCGGTTGCCCCCCCATGCTCAGTTGTCCTCGTCGAAACGCCGTTCGAACAGGGCCACCACCGCGTCCATCGCGGCGGCTTCGTCCTCGCCGTCGATGCGCACGGTGACCGGGGTGCCCTGGCCGGCGGCCAGCAGCATGACGCCCATGATGCTCTTGGCGTTGATCTCACGGCCCTTGGCGGCCATGGTCACGTTGCAGCGGAAAGGCGCCAGCTCCTGCACCAGCTTGGCAGTGGCGCGGGCATGCAGGCCCAGGCGGTTGGAAACAGTGAGTTCACGTTCAAGCATCGTCGACAATCGCTCCATTGCGAGTGCCTGCCGCGGCAGTGGCAGGCAGTTGATCCAGTCCCTGTTCCGGATAATTCATCACCCGCATCAACATCGGCAGGCTCAGCGCCGAAACCCGGCGTGCCGGGGTGCCCAGACGAGCCAGTTGCCCGGCCAGATTGCTGGGGCTGGCGCCGTACAGGTCGGTCAGGATCAGCACGCCCTGGCCACTGTCCACCCGGCGCAAGGCGGCCGAGGCGAGCGGGAGCAGGACGTCCATATCTGCGTCGAACGGTACTTCGAAAGCTTCGGTCTTCAGCGGCAGGTGCCGCAGCAGACGGGTCGCCACGTCCAGCAGGGCCGTGCCGACACCGGGATGAGTTACGAGGAGAATGCCACAGGTCATTGCCGAACGTTAACAGGTCAACATGAATTGGCGATAGCACGCGTGAAAGACTGCTGTGTTCCGCGGTTCAGCGTGTCGATGACCTGTCCCGGGTCGGCGCAGGACAGGGCGATGGGGAGAGGCCGCGTCGAGGTTCGGCCAGGCATGTCGCCACGCCCGGCCCCGATACGTGCCGGCGGCCGCCGGCGATGCCGTTTTCAGTCGAGTTCGCGATGGAACGTGGCCACTTCCGGCCAGCCCTGGTCGCGGGCATGGCGGGCCATGCGCTCGGCCATGTAGACCGAGCGGTGCTTGCCGCCGGTGCAGCCGAAGGCGACCGTGACATAGCTGCGGGTGTCATTGCCCAGCCGTGGCAGCCAGGTGTCGAGGAAATCGACCAGCTGGCCGGCGTAGCGCTTTACGTCGGGCTGCTCGTCCAGGTGCTCGCGCACGCCGGCATCGCGGCCCGAGAGCGGGCGCAGCTCCGGGTCCCAATGCGGATTGGGCAGGACCCGCACGTCGAACACGAAGTCGGCCTCGGCGGGGACGCCGCGCTTGTAGGCGAACGATTCAAACAGCAGCGAAAGCTTGTTGCCGTGGGCGAGCGCGAATTCGGTGACCACCTTGCGGCGAAGCTGGTGCACGTTGAGGCTGCTGGTGTCGATCACTGCATCGGCGGCACGGCGCAGCGGCGCGGTGAGTTCACGCTCGCGGGCGATCGCTTCGGGCAGCGACAGCCCCAGCTGGCTCAGCGGATGGCGGCGCCGGGTGTCGGCGTAGCGCTTGAGCAGGGTTTCATCGGTGGCATCGAAAAACAGCAGCTGCGCATCCAGGCCGGCGGCCTTGGCGTCTTCGCGCCAGTGCGAGAGCTGGGTCAAATCGCTCTGCGCGCGCACGTCGATGCCGACTGCCAGCCGGCGCGGCGCTTCGCGGCCCGGATCACCCAGCAGACTGCGCACGAAATCCGGCAGCAGGTCGATCGGCAGGTTGTCCGAGCAGTAGTAATCCAGGTCTTCGAAGGTCTTCAGTGCGACCGTCTTGCCGGAACCGGACAGGCCACTGACGATGATCAGGGTGGCGGCGGTCGGGGCGGAGGCGGGGGTGGTCATGGCGTGCGACGTTCCAACATGTTGCTGTGGCGGGCGATGAACATCGCGGCCGGGTCGATGCCCTTGGTCCGCAGGATGTGCAGGCGCGTGGCGGCTTCGGTCAGCACGGCCAGGTTGCGGCCGGGCATCACCGGCAGGGTGATCAGCGGCACATCCAGGTCCAGCACGTGGCGGGTACCCGAGTCGCCGGTCAGGCGTTCATAGCCGTAAGGAGTGGGCTCGGTCATCGGCTTGGTCAGGTGGACGATCAGCCGAAGGTACTTGTTCTTCTTTACAGCCGTGTCACCGAACATCTCGCGCACGTTGAGCACGCCCAGGCCGCGCACTTCCAGCAGGTCCTGCAGCAGCTCCGGGCAGGTGCCGTCGAGCACGTCGGGGGCGATCTGGGTGAATTCGGGAGCATCGTCGGCCACCAGGCGGTGGCCGCGGCTGAGCAGTTCCAGCGCCAGCTCGCTCTTGCCCGAGCCCGCTTCGCCGGTGATCAGCACGCCGATGGAGTAGATCTCCATGAATACGCCATGCAGGATCACCCGCGGCGCCAGCGTGCGCGCCAGGTGGTAGGAGAGGTGGTTGAGCAGCTCGTGGCCACGCTTGGGCGAGATCCACAGCGGGGTCTGCGATTCGTCCGCAGCCGCGCGCAGGTCTTCCGGGCAGGACTGGTTGCGGGTGATCACCAGCGCCAGCGGATGGGACTGCATGATCCGCTCGATCGTTTCCCAGCGCTGGCGCGAGTCCAGCGAATCCAGCCAGGACAGCTCCTCGGTGCCGAGGATCTGCACCTTGTTGGGGTAGATCGCGTTGAGGTACCCGGCCAGCGAGGGGCGGCGGGAGACCTTGTTGCCGGCCTCCAGCTCACGGCGCTCGCCCTGCTGGCCGGCGACCCAGCGCAGGCTCAGGCGGTCGCGCTGCTGTTCGAACAGTTCGCGCGCGGTGATGCTGGTATTCATGCGGCACTCGCCGGCGGGGGGAATTCGATGACCCGACGCAGCGCGTCGCCGTCGCGCGCTTCGCGCAGCGCCTGGCGGATGGCCGGCTCGGAGAACAGCTCGGCCAGCTCGGACAGCAGCATCAGGTGTTGATGGGTGTAGTGCGCGGGCACGGCAATCGCGAAGACCAGATCGACCGGCTCATCGCCGCCGAACTCCACCGGCGATTCCAGCCGCAGCAGCGCGCCTCGGGGGCGTTCAAGCAGCGGGGCACGGCCGTGCGGGATGGCGATGCCGTGGCCGATCGCGGTGCTGCCCAGCGTCTCGCGCTGGCACAGGTTCTGGTACAGCAGCTCGGCGTTGGCTTCGCGGCAGGCCAGCAGCCGGGCTGCGGCCATCAGCACGCTGTCGCGATCGGCGGCCGGCAGCACTTGCGTGCGGACGGCCGCCAGAAGATCAGTCAGAGGCATGTCGGGGTGGAAACGAGGGCATCAGCCCTCATTGTCGCCCACCGGCAGCGGTTGCGGTGCGTGCTGCTGCTTTTTCTCTTTGTGCTTGATGACCAGGCGGTCGAGCTTGTCGGCCAGGATGTCGATTGCCGCATACATGGTGGGGCCGCTGGCGTCCGCGTGCAGAGTCTGCCCGGGAACATTCACACTCGCATCGGCATGGTGCTCCGGCTTGCGGATCGACAGTTGCACGCGGACCTCGCAGTGCTGGTCGAAATGCTTCCTCAGCCGTTCCAGCTTGGTCTCCACGTACTCGTTCAGAGCCGGGGTGATCTCAAGGTGGTCCTTGCCAAACGTCTCGATGTGCATCGGGTTTCTCCTTTGTTCGGATGTGCCAATGAACCTTCCCGCCGGGCGCGGTGGAGCGTCAGACGATTCGTACCCTTTCGTGCGAGGCGGAAATGTTCATGGCTTCACGATACTTCGCCACGGTGCGTCGCGCCACCGGTATTCCCGAGGTTTTGAGCAGGTCAGCCAGCTTGGCGTCAGAAAGCGGCTTGCGCGGGTTCTCGTCATCGATCAGGCGGCGCAGCATGGCCTGGATGGCGGTACTGGAGGCTTCGCCACCGCTGTCGGTGTCGATGCCGGAGGCGAAGAACGCGCGCAGCGGCAGCGTGCCGCGCGGGGTGTGCACGTACTTGCGGGCGATCGCCCGGGAAATCGTGGATTCGTGCAGGCCGAGCTCGCCGGCCACTTCCCGCAGGGTCAGCGGGCGCAGGGCCTGTTCGCCGAACTCCAGGAAGGCGGCCTGCTGGTCGAGCAGGCAGCGCATCACCCGCAGCAGGGTCTCGCCGCGGGCCTCCAGGCCCTTGAGCAGCCAGCGCGCCTCCTGCAGATGGGCGCGCATGTAACCGGCGTCGGCCTCCCCGCAGCGGCGGATCAACTGTTCGTAGCCTCGGTGGATGACCACCCGCGGCCCGGCGTGGCCGGCCAGGGCCGCGCGCCAGACGCCGTTCTGGCGCCAGACCACGCAGTCGGGCACCACGTAGCTGTCGTGGGAGAGCTCGCCGATCTGGGTGCCCGGGCGCGGGTCCAGCGAGCGCAGCAGCTGCACCGCCACCTCGACCTCGGCCAGCGGCTCGCGAAGCTCGTGGGCGATGCCGGCCACGCCGCTGCGCGGCAGGCGCTCCAGCGGCCCATCGGCGATGCGCCGGGCCAGGGCCAGGCCGGGGGTATCGGCGGGCAGTACCAGCAGCTGCAGGTCCAGGCACTCGCCCAGGCTGCGCGCACCCACCCCGACCGGGTCGAAGCGCTGGATCTGGTGCAGGACGGTCAGGATTTCGGCCTCGTCGGCCTGGATGGCCGGGCGCAGGGTCTCTGCGATGGCCGTGAGCGGCTCGCGCAGGTAGCCGTCCTCTTCGAAAGCGTCGATCAGGGCCGCGCCGATGCTGCGGTCGCGGACCGACAGGTGCGACAGGTGCAGCTGCCAGAGCAGGTGGTCGGCCAGCGATTCGGTCTCGGCCACGCGCTCGGCGGCACTGCCGTTGTCGTCATCGTCGAAGGAGCCGCCACTGCTGCCGCTGGTCCAGTCGCCTTCGCCGGGCGACCACTCGTCGCCGGCGGAGACCTGGTGCTCCCCATCGGCATGGGTATCGGCGGGGGCGGGCGGGGGACTGTCCTCGCCGGGGCTGGCCTCGAGCGCCGGTTCAGCGTTCTCGGCCCAGTCCAGCAGCGGGTTGGTTTCCACCGCCTCGTTGATTTCCAGCTCCAGCTCGGCGCTGGACATCTGCAACAGCTTGATCGCCTGACGCAGCTGCGGCGTCATGACCAGGTGTTGCCCCATCGATGTCTGCAGCCGTGCTTTCATGCCTGTGCCGAACGGAAGGAAGGCGTTGCGGCGGCCGCTGGATCAGAGCTTGAAGGTATCCCCAAGGTAGACGCGGCGGACGTCGGCGTTGGCCAGGATCTCGTCCGGCGCGCCCTGTGCCAGCACGCTGCCCTCGTTGAGGATATACGCGCGGTCGCAGATTCCCAAGGTTTCGCGGACATTGTGGTCGGTGATCAGCACCCCGATCCCGCGCTGCTTGAGATGGGTGACGATGCGCTGGATTTCACCGACCGAGATCGGGTCGACGCCGGCGAACGGCTCATCGAGCAGGATCAGGCGCGGTTTGGCGGCCAGCGCGCGGGCGATTTCACAGCGGCGGCGCTCACCGCCGGAGAGGCTGGCCCCGAGCTGGTCGGCCACGTGGTTGATCTGCAGTTCGTCCAGCAGGCTGGCCAGTTCCTTTTCGCGGCCGGCCTTGTCCAGGTCCTCGCGCAGTTCCAGCACCAGGCGCAGGTTGTCGGCCACGGTCAGCTTGCGGAACACCGAGGGTTCCTGCGGCAGGTAGCCCACGCCCTGCTTGGCGCGGGTGTACATCGGGTCGCTGGTGATGTCCTTGCCGTCCAGCACGATGCTGCCGGCATCGGTCTCGACCAGCCCCACGATCATGTAGAAGCAGGTGGTCTTGCCGGCACCGTTGGGGCCGAGCAGGCCCACCACTTCACCGGCCTCCAGGGTCAGCCCGAAATCCTTGACGACTTCACGCTGCTTGTAGCGCTTGCGCAGGCCTTTGGCGACGAGCATTACTTCTTGCTCCCGGCGGCGGGCGGGGTGGCGGGCTTGGCCGCGGGCGTGGCCGGCTTGGCCGCCGGGGCGGCCGGTGCGGCGCCCTTGTTCTTGGGCTGGATCACGGTGCGCACGCGGGTGCCGTCGCCACCGCTCTGCATGTTGCCGGTGCGCGTGTTGTAGGTCATTTTCTGGCCGCTGTTGGTGCCGCGCGGCGACTCGACCTTGTAGTTGCCGGTGAGGATGATCACTTCGCTGTTGACGTTGTAATCCATGTTGTCGGCCCAGGCATTCATCTTGGAGCCGTCATCCATTTCCTGCTCCAGCGTGGCCTGCTTGCCGGTCAGCACGACGCGTTCGATATCGCCGTTCTTGCGGAACAGATCGGCGTTGGCCGCATGGATCACCAGGGTGCCCTGGGTGATCACCACGTTGCCGGTGAACGTGCACTTGCCCGCATCGTCGGTCAGGTTGCAGTCGTTGCTGTTGGATTCCAGGTTCATCGGCTGGTTGCGGTCGGACGACTTGGCCAGCGCCACGCCGGGCAGCAGCAGGGCGAGCAGCGCGAGCTTAGCGGGCAGCGTTCGGTTCATAGCGGGTCTTGACCTGTGAAAGGAGTTTGTACTGCCGGGTTTTCATGTCGGCTTCAAAGCCGACGCCTGTCTGTGACAGGCCCGGGCGGGTCATGGTGACCCGGGCATCGGTCCTGGCGCGGTTCTCGTTCGGGAACACGTCCAGATGATCGGTGCGGAAGGTGGTGGGCACAACGCCGGGGACCTTGGGGCTGTCGCCGCTGACGTTGCCGATGAGCTTGAGCTGGTCGCCCTTGGCGCTGACCCAGCCGCTGTCCCCGCGCATCTCCCAGTGATTGCCGTCCTGGTCGGGCAGCAGGAACACCGGGGTGGTCAGGGTCATGGTTTCATCACTGCGCGCACGCTCCAGCAGCGGGGCGCGCAGGGTGGTGGATTCCTTGCCCTGTTCGTCCAGCGCCACGATCTGGAAATCGTGCAGCACGTAATCCTTGGTGGCATCCTCGCCCTCGGCCACGGGGGCCTTGTCGCGATGGTGCAGGGCCAGCCAGCCGGTCAGCAGTGCGGCGACCAGCAGCAGGCCGCCGATGGCGGTACGCACGTTCATGCGCCGAACCTCGCCAGCACGACGTCCACATGACCCTGTGCGGCCAGCAGGACATCGCACAGCTCACGCGCGGCGCCCTGGCCACCGTCGCTGCGGGTCTGCCAGTGCACGCGTTCGGCGATCCACGGGTGGGCATTGGCCGGCGCGACCGCCAGGCCGACCGCGCACAGCGGGCCGAGATCGGGCAGGTCGTCGCCCATGAAGGCCACCTGGTCCAGGCCGATGCCGTGCTGCCCGCACAGCGCCTTGACGCTGGCCAGCTTGTCGCCGACCGCGATCTGGGTATCGATGCCCAGGTCCGCGCCGCGCTTGAGCGCGGACTGGCTGTTGCGCGCGGTGATCAGCACCGGGTGGATACCGTGGTGTTGCAGCAGTTTCAGGCCGAGTCCGTCCTGCACGTAGTACGCCTTGCTCTCGTTGCCGTCCTTGTCGTAGTAAAGCCGACCGTCGGTGAGCGTGCCGTCCACGTCGAAGCACGCCAGCCGGATACGGCCGGCGACGGCATGCAGGTGGGACGGGAAACCGGGCAACGGGGAGTAGGGCATCGTCTGGGGGCAGCTCAGCTGAATGGAGGAAGGCAACTGTGGTTTAAACCACCCGGGCCCGCAACAGGTCATGAATGTTGAGCGCGCCGACCAGATGGCCGTCGGCATCGACCACCATCAAGCCGTTGATCTTGTGGGCTTCCATCAACTGCGCGGCCTCGGCCGCCAGCTGGTCGGCACCGATGGTGCGCGGGCCGCGGGTCATCACATCGGCGATCTTCGCGCTGCGCACGTCCAGGTCGGTATCCAGCGCACGACGCAGGTCGCCGTCGGTGAACAGGCCGATCAGGTGGTTGTCCGCGTCCACCACGGCGGTCATGCCCAGGCGCTTGCGGCTCATCTCCACCAGGGCCTCGCTGAGGCTGGCGCCGACGTCCACGCGCGGCAGCTCATCGCCGCTGTGCATGACATCGGTGATGTGCAGCAGCAGGCGGCGGCCGAGGCTGCCGGCCGGGTGCGAGCGGGCGAAATCATCGGCCGTGAAGCCGCGCGCATCGAGCAGGGCCACGGCCAGTGCATCGCCCATGGCCAGCGAGGCGGTGGTGCTGGAGGTCGGGGCCAGGGCCAGCGGGCAGGCCTCGGCCGGTACGCTGACATCCAGGTGAACGTCGGCGGCGCTGGCCAGGCTGGACTGCGGCCGCCCAGTCATCGCGATCAGGCGGTTGCCCTGGCGCTTGAGCACCGGCAGCAGCATCAGCAGTTCGTCGGACTCGCCCGAATAGGACAGCGCCAGCACCACATCGGCCTCGGTGATCATGCCCAGGTCGCCGTGACCGGCTTCACCGGGGTGCACATAGAAGGCCGGGGTGCCGGTCGAGGCCAGGGTAGCGGCGATCTTGCGGGCCACATGGCCAGACTTGCCCATGCCGGTGGCGACCACGCGGCCCTTGCCCTGCAGGACCAGCTGGCAGGCCTGGCTGAACGCCTCGCCCAGCCGCTCGGCGACCGCGCCCAGCGCATCGCGCTCGATCTCGAACACGCGGCGGCCGCTGGCGACCAGTGCCGCAGCGTCGGCCGGATGGGGGAGTTGGGGCGAGACAGCCATGCGAGCGCCACGTGGAAGAGTAGAATGAGCGCTCATTTTATTAGGAAAGCCCGTTGGACGCCGAGACCATCCGCAATCTGATCGAAACCGGCCTGCCTGGCGCCCGCGCGGACGTGCAGGGTGACGACGGCGTGCACTTCGAGGCCACCGTGGTCTGCGACGCCTTTGCCGGAAAAATGCCGCTAGCGCGTCACCGCATGGTCTACGCGACCCTGGGCGATCTGATGGGCGGGGCGATCCACGCGCTGGCGCTGAAGACGGTCACCCCGGCCGAAGCGGGCGGTTGATTCCGGGGTACCCCTCACGGTTATCGTTTCAGCCGACCCACGGTCGGCTACCCAGACCATTCAGCCGACCAACGGTCGGCTCTACCTCATTCCAAGTAGATTCCATGGCCAAGATCGTAGTGACCGGCGGCAAGCCGCTGCACGGTGAAGTGAACATTTCCGGCGCCAAGAACGCTGTCCTCCCCATCCTGTGCGCGACCCTGCTGGCCGATGCGCCGGTGGAGATCACCAACGTGCCGCACCTGCACGATGTGGTCACCACCGTGAAGCTGCTCGGCGAGCTGGGTGCCAAGGTCACCATCGACCAGGGCACCCTGTCGCGCGGCAGCGCGATCGTGGTCGACCCGCGCTCGGTGGACCAGCACGTGGCGCCGTATGAGCTGGTCAAGACCATGCGCGCCTCGATCCTGGTGCTCGGCCCGCTGCTGGCCCGCTTCGGCGCGGCCGAAGTGTCGCTGCCCGGCGGCTGCGCGATCGGCTCGCGTCCGGTCGACCAGCACATCAAGGGCCTGCAGGCCCTGGGTGCGGAAATCACCGTCGAGAACGGCTTCATCAAGGCCCAGGCCAAGCGTCTGAAGGGGGCACACTTCACCTTCGACATGGTCAGCGTCACCGGCACCGAAAACGTGCTGATGGCCGCCGTGCTGGCCGAAGGCACCACTGTGCTGGACAACGCGGCGATGGAGCCGGAAGTCACCGACCTGGCGCACTGCCTGATCGCGCTCGGCGCGAAGATCGAAGGCCTGGGCACCGCCCGCCTGACCATCGAAGGCGTCGAGAAGCTCTCCGGTGGCCGTCATGAAGTGCTGCCCGACCGTATCGAAACCGGCACCTTCCTGGTTGCCGCGGCGATGACCGGCGGCAAGGTCACGGTCAACCGTGCCCGCCCGAACACCATGGACGCGGTGCTGGCCAAGCTGGTGGAGGCCGGTGCGCACATCGAGACCACCGAAGACAGTATCACCCTGGACATGGGCGGCAAGCGCCCGCGTGCGGTCAACCTGACCACCGCGCCGTATCCGGCGTTCCCGACCGACATGCAGGCGCAGTTCATGGCGCTCAACTGCGTGGCCGACGGCGTGGGCGTGATCAACGAAACGATCTTCGAAAACCGTTTCATGCACGTCAACGAACTGCTGCGCCTGGGCGCGGACATCCAGGTGGAAGGCCACACCGCGATCGTCCGTGGTGCCGAGCAGCTCAGCGGCGCGCCGGTGATGGCCACCGATCTGCGCGCCTCGGCCTCGCTGATCCTGGCCGGCCTGATGGCCGAGGGTGATACCACCATCGACCGCATCTACCACCTGGACCGCGGCTACGAGAACATCGAAGAGAAGCTGTCCTCGCTGGGCGCCACCATCCGGCGCGTCGCGGCATGATCCTGCGCGGCCGGTTCACCCGCCGCCGCAAGGCGCTGCTGGTCCTGGTGCTGATCGTGCTGGCATGGCTGGGCTACGCCTGGTATGCCGGCATCGCGATCACCCAGGGCATCCAGCAGGAAGACATGGACTGGAACGCCGACGGCACGGTCAGCCGTACCGAGGTGTTCCAGTCGTTCCATGCGGTCGGCGTGGACAAGAGCGTCGACGGCAACCGCCACTGCAGCACCTACTACTGGCGCGATACGCGGCAGCAGATCCGGGTGGACTGCAGGACGGTCTTCGGCGAGGCCAAGCCGGAATGAAAAAACGCCCGCGCAAGCGGGCGTTTTTCTTGGTCAGTTCATGCCTTTGATCGTCAGGTCCAGCGCATCCTTGCCGCTCTCACGCTGCAGCAGGCGCGCCGGCACCGGGAACTCCGGCACGATCCAGGCGATCAGTTCCTTGTTGCCGTCCACGCGCGAGACCTTCGTCGCGTCGTAGGACTTGCCGGCCACGGTGATCTTTTCCTTGCCGACCACCTTGTAGGACATCGGCTTGATCCGGCCTTCGTCGACCATGCGGTAGTTCAGCGGCTTGCCGGCAGCCAGATCCCGCGCGATCGCCAGGTTGATCAGCAGGGCGTCCATGTCGCCGGCCTTGAGCGCGACCGGGCCGCGACGGTCCGGCTTGACGTCGCCGGTCCAGGTCGCCTGGTTGCTGGTCCAGTTGTAGTTGGCGTCCACGTTGCGCTTCTTGACCAGCAGCACCGAGCGGTCGTTGCTACTCAGCGGGCGCAGGCGGCCGTTGGCTTCCTCGAAGACGGTGTTCTGGCTGAGATCGGCCAGCTGGTTCTTGACGTTGAGGCTGTAGCGCCACTTGTTGGCGCCTTCGCTGGTGAGGGTCATGGTGCCATTGGCCTGCATGCCCATGTAGCTGGCCTGGTAATCGGCCTTGAACGGCTGCAGCGCCATGGCGGGCAGGCTCACGACAGCCAGGGCGCCAGCGGCGATCCAGGTCAGCGGACGGTTCAGTGTGGTCATGCTCAGACTCCTTGGTATTCGATCAGGCGCAGATCAATCCGATCTTCGCCATCTTCGCGTTGCAGGATGCGCACCGGCGTGGGAACACCGTTGGCGATCCAGAGGATGGTTTCGTCGTTGCCGCCGTTGGTGCGGTACACCCGCAGCGCGTTGTAGGACAGGTCGCCCACCGGCACGTTCTCCGTGTCCGGCGCGGCCTGGTAGTCGTGCTGGCGGACGCGGCCCACGTCCACATAGCGGTAGTGCATCTGCCCGCCGGGGCGGGCGTCGCGCATGATCGCCAGATTCAGCAGCAGCGCGCTCTGGTCGCCGGGCTGCAGCGGGATCGGCTGGCGGCGTTCCTTCTTCAGATCGCCCAGCCACTGCGCGGTGCCGGCCTTCCAGTCATAGGTGCCGGTCACTTTCTTGCCCAGGAACAGGCCTTTGCGGACAGTGCTCTGGCTCAACGGCACGTAGGTGCCGTTGCGGTTCTCGAACACCGTGCTCTGCTCCAGGTTCAGGCCGAGCACGCTGGCAAAGCCGCTGCGACCCACCACCTGCATGTCCACCCGCCACTGGTCGCCGCCGGTGTGGGTGACGCGCATGGTCGCATCGCCGGCCTGCTTGCCCTTGTAGAGGGCTTGGTAGGTGGCGGTGAATGGCTGCAGCGGCGGTGCCTCCCAGTCCATTGCAGGAAGGGCGGGCAACGGGGGGGGCGCCGTCTCCTGCGCGTGGGCAAGGGCGGCAGTGCACAGCAGGGAGGCCATCAGCAGCACGGGCTTGAACAAAGGCGTTCTCATGCGGGCCGGTCGGTGGGGGAAGGGGAAGAATGCCAGCGCCGGGATCAGCGGCGTGTGTGCGCGGCGCTTATCGGTTCAGCTGTCCGGCGCAATCTAGGCGCAGCGGGCTAAACAGGGGGTGACCGTCGAGCTGGAGCTGACCTGCCTGTTCAGTTACGCGGCCGCTGACCAGCAGCCCGAGGCTGGCGATGAGCAGCGGATGCTCCACGGCCAACACCCGCAGGGCCAGCGCTTCGGCGGTGTCACCGGCCTGGACCGGCACGCGGGCCTGTGCCAGCACGGTGCCGGCATCCAGTTCGGGCACCACGAAGTGCACGCTGGCGCCGTGCTCGGCATCACCGGCTTCCAACGCGCGCGCATGCGTGTGCAGCCCCTTGTACAGCGGCAGCAGGGAGGGATGGATGTTGACCAGGCGGCCATCGAACCGCGCCACGAAGGCCGGGCCGAGGATGCGCATGTAACCGGCGCAGACGATCCAGTCCGGGGCGAACGCGTCCAGCGCATCGGCCATCGCCGCATCGAAGGCGGCGCGGTCCGGGAAGTCCCTGGGCGAGCGCGCCCAGCGCTGGGCCGGGCCGACCTTGAGCAGGGCCGAGGCCTCGGGTTTGTCCGAGAGCACGGCCACGACCTGCGCATCCAGCCGCTGCGCGGCGATGGCGTCCAGGATGGCCTGCAGATTGCTGCCCCGGCCGGAGGCGAGTACGGCGATACGGCTGCTCATGCGGTTTCGAAGGCCGCCTTGACTGCCGGGCGCGACAGCACCACCAGGGTGAACACGCCCAGGGCGGTACCGAACGGCATGAAGATGCAGGCGATACCGGCCACCACCATGCACAGCAGGTAACGCCGGCGCTGCGCCAGGCAGCGCCCGGCATAGGCCATGTACCCGGCCAGCACCAGCCCGGCAGCGCAGCCCAGCCCACCGATCAGCACGAACACCCACCCAAGCAGGCGCGGATCGAACGGCGGCGGCGCCTCGCCCGGCGCCAACGGCGGTGGTGCGGCGAAGATGACGGCCACGCCCATCAACAGATAGATCAGCGGGAACAGCGAGAACAGCGCGGTCAGGCCGGCCAGCACATAGTGGAAGACCGACAGCAGTTGCAGCTGCGAGGTGTCAACCGCGGTGCCCGGCACGGCCGGCGCCGCTGCGGCGGGCAGCGACGGCGGTTGGGCAGCGGCCTCCAGGCGGGGCTCCATGACCGGGCTCAGCCGATCTTGACGCGTTCGGTGCCATCGGCGGGGGTCACGGCACCGATGGTCCAGTGGTCCAGCCCCTGCGCGGTGACGGCGGCAGCGACCGAGGCCACCTGGTCGGCGGCCACGATCAGCACGAAGCCGATGCCGCAGTTGAAGGTGCGCCACATCTCGCTGTCGGCCACCGCGCCTTCCTTCTGCAGCCACTGGAACACCGGCGGCAGGGTCCAGGCATCGGCCTGGATGTCCAGGCCCAGGCCCTCGGGGACGACGCGGATGATGTTCTCGGTCAGGCCGCCACCGGTGATGTGGGCCATGCCGTGGATCGCCGCGCCATGGGTCTTGAGCAGCGCCAGGATCGGCTTGACGTACAGGCGGGTCGGCGCCATCAGCGCATCGACCAGCTTGACCCCGCCCTCCAGTTCCAGGTCGGCCGGCTGGCCGGCGCGGTCATAGATGCGGCGCACCAGCGAGTAGCCGTTGGAGTGCGGGCCGGAGGAGGCGATGCCGATCAGCACGTCGCCGGCGGCCACGCTGGCGCCGTCCTTCAGTTCGCTCTTCTCGACACCGGCGACGGTGAAGCCGGCCAGGTCGTACTCGCCCGGGGCATACATGTCGGGCATTTCAGCGGTCTCACCACCGATCAGCGCGCAACCGGCCTCGGTACAGCCGTTGGCGATGCCGCCCACGACCGCTGCCGCGGTATCGATGTCCAGCTTGCCGGTGGCGAAATAATCCAGGAAGAACAACGGCTCGGCGCCCTGGACCAGCACGTCGTTCACGCACATGGCGACCAGATCGATGCCGATCGTGTCGTGGCGGCCCAGCTGTTGTGCGAGCTTCAGCTTGGTGCCCACGCCGTCCGTCCCCGAGACCAGGACCGGCTCGCGGTACTTGCTGGAGAGGTCGAACAGGGCGCCGAAGCCACCCAGGCCCCCCATGACTTCCGGGCGGAAACTGCGCTTCACCAGCGGCTTGATGCGCTCGACCAGCTCATTGCCCGCGTCGATATCGACACCGGCGTCGCGGTAGGTCAGGGGAGAGGGGTTGGACGGGGAATTGGTCACGGGCGTCGGCGCTGCGCTGGGGTGAAAGCGCGATTTTAACAGGCCACGTTGGCGCGCAGGCCCTATTCGGGCAACAATTCCCCCCGGATACGCTCAATGGAAGTCCTGATGCGCCGCAGCCTCTTTTTCATGATGTTCCTCGCGCTGTGCCTGCCGGTGGCCTCGATGGCCCAGAGCGGCCTGCGCACCGAAGGCGATGTGGCCACCGCCAGTGGCGCTTACGAGGCCGAGGTCCCGGTCAACAGCCAGGCCGATTCGGACCGCAACGGTGCCCTGGCCAGGGCGCTGGGCAATGTGCTGGCCAAACTCTCGGGCGACCGCAGCGTGATGAGCCGCCCCGGGGTGATGCAGGCCCTGCGCAACGCCAAGGATTACGTGGCCAGCTATGACTACCGCCAGGACCAGAGCACCTCGGCCGGCGGCGCCCCGAGCTACCGCACGATCCTGGTGGCGCGCTTCCGCGAGGATGACGTCGACGGGCTGATCTCGGCCCTGGGCCTGCCGCTGTGGCCGCAGCCCCGCCCGAAGCCGGTGATCTGGCTGGCTATCGACGATGGCTCCGGCCCGCGCCTGGTCACCGTCCAGCAGGCCAACGCGGCCCGCCCGCTGCTCAACCGGGCCATCGAACGCGGCTACAAGCTGGGCCTGCCCTCGGGCAGCGCGGCCGAGCAGGCGCTGGTCGGCGCGATCTGGCGCCAGGATACGGCCGCCGTCGCCCGCGCCTCGGCGCGCTATGCCCCGCCGATGCAGCTGATCGGCAAGCTCTACCGCGATGGCAGTGGCTGGGTCGCCGACTGGGTATTCGTCGATGGCGGCAAGGAACTGAACAAGTGGAGCACCAAGGACAGTGACGCCCGCCGCGCCATGGCCGGTGGTGCCGACGGCGCCGCCGATGCGCTGGTTCGCCGTTATGCCAAGGCCGGGGCCGCCACCGGTGCCGCCGGGACCTACACGATCGTGGTGCTGGGCCTGAACAGTGCCGAGGATTACATGCGCCTGGCTGCCGGCCTGCGCGAGACCGCGGTGGTGCGCAACGTCACCCCGGTGCGCGCCTCTGGCGACCGCCTGGAGCTGTCGCTGGAACTGACCACCGGCCTGCCCGGCCTGAACCGCATGCTGGGCGACAACGGCGTGATCGCGCCGACCGCGCCGCTGGCCCTGCCGGTGCCGATCGATGAAACCAACCCCTCGGCCCTGCCGCCGCCTGCCAGCAACGAGTACCGCCTGCGATGATCCTTACCCCCGAAGCGGAAATCGCGCAGTTCCTCAGGCGGTTGAAGTATGTGCTGGTGGCGCTTGCCGCCGGCTGGGTGATCTGGCTGCTCGGCCCGATCCTGACCCCCTTCGTGCTGGCCCTGGCGCTGGCCTGGCTGGGCGACCCGCTGGTCGACCGGATCGAGGCCACCGGCCGCTCGCGCAACACCGGCGTGGTGCTGGTGTTCGTCGCGATGATCCTGCTGATCACCGCCGCGCTGCTGATCCTGGTGCCGATGATCGAGCGCCAGGTCGCCACGCTGGTGGCGGCGATCCCGCAGGCACAGCAATGGCTGATGGAAAAAGGCATCCCGTGGTTCGAGCAGAAGACCGGGCTGGAGGTCATGCAGTGGATGGACCCGGACCGGCTGATCGAGTGGGTGCGCAGCCACTGGCAGCAGGCCGGTGGCTTCGCCAAGACCTTCTTCGGTTACGTGCAGCGCTCGGGCTTCACGATGGTCACCTGGGTGGTCAACATCCTGCTGCTGCCGATCCTGGCGTTCTACTTCCTGCGCGACTGGGACAAGCTGGTCGAGCGCGTGGCTTCGATGATTCCGCGCAACCACGTCGGCACCATCACCAACCTGGCGCGTGAGTCGGACGAGGTGCTGGGGGCATTCATCCGCGGCCAGTTCCTGGTGATGATCGCGCTGGGCGTGGTGTACGCCGCGGGCCTGTCGCTGGTCGGCCTGAAGCTGGGCCTGTTGATCGGGCTGGTGGCCGGCCTGATCAGCTTCATTCCCTACCTGGGCGCGACCACCGGCATCGTGATGGCCGTGGTGGCCGCGCTGGTGCAGGCGCAGGGCTTCGATCTGAAACTGCTGATCCTGGTCGGCGTGGTGTTCACCGTGGGCCAGCTGCTGGAAAGCTACGTGCTGACCCCGCGCATCGTCGGCGACAAGATCGGCCTGCACCCGGTGGCGGTGATCTTCGCGGTGATGGCCGGTGGCCAGCTGTTCGGCTTCCTGGGCATGCTGCTCGCGCTGCCGGTGGCGGCGGTCAGCAACGTGCTGCTGCGCTATGCGCACCAGCGTTATCGCCAGAGTGATCTGTATGCCGGTGAGAAGTCGGCGATCGTGCTCGATGCCTACGTCGACAAGCCCGAGATCGTGATCGTAGGCACCCCGAAGGGGCCGGACGCGCAGTGAGTGTCGTGCCGCAGTTGCCGCTTGCCCTGCGCTACCCGCAGGACGAGCGGCTGGAGACCTTCATCGGCGCGCCGGATGGCGCACTGGCGCAGCTGCGCGCCATCGCCGTGGGCGCGGCGCACGACTGGGTCTACCTCGAAGGCGCGCCGGGCACCGGCAAGACCCACCAGGCGCTGGCGATGTGTTCGCTGGCCGAACAGGCCGGCCGCCAGCCGACGTACCTGCCGCTGAAGGCGGTGGTCGGACGCACCCGCGCCGCGCTGGAATCGCTGGAGGGGCGCGACCTGGTCGCGCTGGACGGGCTCGACGCCGTAGCCGGGCAGCGCGAAGATGAAGTGGCGCTGTTTGATTTCCACAACCGTGCGCGCGCCGCGGGGATCACCCTGCTGTACACCGCGCAGCACGCCCCGGACCAGCTGGGGCTGGTGCTGCCAGACCTGCGCTCACGCCTGCAGCAGTGCGTGCGCGTGGTGCTGCAGCCGCTGGACGACGAAGGCCGTGCGGCGGTGTTGCGCGAACGCGCGGCGCGACGTGGCCTGGCCATCGACGAGGCCGCCATCGAATGGTTGCTGACCCGTACCGGCCGCGAGCTGGGCAGCCTGGT
Source organism: Stenotrophomonas sp. BIO128-Bstrain (assembly GCF_030128875.1). Lineage (NCBI taxonomy): Bacteria > Pseudomonadati > Pseudomonadota > Gammaproteobacteria > Lysobacterales > Lysobacteraceae > Stenotrophomonas > Stenotrophomonas sp. BIO128-Bstrain. The sequence goes on along the minus strand of NZ_CP124620.1, from coordinate 2,847,344 downwards.
CAGCCTGCTGGACTGGCTGGACCGCGAATCGCTGGCGGCGCAGCGCCGCATCACCGTACCGTTCCTGCGCCAGGTCCTTGAAGACGGCCCACACCGCCTGTAGAGCCGACCGTTGGTCGGCTGCTCTGGTGGGCTCGGGCGTAGAGCAGCCGACCAACGGTCGGCTCTACCACCGGATTGACCGGGGGGGCGCGGTTTTGCCCGTGCCGTCAGCGCAGCTGCGCATCCAGCTGCGCCAACCGTTCCGGCGTGCCCACATCGGTCCATCGGCCGCGATGGTGCTGGCCGGTCACACGGCCCTGCGCCATCGCATGGCGCAAAAGGGGCACGAGGCTGAATTGCGGCGGTGTCGCGCCGGCCCCGGTGGTGTCGCCGATCACCGCCCGCCAGCCGTCGAGGATCGCCGGGCGGTACACGCCGATACCGGCGTAGGTGAGCCGCGCGCTGTCGCCGTCATCGCTGACGTGGCCATCGTCGTGCAGGATGAAATCACCGCGCGGGTGCTGCGCGGGATTGTCGACCAGCACCAGATGCGCATCGCCGGCAGGCGTGCGCGGCAACGTGGCGACCTCCATATCCGTCCACACATCGCCGTTGATCACCAGGAACGGTGCCTCGCCGAGGATCGGCAGTGCATTGAGGATGCCACCACCGGTTTCCAGCGGCACGACGCCCTCATCGATGAAGTGCAGGCGCAGCCCCCAGCGCGCACCGTCGCCCAGCGCGGGTGCGAACTGGTCACCCAGCCACGCGGTGTTGATCACCACCTCATTGATCCCGGCCGCGGCAAGCCGCTCCAGGTGCCACACGATCAGCGGTTTGCCACCGGCCACCAGCAATGGCTTGGGCGTGTGCAGGGTCAGCGGACGCATGCGCTCGCCTTTGCCGGCCGAGAAGATCATGGCCTTCATGGGCGCGCCAGCACGGGTTCGGCGATGCGGGCCAGCGCCGGTTTGATCCGCAGTTCGAACAGATCGAGCAGGGGTGCGAGCTGCGGATGGCGCGGCAGCACTTCATCCAGATAGCCGATGAAGCGTGGTGCATCCTCGAAGTAGTGACCTTTGCCATCGCGGTCGCGCAGGCGCACGAACAGGCCGAGGATCTTCAGGTGGCGCTGCACGCCCATCCAGTCGGCGTCGCGCAGGAACTCCGGCCACGGCCGCACCGGCAGGCCGGCGGCCAGGGCGAGTGCGTGATAACGCGCCAGCCAGGCGTCCACGCGTTCGATCGGCCAGCTCAGGAACGCATCCTTGAACAGGCTGACCGGGTCGTAGGCGATCGGTCCGCGCACCAGGTCCTGGAAATCCAGCACCGCCGGCCCCCCGTCGATCGGCATCAGGTTGCGCGGCATGAAATCGCGGTGGGTCAGCACCTGCGGCTGCTGCAGGGCGTTGTCCATCAGCAGGCGGTGCATGCGCTGCAGGTTCTCGATCTCGCCGCAGTCCAGTTCCAGGCCGAGGTGACGTTGCAGGAACCAGTCGTCGAACAGCCCGGCATCGCGCTGCAGCAGCGCCTCGCCGAAGCTGCCCATGCCCTCGGGCACGGGGATCGACTGCAGCCGGATCAGCTGCGCGAAGGCGGCATCGAACCAGGCATCGGCGTTGTCATTGTCGATATGGCGCGCCAGGGTCGGGCCGCCCAGGTCTTCCAGCAGCAGGAAGCCGTTGTCCTCATCGCGCGCCAGGACCTGCGGCACGCGCACGCCGTTGGGCTCGAGCAGGTCGTGCATGCGCAGCCACGGGCGCACATCCTCCAGCCCGGGCGGGGAGTCCATCACGATGTGGCTGCCGCGCGCGCTGGTGGCGCGCCAGTAGCTGCGGAAACCGGCATCGACCGACGCACGGTCAAGCGCAGTGGCCGGGTCGCCGAGGGCGGCACAGGTCCACTGCCGGCGGTGTTCGGCGCGCAGCGGATCGGAAGCGGGATCGTTCATGGACGGGTACGTCGAAGCGGCGCCGGACGGCGCGCGGGAAGAAAGAAGAGGGCGATGCTCAGCGCTTGCTGCTGAACAGCCGGAGCACGGCCAGGACCGCGATCGCACCCAGGATCGCGCCGATGAAACCGGCCGGCTCGCCGCGGGCATACCAGCCCATGTACTGGCCGAACCAGCCGGCCAGCAGGGCGCCGACGATGCCGAGCACGATGGTCAGCAGGCAGCCCATGCGGTTGTTGCCCGGCATGAAGAAACGCCCGAGCAGACCGACGACGAAGCCGACCAGGATGATGTAGAGCCAGCTGGTGCTGCCAAACAGTCCGTTCATGCCAAATGCGTCAGTAGAGGTGGACGCAGCCTAGCAAGGCCGGGCTGCGTCCGCCAACGTCAGCAGCAGCCGTGGCCGCCGTGACGGGTACCGCTGTCGGCGGCGACCGGCGAACCGCTGGTCTCGCCACGCAGGCTGGCCGCGTAATGCTCGCTGATCACCTTGGACACGCACGAGGTCACGCGCTTGCCCATCGGGATGTGCAGGAACTCGTTCGGGCCGTGTGCGTTGGAGTGCGGGCCGAGCACGCCGGTGATCATGAACTGCGCGCCCGGGAACTTCTCGCCGAGCATGCCCATGAACGGGATCGAGCCGCCTTCGCCCATGTACATCGCCGGCTTGCCGAAGAAGGTCTGGCTGGCATCGTCGATCGCCTGGGTCAGCCACGGCGCCATGGCCGGGGCGTTCCAGCCGCTGGAGGCCTTCTCTAGGTCCAGCTTCACTTCGGCGCCATTCGGCGGATCGCGCAGCAGCGCTTCCTTGAGCAGCTCGCCGCAGGCCTTGCCGTCGGCGGTCGGGGGCAGGCGCAGCGACAGCTTCACCGCGGTATGCGGGCGCAGCACGTTGCCGGCCGAGGCCAGCGGCGGCAGGCCGTCCACACCGGTGACCGACAGCGCCGGCCGCCAGGTGCGGTTGAGCACCAGTTCGGCCAGGTCATCGTTCATCGGGCGCAGGCCGTCGACCATCGGGAATTTCTCGAAGATGGCGGTGTCCACCACTTCAGCGGCGCGCTTGGCCTGTTCCTGGCGCTCGACCGGGATCTCGACATTCATGCCGTCGATCAGGATGCGGCCGGTGTTCTCGTCCTCGATGCGCGAGATCAGCTGGCGCAGCAGGCGGAAGCTGGACGGGATCACGCCGGAGGCATCGCCGGAATGCACGCCTTCGTTGAGCACCTTGACCGAGAAGTTGCCGCCGGTCAGGCCGCGCAGCGAGGTGGTGCACCACAGCTGGTCGTAGTTGGCGCAGCCCGAATCCAGGCACACCACCAGCGACGGCTTGCCGATGCGCTCGGCCAGGTGATCAACGTAGGCGGGCAGGTCGTAGCTGCCGGATTCTTCGCAGGCTTCGATCAGGATCACGCAGCGCGCGTGCGGCAGGCCTTGTTCCTGCAGCGCCAGCACGGCGGCCAGCGAACCGAACATCGCGTAGCCGTCATCGGCGCCGCCGCGGCCGTACAGCTTGTCGCCGCGCAGCACCGGGATCCACGGGCCCAGGTCATCGTCCCAGCCGGTCATTTCCGGCTGCTTGTCCAGATGGCCGTACAGCAGGATGGTGTCGTCGCCGGTCTCGGCGCCGGAGGCCGGGATTTCCAGCAGCAGCAGCGGGGTGCGGCCTTCCAGGCGCACGACCTCGACGGTCAGGCCGGGCAGGTTCTGGGCCTTGGCCCAGGTTTCCATCAGGGTGACGGCCTGTTCCATGTAGCCGTTGGCGACCCAATCGGCGTCGAACATCGGCGATTTGTTGGGGATACGGATGTAATCGACCAATTGCGGGACGATCTCGTTGTCCCACTTTTCACTGACGAATTGGCCGAGCTTGGCGCTGTCCATCTGAACTCCGGAATGCTTTGACAAGTCCGTCCATTCTACGCCTGCGCTGGGGTAGGTATTTCCCTACATCACGTCGGGTGTTACGCCTGCTGTGTGAAGGCGCCGTGGACGATAGGCTGTGTGTATGTGGCGAGGGACGCTGGAACCTTCGACAGGATTGCCGGCAGGGGCCGGTTCCGAGCCACACGGAGCTACACAGTGGGACCTTGGTTTTCGTGCAGGGCGCTGGTGCTGGGACTGCTGTTGAGCGGAATGGCCTTCGCGGCCGATCGGATCAACATCAATACGGCGGATGCGTCGACGCTGCAGCAGGGATTGGCGAACGTGGGCCCGATGAAGGCCGAAGCGATCGTCGCATACCGGCGACAACACGGCCCTTTTGAACGCGTCGAGGATCTGGCGCGGGTGAAGGGGATAGGGACAGCTACCGTCGAACGGAATCGACAACGGATGACCACCGGGGCCAGGCAGGCGCCGGTCCAGGCACCGCCCAGGAGGGCAGCGCCGGCCACCGTACCAAGGCGCTGAACAACAGGACACGTCGGGACGGGCAGGACGCCGGTCACTGGCTGCCACGGCAGGATGCCGCGGTGGCACCGACCGCTGCAGGGAGGCGGCACGCACGGAGGCGGCGCGGAAGGAGCGGCGCGGACCCACCAGGACGGTGGCATCCAGACCCCGGGAAGGGCTGAGATGGCGGAAGCATATACGGCCGAGTGCACGGAGCATGGCCGGCACCCAGACTGCGCAGGACGCACAGGGGGAAGGCGGGATGCCGACAAGGATGTATCGATTGCCCGGTCTGCACACGGAGGTGTGGCCGGGCAATTACTGTTTGGGGCGAACGAAATACGACGCGTGGCCGCCCGTGGTTTTCGCGAACGCTTGGCGGCACTTCGTGTAGCGTGGCGGCATCTCTTCGAATGGATGCACGACATGGCAGTACGCAGCACGCTGTTGAGTCTGGCGCTCGGAACGCTGTTGGCGACCGGGATGCTTCCCGCCACGGCCGCCAACACTGCGCCGACGGCCAGCAGGACGACCGAGGCCCCGCGCGGCCCCACCGATCTCAAGCCCGGCGAGTTCCTCTGGCATCCGGAGATCTCCCCGTCCGGCCCGATCGTGCTGGTGGTCAGCCTCGATGAGCAGCGCGCTTACGTGTACCGCAGCGGCATCGCGATCGGCATGAGCACGATCAGCTCGGGCAAGGCCGGGCACGAAACCCCGACCGGTGTGTTCACGATCCTGCAGAAGGACAAGGACCACAAGTCCAACCTCTACAACAGCGCGCCGATGCCATACATGCAGCGCCTGACCTGGGACGGCATCGCGCTGCACGGCGGCAGCCTGCCCGGGCATCCGGCTTCGCACGGCTGCGTGCGGTTGCCGCAGGCGTTCGCGCAGAAGCTGTTCGGCGAGACCCATCGCGGCGATACCGTGGTGGTGGCCGATGCCAAGAGCGCGCCGATGACGCTGGCCTATCCGGCCGTGCTGGCCCCGGTCAGCAGCACCGGCAAGCCGTTGGTGGAGAGCACCGACGCACCCGCGCACTACTGGAACGATGCGGCCGCACCGGCCGGCCAGGTCGGCATCCTGGTCAGCCTGCACGACCAGCGCCTGTACGTGCTGCGCGATGGCGTGCTGATCGGCGAGTCGCGGCTGGAAGCCAAGGCGCTGCCGGCCTTCGAGGGGACCACCCTGTTCGTGATGGGCCAGGGCTACCAGGACAACCCCAGCCCGCTGGATCCGCACCGCCCGCTGCACCGCTGGACCGCGTATCCGCTGCTGGGCCAGACCGCCGCCAATGCGACCCCGGACCTGCTCGCCACGCCCAGCCTGCCGATGGCGCTGCCGCCGGAATTCGCCGAACAGCTGTACAGCGTGCTGGTGCCCGGCACCACGCTGCTGGTGACCAGCCTGCCGGCGGTACGCCCGGTGGCCGATGAACAGAACCTGCAGCCTGTCTTGGAATCCGACGCCGGTGGGTCCACTTTGTAAGGGTTGCCTCCGCCTGGTGAGCTGCCCATGCCCGTTGTGAAATTGCTGCCTGCTGCGTTCTGTGGCCTGATCGCGTCCGCCACGGCGGGCGCGGCCAGCCCTGCGCCGGCGCCGACCGGCAGCCCGGTGCAGATGGCCGAGATGCTGGCCAAGGCCGCCCCTGCGGCGGACAAGCACGTGCTGCAGCTGGCGGCGCGCGCGATGCGCTGTGCGTTGCGCCGGCCGGAGCTCGGCGTCGACCCGGGCAAGTTGAGCGTGATCGATTACTCGCGGCCGTCGACCGAACCGCGCATGTGGATTTTCGATCTGACCCGCCAGCGGCTGCTGTTCGAGGAGTGGGTTGCGCATGGGCGCAACAGCGGTGACAACCGCACCCAGCATTTCTCCAACAAGGACGGCAGCTTCATGTCCAGCCTCGGCGCGTTCACGGCCAAGGAAACCTATATGGGCGGCAACGGCTATTCGCTGCGGCTGGAAGGGCTGGAACCCGGCTTCAACGACCATGCCCGCGACCGCGCGATCGTCATCCACGGCGCGCCGTACGTGAACCCGGCGATCGCACGGCTGCAGGGTCGCCTGGGCCGCAGCCTGGGCTGCCCGGCGGTGCGGTTGTCGGTGGCGCGGCCGCTGATCGACAGCCTGCGCGGCGGCACGATGGTGTTCGCGTACTACCCGGACAAGGACTGGCTGGCGCGTTCGCGGCTGCTGGAACCCGATTGCGGCGGTATGTCCTGACAGGACTGCCCACCTCGGCTCAGGCACACTAGGGCCATGTCCCCCGATACCGTCCTGAGCGCGGCCAGCCGCGTCATTCCCGCTTTCGAGTACCGCCGCGAACGCTGGCGCAATGGCCTGGGCTGGACCCGCGAAATCCTGCGCGTGCCCGACAACGACGATTGGCAGGTGCGCCTGTCGATCGCCGAGATCGAGCAGGACGCCGCGTTCTCGGCGTTTCCGGGCATCGAGCGCGAACTGGTGCTGCTGCGTGGCGAGGGCCTGCGCTTGCGTTTCGACGATGGCGCGCTGCACACGCTGATGCCGCCGCACGACCGGCTGCGGTTTGCCGGCGAAGCGCAGGTGACCGGCGAACTGGTCGACGGGGTGACCCACGATTTCAATCTGATGTGGCGGCGCGATGCGGTCCAGGCCGAGCTGCTGCATCGGCCATTGGTCGGCAGCATGTTCTTTTTCACCGAACCCGAGGCGGCCTGGGCGATCCATCTGCTGGCCGGCCAGGCCGAATTTGACGGGGAGCCGTTGTTGGCACCGCTGGCCGCCGGTGATACCGCCTGGTTGGCTGCCGGCGAGCGCCGCCGGTTTGCGTTGCACGGCGGCGGCGAGTTGCTGGCGATCCGCGTGAGTGCGGTGGGCCGCAACGCCTGAGGCCTGGAGGCACTTCTCAGTACACGTCGCGCCGGTAGCGCCCGGCCACGATCAGCGCTTCTTTACCGTCGCGGCCCAGCGCCTGCTCGATCACCGCATCCACCGCCGGTGCCATGCCCTGCAGGCTGCCGCAGACCAGGATCGTGGCACCGTCGTGCACCCACTGCTGCAGCGTGTGGATCTGCGCCTGCAGCCGGTCCTGCACGTAGTGATGCTCACCACCGTCGCGACTGAACACCGTATCCAGCCGTGCGATCCAGCCGTCGCGCTGCCAGGCGCGCAGGTCGTCGCCGAAGAAGAAATCGTGCGCGGCCGTACGCTCGCCGAACAGCAGCCAGTTGCGGCGCGCGCCGGCGCTGATCCGCTCGCGCAGGTGCGCGCGCAGGCCGGCGATGCCGGTGCCGTTGCCGATCAGGATCAGCGGCGTTGCCGCCGCCACACCATGGAAGTTGGGGTTGCTGCGGAAGCGCAGATCGATGCGCCCATCGAGCGCAGCGTGATCGCACAGCCAGCCACTGCCCAGGCCCGGCGTGCCATCGGGCCGCAGCTGGCGGCGCAGCAGCAGCTGCACCTGGCCTTCGGCGGGCAGGGTGGCGATGGAGTATTCCCGGTGCGGCAGGGGACGCAACGCGGCGACCACGGCATCTGGATCGGCAAGCGCCGCCATCTCCTCTGCACCGGGCAGATGCGCGTGCGAAAGGTGCGCACGCAGCGTCTGCCCATCGATGAATGTGTCGCCCGCCCACGGCGTCTTGCGCAGCCAGGCTTCGACGTCCGCCGGTGCATGCTGCGGCCCGATCTCGACCACGTCGCCGGCCTGCCAGACCGGCAGGGTGCCATCGGCAGGCACCAGGGTGATCCGGTAGGTCGGTGCGCCCGGGCTGCCCGGATTTTCCAGATGCCGCGCCTGCAGTTGCCAGGGCAGATACTCGGCCGGCGTCCAGTCCGGCAGGTCGGTGGCTTCGCCGCCGAGCTGGCCGAGCAGCTGCTGCCAGTGGCGCAGCGCACCGGGATCGGCATTGTCCACTTCAACCGTGTCGAACAGCGGGTGCGCACCACGCTGGCGCAGCCACGCGTCGAGCTGGTGGCCGAAGGCGCAGAAATGGCCATAGCTGCGATCGCCCAGGGCCAGCACGCCGTACTGCAGGTGGGGCAGTGCGGGCGCCTGCGGCATCACCTTGCGCAGGAAGGGCAGGGCATGATCCGGTGCATCGCCCTCGCCGGTGGTGCTGACCACGAACAGCACCTGCGCGCTGCGCTGCAAAAGCTCGGCCGTCACCGCATGCAGCGCACGGATGCGCACTGGCAGCCCGGCAGCGCGCAATGCCTCTGCGCTGCGGTCGCACAGCTGCTGTGCGAAGCCGGTCTGGCTGGCCCAGACCAGCAGGATCGGTGCGGGTCCGTTGTCGGCCACGCGCGCCTGCCGCGGTCGTCCACGCCACCAGATCAGGGTGCAGAACGCGGCATAGAGCACCAGGCTGCCCGCTGCCCAGCGCCAGTGCGCGGCCAACGGTGCGGCTGGCCACCAGGCGTCGCCCAGATGCAGGCGCAGCAGCGCCCAGGCAATGACGCCCAGCAGCACCATCACCATCAGGTTGCCCAACCACGCACGCGAGGGGCGCAGGCTCATGCCGCGCCCACGCGATCGTCGGCAAGCAACTGCTCGAATGCAGGACTCATGGATTCCTCGCTACCGTGCGCGCCACGGCCGACAAAGCGTGCGGCCAGCGCATGGGTGCGCGCAAATGCCATGCCCTCGTCCCTGCCCATCACGGTCAGCGCCGTGGCCCAGGCGTCGGCCTGCATGGCGCTGTCGGCAACCACGGTGACGGCCGCCGCAGCGCGCGTGACCGGCGCACCGATGCGCGGATCCAGCGTGTGGCTGAACTGCTCGCCGCTCTGCTCGAAGTGGTGCCAGCGATCACCGGAGGTGGCGACCGCGCGGTCCGTCAGTGCCAGCACGCGTGGCGGGTAGGTGGCCTGCGCGTCTTCCTCCGGTGCCGATTCCACCAGCACGCGCCACGGCTGGCCATCGGGCTTGTGCCCAAACCCGTGCAGCTCGCCGCCGACCTCCACCAATGCGGCGTGTACCCCGTTCTGGCGCAGCCACGCGCTGACCTGATCGACACCAAAGCCCTTGGCGATCGCCGACAGATCCAGTGCCAGTCCGCCGGGTTGCAGCAGGCGACCGGGCTGCCACTGCAGGCGTTCCCAGCCACAGCGCGCGCGCGTTGCCGCCAGCGTGTCGGCATCGGGAATCCGCCGGGCCTGCGCCTGCGCCCCGAACCCCCACAGCGCCACCAGCGGGCCCACGGTGGGATCGAAGGCGCCGCCGCTGCGCTGCGCGATCTCCAGCGCACACTGCATCACCGTATCGAACAACGGCGGCAGCACCTGCCATTCACCGGCGGAGGCACGGTTGAAGCGCGCGATATCGCTGTCGGCTTCCCACGTGCTCATCTGCGCCACGATGGCATCGAGCTGCGCCTGGATGCCGGCATGCAACGGGTGCAGGTCGCGGGTGCGCGCCACGGCCAGTTTTACCTGCCAGGTGGTGCCCATGGTGTGGCCACCGAGGTGGGCGATGTCGAAATCCGGATTGGTCATGGGGGTGGGCAGGTCGGGCCTTGGTAAGCCCGATGGCCGGAATGCGTCGGGTGAAAAGCCCCCGTCAGGTCGGCGGGGGCGGGTGGGGAGGACGGCGCGCGCACGGCACGCCGGATGCCGTTACTCCGGCAGCACTTCCAGCGTGGCCACGTAGCTCAGGCGACGCTTCTTGGCTTCCTTGATCGAGGTCTTGCTGTCCTCGGTGCCGGTTTCCAGCCAGTACATGCCCGCTTCCGGCCAGGTGACGGCGAACTCGCCCTTGGCATCGGTACTGACCTTGATCTCTTCCTGTGCGTTGCGGTAACGGGTGCCGCCGCGGGTGATCTCGAAGTCCAGGCCGGCGGCCGGCTTGCCGTCGACCAGCACGCGGAAGCGTGCGGCTTCACCGGCGACCAGATCGTTCGGGTGGGCCAGCGCGATCATCTCGATGCCCTGGTTGGTCGGCTTGAGCGCGGTGTCGTTCGGGGTGCCGTTGGTGACGAAGGTCTCCACGCGGCCGACCGACTGCGAGACCTGCAGGTTCCTCGCGTTTTTCGGGACTTCGGTGGCGAAGGTGGCCGGGGTGCCGCGCCAGCGCTTGGGCTTGCCGTCTTCTTCCCAGCTGGCCGACAGGCCGTTGTTGATCGTGGCCAGGCGGTAGGTGCCCTGCTGGGTCAGCTCGACATCGAACACGCTGCGGAACTTGCCGGTCGCCGCGTTCTGCGGCTGCACGGTGCTGCCGTCGGGCGCGGTGATGACCAGGTTGTCCAGGCGCAGCGGCACGTGGTTGAAGTAGAACAGGTCGTTGGAGACCGCCGCATCGACGGTGATCCACGGGTTGGTGCCCGCGATCACGGTCTGCGAGGGCTGCAGCCAGGCCTTGTGGGCCAGGGCGGAGAACGGAAGTGCGGCGGCCATGGCGGCGGCGAGGACGAGCGTGCGCTTCATCGAAAAACTCCAGGTGGATGGGGTATCAGGGCTTGGCGGACAGGGTGACCAGACCGAGTTCGGTCGCGCCCTGGGCCTTGCCCGTCTGTGCGGCCGTGACCGGCCAGGTGAAGGGGATCTTGAGCAGTTCGCGGCCGCCGACTTCGCGCACCGCTTCCACCACGAGGGTGTAGTTGCCCGGGGCGAGTGCCTTGAGCGCCGGCTGCTTGTCGTTGAACGACAGCGCATGCTTGCCGACCGGGCGGGTCGGACCGGTCACGCCGTCCACCGGCACCTCCAGCGTGCGGCCGCTCTTGCGCCACCACTGGCGCAGGTCGGGCAGCCACTTGGTGCCATGGCCCTCGCTGTTGCCGGTCTGCTGGTACCAGACCGACAGGTTGGCGGCGACCTTCTGGTCGGCGCCTTCCAGCCACACGGCCACATAGGGGCGGTGGTATTCGGCCACGTTGAGCTTGGGCACCTCGACATTGATGTCCAGGGTGGTGGCATAGGCCGGCGAGGTGGCCAGCAGGCCGCTCAGGGCGATGGTCAGGGTGACGCGCATGGTGCGGCTCCGGAAGGGGACGGTCAGTGGATGAGGATCAGGGCGATCAGCAGCGGGATCAGCAGGCCCAGGCCGACCAGCGGCCAGGTCATGCGGCGCTGGCGGGCATGCAGGTGCAGCAGGAACAGGCCGGTGATGCAGAACACCAGGCAGGCCACGGCGAAGATATCCAGGAACCAGCCCCAGGCAGGCCCGGCATTGCGCCCTTTGTGCAGATCGTTGAAATAGGACACCCAGCCACGCGCGGTGGATTCGTACTCCACCTCGCCCGTTTCACGGTCGATGCTCAGCCATGCGTCCGCGCCTGGGCTGGGCATGGAGAGATAGATTTCGCCATCGGACCATTCGGCCGGGCGACGCCCGATCGAGATGCCGAGCTGTGCATCCAGCCAGCGGCTGGCCACGCGCGGGATCGGTGCCTTTCCATCGGCGCGGTCGCCCAGCTTGCCGAGCAGGTCGGCAGGCAGTTCCAGCTGACGGCTGACCACCTCCGGCGTGGCTTCGATCCGGGAGGCGTGGTTCAAGGTGATGCCGGTCGCGGCGAACAGCAGCATGCCGATCAGGCACACCGCCGAGCTGATCCAGTGCCACTGGTGCAGCGTGCGCAGCCAGAAGCCGCGGCGTTGTTGTTGCACGCTGGAAGAGGGAGCGCTGGTGGCCACGGTCGGAAGAGAGAGTACTGAGGGGCGAATTACACCATTGATGAGAATGATTCGCAATTTGTAGACAAAGAAGGCAGCGGTCCCTTGCCGGACCGCTGCCCGAGGTCAAGACCGGGCGCGGCGTCACTACGGACGCCGCGCCGGTGTGCCTCAGAACTTGGCGTTCAACGAGATCCAGTAACTGCGCCGCTGGTCCTTGGTGGAATAGTCATCCACGCAGTCGTATTCGCTGTCGCTGATCAGCACGCAGGACTGCGACACGAAGTCCTTGTCGAACAGGTTGTTGACCCGCGCGTTGACGGTCAGCCAGTTGTTGATGTCCCAGCTGCCGCCGAGGTGGAAGATCGTGTAGTCCTCGTAATAGCGGGTCTGCGAGCTGCTGACGCCGCCGACATTGCTGACCAGCGTGTCGCGGTAGCGGTCGTAGCGGCCTTCGCCGATCAGCGACAGGCTCACCGCCTCGCTGATCTGCCAGTTCAGGCTGGCATTGGCCATGTGTCTGGCCGGGTTGCCGGTGATTGGCAGGCCCTTGCCGGTGCCGCTGGTCTGCTCGCTCTTGGTCCAGGTGTAGTTGCCGCGCAGCTGCAGGTTGTCCAGCAGATCGACCTGGGCCGCCGCCTCGACGCCGCGGGTTTCGGCCTTGTCGATGTTCACGCTCTGCCCGAAGGTGCTGTAGCCCAGCTCGGCCCAGCCCGGGCCGATGTCCACGCAATAGCTGCCATCGTTGGGGGCCACTTCGCAGTTGGCGAAGGTGCCGCCGCTGGCGATCTTGTCATCGAACTTGTTGAGGAAGCCGGTGACGTTGAAGCCCCAGCGATCGCCTTCGTAGTACGCGGCGATTTCGTAGTTGGTGCTGGTCTCCGGCTTCAGGTTGGGCGAGCCGACCAGCGGGGTCACACCCTGGCCACCGAAGCCGACGATGCCGGGGAACAGCTGGTCCGGGCGCGGTGTCTTGTAGCCGGTGCTGACGCCGCCCTTGAGGGTCCAGGCATCGTTGGCGTTCCACACCAGGTAAGCGCGCGGGCTGACGTGGCTGCCGAAGATGTTGTGGTCGTCATAGCGCACGCCGACCGTCGCGGTCAGGCTGTCGGTCAGCGACCAGTTGTCCTCGGCGAACAGCGCCCACATGCGGTGCTGCTGCTTCACGTTATCTTTGTAGCCGGCCCCATCCATGCCGAACACGCCGTCGACCATGTCGGTGTCGTTGTACTGGCCGCCCACGGTCAGCTTGTGCGCACCGAAGGTGAGGTCGAGCATCGTGTCCAGCACGTTGCCCTTCAGCTCCATGGTGCGCAGCGGGCGTGGCAGGAAGGCCTGCAGGCGCGCCATCTCGGCCGGGTTGAGCGCGCCCAGTCCGTTGCGTGCACCGGCAGCGCAGTTGGCGGCGGCGCCGGTGCGGCGGCAGACATCATTCCACAGCGTCTGCAGATCGGCGCGTTCGTCCAGCGTCAGCGGCAGCGAGCGGCCGAGGTTGTTGCTGGTGATGTGGGTCAGGGTGGTCTGCCAGGTACCGAATTCATAACGGCCCTGATGGGTCAGCGCCAGCTGGTCGCGCTCGTAACGCTGGTAGGCGGTGTAGCCCACGCGCGGCTGCACCACGCGGCGGGTGACGTTGCCGGGGCCGTTCGGGTTGGGGATCGTGGCATTGCCCACGCGCCACAGGCTGGCCAGGCTGTCCAGGGTGCCGGTCTGGCCTTCGCTGTTGTCGTACTTCTGGCGCGACACGTCGTAATCCAGCCACAGCTCGTGGTCGTCATTGACGATGAAGTTCAGGCGCATGCCCGCGTTCCAGTTCGTGTTGGCCACCGCCTTGCCACCGGCACCGAAGCCGATGCTGCGCGACCACATCGTGCCGTCCGGCAGCGGCAGGTCATCCCATTCCGGGTTGGAGGCCTTGGCGTCGTAATAGCTGCCGCGCACTGACACGCCCAGACGGTCCTTGACCAGCGGGCCGCTGAGGTAGACATCGGTGCTGCGCGCGTCACCGAACTGGTCGTCCTGCTGCACCGTGAAGCCCTGGGTGACCGCGCCATGCCACTCGGCCTGGTTGCGGCGGGTGATGATGTTGATCACCCCGCCCATGGCATCGGAGCCATACAGCGTGGACATCGGGCCGCGCACCACTTCAATGCGTTCGATCGCATCCAGCGGCGGCATGTACGAGAACTGGCCACCGCCGAAGTTGTTCGGGTACAGGTTGCCGGCGTTGCTCTGGCGGCGACCGTCGATCAGCACCAGGGTGTAGTCCGAGGGCATGCCGCGCATGGAGATGGTGGCGCGGCCGTTCTTGTCGGTCGGTTCCATGCCCACGTCGATGCCTTCCACGTCGCGCAGCGCATCCACCAGGCTGGTGTAGGGGCGCTTGCTCAACTCTTCGCGGCTGATCACGCTGATGCTGGCCGGTGCATCGGCGATCTTCTGTTCGAAGCCGGCGGCGGTGACCACTACCTTGTCCAGCGTGGTCGGAGCGGCGGCGTCGCCGTGGGCGAAGGCCGGGGCGCTCAGCGCACCGAGCAGGGCGAGGGACAGCGTGCAGCGGGACAGGGACGTGCGACGACGATGGCGCTGGGCCATGGGGGCAACCTCGGAAGGGAGAAAACGGACGCGACGTGGCAGGCCGCAGGGCGGCAGCACGCGCAGGAATCAGGAACGCCCGGGGCGGGCGCAACGCGCAGGACCGGAGGCGGGCACGGTGGCGCCGCCGAAGGTCGGAATCAGCCCTGCGGTGGGGCTTGGCCGCGCTGCACGCGCAGGCCGGGTGCGGCAGGCAGCGGCGTGGCCGGTGCCGAGTCAATGGCTGGTACGACCCGCGGCGGCTGTGCCACCAGTGTGGCCATCAGCGCATCCAGCGATTCCACGACCGGCGGCAACGCGGGCGGCAGCGGCGGCGTCGCGGCAGGGCGCGCGCTGGCGACCCGGCGCGGCTTGGCCGGGGCTTCTTCCTGTGCGGTCTCACCACCGCCGGCCGGGTGCTCGCCCATTGGCATCTGCAGGACCATCACAGTGCTGCCCGGGGCGGCCCGTTCCAGCACGGGCAGGCCGGCCAGCAGCAGCGACAGCAGGCCAAGCCATGCCAGCACGCTCGACAACGCCTGCTGCCGCCCGCGCATGGCGGGAGCAAAGCTGCGGTGGCGGTGTGGATGGCGCAAGGCGGGCCCCTGTGAATGGCCAGTCGATCAGCCGACCAGCAACGCGGCGGGATTGTAGGTGAGATTCGTTAGCGGACGCAAATGAGAATGATTAATGATTTCGGTCCCTGCGCGTCCGGAGCGCAGGAATCAGCTGACCAGCGCCCGGATCGCGGGATGCGGAGAGGCCGCCAAGGTGGGGCGCACGTGAGCCAGAAACGACGGGCTCCCGTGTGCAAGTGCGCGACGCAGCCAGTCCGCCGCACCGTCGATATCACCGGCGGCGAGCAACAGGGAGGCATGGCTGGCCTGCCCGCGGAAGTCGCCGGCCTCGGCCGAACGCAGGTACCAGGCCGGTGCCGCACGCGGATCGGCCGGTACACCGATGCCGTCTTCCAGACAGCGGCCGACCAGGTTCATCGATTTCGCATGGCCCAGCCGTGCCGCGCGCAGGTACAGCGCGAATGCGGCGGCGTCATCGCGCGGCACGCCGCGGCCGGTGCCGAGCAGGTTGGCCAGGTTGTACAGGCCCCAGTCCAACTCGGCATCCGCTGCCTTGCCGTACCAGACCGCGGCCAGTGCCAGGTTGATCGGCGTCCCGGTGCCGAGTTCGTGGCAGCGGCCGAGCATGTTCATGGCGAGGGGCAGACCACCGTTGGCGGCGCGCTCGAACCAGAGCACGGCCGCCGCCGCATCGGGCGCGATCCCGCGCCCTTCCATCCGGGCCTGCCCGAGCAGGAACTGCGCCTGTGGGTCGCCGCGCTGCGCGGTCGCTTCCAGCGTGGCGAGCGCGGCGGCCGGATCGTGCTGCAGCTGGTCGGCCAGTGCTGCCAGGTCGAACGCGGGCAGGGCCGGCTCAGACATCGGCCCACTGCCGCAGCAGGTTGTGATACACGCCGGTGAGATTCACCAGCGCAGGGTGTTCGGGGTGGTCATGGGTGAGGCGGCGGATCGAGACATCCAGGTCCCACATCAGGCGCCGCTGGCCGTCATCACGCAGCATGCTCTGGATCCAGAAGAACGAGGCCAGCCGCGTGCCGGCGGTGACGGGGGTAACCTGGTGCAGGCTGGTGCCCGGGTACAGCACCATGTGGCCGGCCGGCAGTTTCACCCGCCGGTTGCCGTAGGTGTCTTCGATCACCAGCTCGCCACCCTCGTACTCATCCGGGTCGCTCAGGAACAACGTGGCCGACAGGTCGGTGCGCACCGGCTGCGGCTGGCCGGGGGCGGTGTAGTCGTAGCGCACGGCGTTGTCCACATGGAACCCGAAGGTCTGCCCCGGCTGATAGCAGTTGAACAGCGGCGGGAAAATGCGACGCGGCAACGCGGCCGAGAAGAAGGTGCTGTTGCGGCCGAGTGCATTGAGGATGGCCGAGCCGACCGCACGCGCGGCCGGATCGGACTCGGGCAACTGCAGGTTGTGCTTGGCCTGCGCGGACTGGTAACCCGCGGTCAGGCGGCCGTCGGTCCAGCCGGCCGTGGCCAGCTGCTGGCGGGCCTGGGTGACCTGCTCGGCGGTGAGGACGTCGGGAATGTGCAGCAGCATGGTGGGCTCCAGCCCCCTCCCGCGCCGGGACACGGGAGGGGGCGTATCGCTTAGAACTTGAAATTGAAGGCCAACGTGGCCGAGCGGCCCGGCGCGATGGCGGCGTAATGCGAAGCGTACGCCTTGGTGAAGTAGGTTTTGTTGGTCAGGTTCTGCACGTTCAACTGCAGGTTGTAGCGCTCGCTGAAGGCGTAGCCGACCATCGCATCCCAACGGGTATAGGACGGCACCCACTTGGTGTTGTTGACGTTGCCGTAGACCTTGTCCACGTAGTTGGCACCGGCGCCCAGGCTCAGGCCCGGCACGAACGACGGCGCCCACGTGGTCCACAGGCTGGCGCTGTGCTTGGCGGTGTTGGGGAACGCGTTGCCGTTGAACGGCGATGGCACGTAGACCCCGTTGACCAGCGCAAAGCCGTTGTCCTCGACCACGGCATCCAGGTAGGTGTAACCACCGAAGACCTGCCACCCCTCCACGATCGTGCCGCTGAAGCCGAGTTCGGCGCCCTTGACCTTCTTGGTGCCAGCGTTCTGCGTGGTGCCCGCATCGCTGGTCACGCGCGCGTTGCTCATCTCGGTCTGGAAGATCGCACCGGTCAGCGACAGGCGGGCATCGAACAGATCCCACTTGGTGCCCAGCTCGATGTTGCGGCTGCGCTGCGGCTTGAGATCCTGGATGGTCGCGCTGATGCCGTCGGCGCCATCACCGCCGTCCACGCCGACCGGGGTGGAGGAGGTGCCCCAGGACAGGTAGATGCTGCCGATGGCGACCGGCTTGAACACCAGGCCGGCCTGGCCGTTCCAGAACGAGGTGTCGTTGCGCAGGTGCTGCAGGTTGGCCGCGGCCGTCGGGTTGAACTGATGCGTGTTGTAGTCGTCGAAGCGCGCGCCCAGGTTCAGCATCCACTGCTCGCTGAAGCTGATCGTGTCGAACACATAGGCCGACTTGGTGCGGGTGGTCTGACGCACGTCGCGGGCCGGGTCGCTGCGGGTGACGGTATGCGTGGCCGACCACGGATCGTTCGGGTTGGGGTGGGTGAGGTCGGTGCAGTTGTAGCCGGTGGCCGCGCCGGTGGTCGGGCAGCTCTGGTTGCCGGTCAGCGGGTTGTTGGTGCCTGCGGTGGTCTGGCCATTGGGGCGGCGCACGTCGGCGATCGCGTAGGTGCCGCGCACGGTCTTTTCGCTGCTGTATTCCACGCCGGCGTTGAAACTGTGGCGCAGCGGGCCGGTCTCCAGCTCACCGGTAACGCTGGTCTGGTTGACGAAGCTGTCGGTCTGCGTGGCGCGCGCGTTGGTGCGGCGCCAGACGGTGCCGAACAGGTTCGGATTGCCCTTGCTGTCGTCCGGCTGGGTCCACAGGTAATCGTTGCTGGTGTCCCCGTAGCGGGTGATGTTGCGCAGGACGATGCCGCCGAAATCATGCGACAGGTTCAAGGTGGTGATGTCCGCCTTGGTCTTCTGGAAATCGCGGTCGACCAGGCCGTAGAACGCGTCGCGGTTGGTCACGATCGGGCTGCCGTCGCCATTGAGCGCCAGGTTGGGGCCGCTGGTGAACGGGTTGTTGTACGGGAAGCCGCCGGCATCGGGCAGGTCGTCGGTTTCCATGTGGTAGTGGCTGATCACCGCCTGGGTCGGGCCGTTCAGACCGAACGCCAGCGACGGCGCGATGCCCCAGCGGCTGCTGTTGACTTCGTCACGGCCGGCCACGTCGGCCTCGTGCTTCATGATGTTCACACGCGCGGCGATGCCGTCGCCGATCAACTGGTTGGCATCGAGCGTGCCGCGGTAGTAGCTGTCCGTGCCGGCGGCCAGGCTGCCGGCCACGAAGTTCTCCAGCTGGGGCGTCTTGCTGACCAGGCTGATGGTGCCGCCGGCTGAACCGCGGCCGGAGTAGGCCGAGCTCGGGCCTTTGACCACGTCGATCTGCTCGATGGCGAACACTTCACGTGTCTGGCTGCCGGCGTCGCGGATGCCATCGACGTAGATGTCCGAGGCCGAATCGAAGCCGCGGATGAAGGGACGGTCACCGGTCGGGTTGCCGCCTTCGCCGGCGCCGAAGGTGATGCCCGGCACGGTGCGCAGTGCATCGAGCAGGGTGGTGGCGGCGGTCTGTTCGATCACCTGCTGGGAGATCACGCTGACCGACTTGGGCGTATCCAGCAGCGGCGCGGTGAATTTGGACGATTGCGCACGCACGCGCTCGCCGTGGACGTCGACGCCATCCAGTTCGGTGGCGCGCTGCGGATCGGCAGCGTCGGCCTCGGCATGGGCGATGGCGGGGGCGGCGATGGCCAGCAGCAGGGCGGACGACAACGGAGTCGGGCGGACGGTCATGGTGATTCCTGGCAGGACGGACGAAGGCCGGACAGCGTGTGGCGGTCACGGCGGAGCGGAGGCAGGTGGGGAAAACGGGCAGACGGCCGACGGCGGCGCGATGGCGCGGGCGTGCGCGGGCAGCGACGCGCAGCGTCGCCGCCGGAATCAGGCGTGGGGCGGGGCGTGGCCGGGGTTGAGCCGCAGCGAAGGTTCCAGCCGCTGCCAGCGCAGCGCGTCGGACGGCCACAGCGGGACGACGGCGATCCAGGGCGTGCGGCGCAGCTGGGGCAGTACTGCCGGCGGGCTGGGCTCGGGGTCGGCACCGGTCTCCGCCGCCAGGGTCGGCTCGGCAGGAAGCTCCGGTGCAGGCGTGGATGGCGCCGATGCCTGGCGCGCGCTGTCGGCGCCCAGCAGGCCCGCGGTGTGCGCCGCCGCCGGCGCCGACCCGGCGCTACCGGAGCCGCCAGCCGTCAGCCAGCCGCAGGCCAGCAGCACCACGCAGAACGTGGCCCACAGGGCGGCGAGACCAAGGGCGGAGCGGTTGGCGGACACGGCTTACCGGGCAGGAGCGGCCAAGTGACCGCAATGCCTATGGTAATAGGAACAATTCGCGTTTTCAAAACGCCCGCGTTCAGGCCGGCTCAGTCGCGGTCATCGCGGGCCCAGACGGCGTCGTGTTCCCGCTTGACCGGGAACTTCGCCACCGGCGAATAGGCCGGCGCGCAGAGGGCAGCGCCGTCACGCACGTCGAAACGGGCCCCGTGCAGGACGCACTCGATGCTGCCCTCGCCGGTATCGAAGGTGCCCGACGACAGCTCGAACTCATCGTGGGTGCACTGGTCTTCGAGTGCGTACAGTTCCCCGTCCAGGTTGAACACCACGATCGGCGTCCCGGTCACTTCGTCGAAGGTGCTCTTCATCTCGCCGGGCAGCAGCTCGGCGCTGGCGCAGACGAAGGTCCAGGTCTCGCTCATGCCGGCACCGCCAGCGGCTTTTCCAGGATCTCGAAGCGCAGATCGTCGCGCTTGGGGATGCCGAAACGCTCATCCCCATACGGGAAGGGCTTCTTGATGCCGGTGCGCTGGTAGCCGCGGCGCTCGTAGAAGGCGATCAGCTCGTCGCGGACGTCGATCACCGTCATCTGCATGACCGGCACGCCCCACTCGCGCGCCGCGTGGGCCTCGGCGGCCAGCATCAGCTGCTTGCCGATGCCGCCGCCCTGCTGGGACGGGTCGACCGAGAACATGCCGAAGTAGCCCTTGCCGTGGTCATCGGCCACGTGCGCGCAGGCCAGCAGCTGGCCATCGCGCTCGGCCAGCAGGATGGTCGAGCGTGGCTTGGCGAGGTCGGCCTGCAGGCCGTCGGCATCGATGCGGGCGCCGTCCAGCAGGTCGGCCTCGGTGGTCCAGCCGGCCCGGCTGGCATCGCCACGGTAGGCGGAGGTGACCAGGGCGATCAGGGCGGGGATGTCGGCGGCAGTGGCCGCGCGGAAGGTCAGGGTGCTCATGGCGCCATTTTAGGCCCGCAGGGGGCGCTACGGAAATGTGCGGGGCGCGCCATGAAAAACGCCGTGGCAGGCCACGGCGTTCGAGTGGGGCGCAGTCTGGCGCGGGCTCAGCCCAGCAGCTTGCGCACCTTGTTGAGCGCCACGATGAAGCGCTCGATTTCCTCATGCGTGTTGTAGAACGCCAGCGAGGCACGGCAGGTGGCGGCGACGCCGTAGTACTGCAGCAGCGGGTGCGCGCAGTGCTGGCCCGAGCGGACCGCGACGCCTTCCAGGTCGAGCAGGGTGGCCAGATCGTGCGAGTGCGCGCGGTCCACCAGGAAGGAGACCACCGCCGCCTTGTCCGGCGTGGTGCCGAAGATGCGCAGGCCGTCGATCCTGTTCAGCTCTTCGGTAAAGTGCGCCAGCAGCTCGCCTTCGCGGGCTTCCACATGCTCCAGGCCCAGCGACTCGAGGTAATCCACCGCCACGCCCAGGCCGATGAAGCCGGCGATGTTCGGGGTACCGGCTTCGAACTTGTGCGGGGCGTCGTTGAACACGGTGCCTTCGAAGCTCACTTCCTTGATCATCTCGCCCCCGCCGAGGAACGGCGGCATGGCATCAAGGTGTTCGCGCCTGGCCCACAGGGCGCCGGTGCCGGTCGGGCCGCACATCTTGTGGCCGGTGATGGCATAGAAGTCGCAGCCGATCGCGGGGATGTCGACCTTGCGGTGCGGCACGGCCTGCGAGCCGTCCACCACGGTGACGATGCCGCGCTTGCGGGCCTCGCGGCAGATTTCGCGGACCGGGTTGACCGTGCCCAGCACGTTGGAGACATGGGTGACGGCGAGCAGCTTGACCTCGGGGGTCATCGCCGCGCGCAGCGCGTCCAGGTCCAATGCGCCCTCCGGGGTGATCTCGGCCACGCGGATTGTCGCGCCCGTGCGCTGGGCGACCAGCTGCCACGGCACGATGTTGGCATGGTGCTCCATGCGCGAGACGAGGATGACATCACCGGCCTTGAGCCGCGGCAACGCCCACGAATACGCGACCAGATTGATCGCGAAGGTGGTGCCACTGCACAGCACCAGCTCGCTGGCACGGACATTGAGAAAACGCGCCAGCTTGTTGCGTGCGCCTTCGTAGGCATCGGTGGCCTCGGTGCCGAGCGCATGCACCGCGCGGCTGACGTTGGCGTTGTAGCGGCGGTAGAACTCGTCCACCGCGCCGATCACCTGCACCGGCTTCTGGCCGGTGTTGGCGTTGTCGAAGTACACCAGCGGCTTGCCGTGCACTTCGCGCATCAGCAGCGGGAAGTCCAGGCGCACGCGGTCCCAGTCGGGCGCGGTGCCGGTATCGGCGGCCGGGCGCGGCGTGGACAGGTTCATGCCACGCCCGCCACGGCCAGCGCACGGCTGAGCTGGGCGGTGAGCTGCTCGGTCAGGCGTGCGTCGAGGACGTTCAACGGTTCATGGCAGAACGCGGCGCTCAGCAGCTGCTGTGCACGATCGGCCGGCAAGCCGCGCGAGCGCAGGTAGAACAGCGCGTTGGCATCAAGCTGACCAACCGTGGCGCCATGTGCCGCCTTTACTTCGTCGGCATCGATCACCAGGGTGGGCTGGGTATCGATCTCGGCATCGGCCGACAGCAGCAGGTTCTTGTTGGAGAGGTTGGCGTCGGTGCCATCGGCGCCTTCGCGGATGTGGATGCCGCCGTGGAAGACCACGCGGCTGCGGTTGGCGGCGACGCCACGCCAGACCATTTCCGAGGCGGTATCGCGCGCGATGTGCTCGATGCCCAGGCGCGTATCGACATGGCGGCGGCCATTGCCGAGCAGCACACCGTTGGCGGTCAGCTGGGCGTTGTCGCCTTCCAGGCGGACGTTGAGCTCATGGCGGCTCAGTGCCGCACCCAGCTCCAGGTCCACGCGGCGGTACTGCGCGTTGCGGGCCAGTACGGCGTCGGTGCGCAGCAGCGAGGTGGCGCGGGTGGCATCGGCCTGCACGCGGGCGTGCGAGAGCACGGCATCCTGCGCGAGGTGGACGTGCACCAGGGTGTTGTCCAGGTGCGCGGCATCACCGACATGCAGGTGATGCTCGACCACGCCCAGCGCGGCACCGCTGCGCAGTTCGATCAGGTGGCGATGGTGCCAGGACAGATCGGTCTCGCCGGCCACGCTGATGAAGACCAGCTGCAGCGGCGCCTCGACCTGCACGCCTTCTTCCACGCGCAGCAGCACGCCTTCATCGGCGAGTGCAGCGTTGAGACGGGCGAATACTTCCTCGCTGCGCTCGAAGCGACGGCCAAGGAAACGGGCGGCTTCATCGCCGGCGGCCAGCGCCGAGGACAGTGTGGCCAGCTGCACACCGGCCGGCACCGCCGCGACATCGCTGAGCGCGCCGGACGGGCGGCCATTGACGAACACCAGCCGCGGCGACGGGATGTCGGCCAGCAGGGCGGCATCGACCACGGCCGGGGCGAGCGGGGCGGGCTGGAAGCTGCGACGCTCCAGCTGGCGCAGCGACGTGTATTTCCAGGCTTCGGTACGCGGGTCGGGCAGGCCGGCCTGCAGCGCGGCATCCAGCTCGGCGCGACGTGCATCGCTGCCGCAGAAGCCGCTGGCGAGGGAATCGAGCAGGGCGCTCATCAGACCGCTGCCTCCGGCACCACGCGGTCCTTCAGGAAGTGGTAGCCATGGGCTTCCAGTTCCAGGGCCAGTTCCGGGCCGCCGCTCTGCACGATCCTGCCATCGGCCAGCACGTGCACCACGTCCGGCTTGATGTAATCGAGCAGGCGCTGGTAATGGGTGATCACGATGAAGGAACGGTCCGGCGAACGCAGCGCGTTGACGCCGTCGGCCACGCTCTTGAGCGCATCGATGTCCAGGCCGGAGTCGGTTTCATCCAGGATCGCCAGCTTCGGCTCGAGCACGGCCAGCTGGAAGATCTCGTTGCGCTTCTTCTCGCCACCGGAGAAGCCTTCGTTGACGCCGCGGTGCAGCAGTTCGTCCTTCAGGTGCAGCACGGCCAGCTTCTGGCGCACCAGCTTGAGGAACTGCATCGAATCCAGTTCTTCCTCGCCGCGCGCCTTGCGCTGGGCGTTGAGCGCGGCGCGCAGGAAGTAGGTGTTGTTCACGCCCGGGATTTCCACCGGGTACTGGAAGGCCAGGAACAGGCCGGCGGCGGCGCGTTCTTCCGGCGCCAGCTCGAGCAGGTCACGGCCTTCGAACTGCACGCTGCCTTCGCTCACGTCATAGCCGTCGCGGCCGGCCAGGACATTGCCCAGGGTGGACTTGCCGGCGCCGTTGGGGCCCATGATGGCGTGCACCTGGCCGGGCTTCACGTCGAGCGAGAGGCCCTTGAGAATCTCTTTTTCGCCGATGCGTGCGTGGAGGTTGTCGATCTTCAACATGTCGATAATCGTCTTGTCAGATAGGGAAACTGGAGGCAGCGCGACTCAGAGGTCGTATTCGCTGCGCTCGAGGAATTCTTTGCGCAGGTAATCGGTGCGGGTTTGAGTCAATGCAGTCTTGGCCCCGGAATAGAGCATCGGGTACATCGAGCCGTACAGCATGCGCGGGTCTTCATCCTTGCCAACCGGGTACTGCGCTTCCAGATCGGCATCGCGCAGCTGCACCCACAGGCGCTGGGCGGCTTTGAGGTTGGCCAGCGCCACCGGTGCATCGGCCAGCTTGCCCACCACCTGCCGATACACCGCGTTCAACGCGGCGTCGGCTTCTTCGAACCCTTCGTTGGCGCACTCATTCATCTGCATCTGCGTGCTCAGGTCATCGCAGGCCGATTCGGCAGACGCCGGCGCCGCAGCCCCAAGCAGCAGGGCCAAGGTCAGCACGCTCTTCATCCGACCGAGCCTTCCAGGCTGACTTCCAGCAGCTTCTTGGCTTCCACCGCGAACTCCATCGGCAGCTCGCGGAACACCTGCTTGCAGAAGCCGTCGACGATCATCGACACCGCGTTTTCCTGGTCGATGCCGCGGGCGCGGCAATAGAACAGCTGGTCGTCGGAGATCTTGGAGGTGGTGGCCTCGTGCTCCACCGTCGCACTCGGGTTCTTGACCTCGATGTACGGGAAGGTGTGCGCGCCGGAGGTCTTGCCGATCAGCAGCGAGTCGCACTGGGTGTAGTTGCGCGCGCCGTCGGCGTTGCGGTCCACCTTGACCAGGCCGCGGTAGGTGTTCTGGCCACGCCCGGCACTGATGCCCTTGCTGACGATCTTGCTCTTGGTGCGCTTGCCGATGTGGATCATCTTGGTGCCGGTGTCGGCCTGCTGGCGATGGTGGGTCAGCGCCACCGAGTGGAACTCGCCCACCGAGTCGTCGCCCAGCAGCACGCAGGACGGGTACTTCCAGGTGATCGCCGAGCCGGTTTCCACCTGGGTCCAGGTGACCTTGCTGCGCGCGCCCCGGCATTCGGCACGCTTGGTGACGAAGTTGTAGATGCCGCCCACGCCGTTCTCGTCGCCCGGGTACCAGTTCTGCACCGTGGAGTACTTGATCTCGGCATCTTCCAGCGCGACCAGCTCGACCACTGCGGCGTGCAGCTGGTTCTCATCGCGCATCGGCGCGGTGCAGCCTTCCAGGTAGGACACGTACGCCTTGTCTTCGCAGATGATCAGCGTGCGCTCGAACTGGCCGGTGTGGCCGGCGTTGATGCGGAAGTAGGTGCTCAGCTCCATCGGGCAACGCACGCCCTTGGGGATGAACACGAAGCTGCCATCGGAGAACACCGCCGAGTTGAGTGCGGCGAAGTAGTTGTCGCCGACCGGCACCACGGTGCCCAGGTACTGTTTGACCAGCGCCGGGTGCTCCTTGATCGCTTCGGACATGGAGCAGAAGATCACGCCCTTCTCGGCCAGTTCCTTGCGGAACGTGGTGCCGACGGAGACCGAATCGAACACCGCATCCACGGCCACGCCGGCCAGCTTGGCGCGCTCATGCAGCGGCACGCCGAGCTTGTCGTAGGTATCCAGCAGTTCCTTGGGCACGTCGTCCAGCGAGGCGTACTTCGGGCCCTTCGGCGCGGAGTAATAGCTCAGCGCCTGCAGGTCGATCTGTGCGATCTGCAGCTTGGCCCAGTCCGGCATCGGCATGGTCAGGAAGTGGCGGTAGGCGTCCAGGCGCCACTGCGTCATCCACTCCGGCTCGTCCTTCTTGGCCGACAGGGCACGGATGGTGTCTTCGTCCAGGCCGGGCGGCAACGAGTCCGATTCGATGTCCGTGATGAAGCCGGCCGAATACTTGCGGCCGAGCTGCTCATGGATCTCGCGGTTGGGGGTATCGCCGGTGGCGACGGTATCGAGGGTATCGGTGGCCATGGGGGCTGCCTGATCAGGAGACGACATCCGCCGCGATCGCGCGGCGGTGGGCGTCAACAAGGGGAAGAGGGGGCAGGATCTGCGCCAGGGTGACCGCGCGCAGCGCTTCGGACACCACGTCGTTGATCATCCGCCAGCTGCTGCGGGCGCCGCACTGCAGCTCGCGGCCGCATTGGCTGTGGTCGTGGGCGCACTCGGTCAGGCCCAACGGCCCTTCCATGGCTTCCACGATCTCGAACAGCGTGATCTGGTCCGCCGCGCGGGTCAGCCGGTAGCCGCCGCGCACGCCGCGCAGGCCTTCCACCAGCCCGGCCTGGGCCAGAGGCTTGAGAAGCTTGCTGACGGTTGGCGGTTCCAGACGGGCGAACTCGGCCAGTTCGGTGGCACTGAGCACCTCGCCCGGGCGGGCGGCGAGTACGGTCAGCACGACGGTGGCGTAATCGGTAAGCTTGGTGACGCGGAGCATGGTGGGGGCAGAACCATAAAGCGGACTGAAATTGTACGCTTTTCTCCGCCGGCATCCAACCCGCCCGTTCAGGCGCCCGCAGGGCGGCCTTTGAGGCGTATTGAACCGCATCGCTTTGGCAATCACAAAGATTAAGCGAGAATCGGGGCTTCCCACCGCAACGGTCAGCCAGATGCCCAAGAAGATCCAGGCCCGCAAGTCCACCATCCATGGCAATGGCGTGTTCGCGCTGGCGCCGATCAAGAAAGGTGAGCGGGTCATCCAGTACAAGGGTCTGCTGCGCAGCCACGCCGACGTGGATGCCGACGACACCGGGGATGTGGAGAGTGGTCATACCTTCCTGTTCACCCTCAATGACGACTACGTCATCGATGCGAACTACAAGGGCAATGATGCGCGCTGGCTCAACCACAGCTGCGAGCCCAACTGCGAAGCGGTGATCGAGGAAGCCGAGGGCGACAACCGCCGCGAGGACAAGGTCTTCATCGAGGCGATCAAGGATATCCAGCCGGGCGACGAGCTGACCTACAACTACGGCATCACCCTGGCCGAGCGTCACACCGCGCGCCTGAAGAAGATCTGGGAATGCCGCTGCGGCTCTAAAAAGTGCACCGGCACGATGCTCCAGCCCAAGCGCTGACCGCGCCGGCGGTCACCGGCCACGTGCGCCGGTGACTGCGCCGACACGCTGTGCACATCCTGGTCACCGTCGCCCAATGCATGCCTGGCCACACTGAAGGCTCCTACTTACTGGAGCCGCTCAATGGCACATGCACTCAACGGCAAGCACATCGCGATCCTCGCTACCGATGGTTTCGAACAGTCCGAGCTGCAGGAACCCAAGCGACTGCTGGAGTCCTGGGGCGCCTCTGTGAAGGTGATCGCCCCCGGTGACGCCAGTCAGATCCGCGGCTGGAAAGACAAGGACTGGGGCGAGAACGTGAAGGTCGATGCCCCCTTGAAGGGCGCCAAGGCCGACGACTACGACGCGCTGGTCCTCCCCGGCGGCGTGATCAATCCCGACAAGCTGCGCATCGATACCGACGCGGTGGTCCTGATCAAGGCCTTCGGCGCCGCGGGCAAGCCGGTTGCTGCGATCTGCCACGGGCCGTGGCTGCTGGTCGAGTCCGGCCTGGCCAAGGGCCGCAAGGTGACCTCGTGGCCGTCGCTGAAAACCGATCTGGGCAATGCCGGTGCCGAGTGGACCGATGCCGAGGTGGTGGTGGATGGTGGCCTGATCACCAGCCGCAAGCCGGGTGACATCCCGGCGTTCGCCGATGCCGTGGCCAAGGCGCTGGCCGCTTGATGGATGCACGCACCGACCGTGGGTCGGTGCCATTTCCGGTTACTTGCTCAGCAAGCCTGCCGGCACCAACGCACCGAGGTCCTGGTTGAAGGTGACCACCAGCTTGCCGTTCTCTACCTGCGCCGACTGCACCTGCAGCGTGCCCAGGACCGCCGCGACCGTCGGGTCGATCTTGTAGATCGGCTCGCGCCGGGCGTAATCGACCAGCCAGGTGTTGAGCAGGCCACGCGTGCGCGAATCGAGCTTGCCGCCATTGTTGGCCGGCGTGAAGTCATCGACCGTCGGTTCCTGCAGGTGGAAGCCCTGGGTCTGCGCGTCATAACGCAGGCCACTGCTCAGCTTGACCTTGCCCAGCGGGGCGGGGTTGCCGCCGGCAGTGGCCATGGCGATGTCGAAACCCAGATCCAGGCGGTTGCCTTGCGGCAGGGTGAGCTGGGGATGGCTCATGGTCATCGCGATCAGGCCGCCCAGCGCGTCCTGCGTGCGCGGGAAACTGCCATCGAGGTACTGCTGCACATCGGTGGCGCCCACCGACAACTGACGGCCGGAAATGCTGGGCGCGGCCTGCGCGCCGATGGCGGCGGCCAGCAGCACGGTGCAGGCGGCGAGGCGGGACAACAGCGGGCGAACGTTCATGACGGCAGGCCGTGCGGGAATGAGACGCCAACAATAACGCGCGCGGCTGAATCCAGCTTTGACGCGTGCGGGTGGTGGGCTCAGGGCGCGCCCTGGATCGATTCCAGCGCGGCCAGCACCTCGTCCAGCTGCGGCTGCAGCACGGTCAGCGGGTGGCTGGGTTCATCGGCATGGCGCTGGGCGAGATCGCGCAGCAGCTGGGTGGCGACGATCGCCGCGGCCCGTTCGTCTCCGCTGAGGCCGGTGTTGCGCCGTGCGATTTCCAGCAGGCGCATCCAGTCCTGCTGCGCACGATGCTCCAGCTCGATGGTGCAGCGCCCGCTGCACTGCAGGCCGTCCTTTTCGATCGGGGTGACGGTGATGCGGTAACGCTGGGAAGAAGAGCTGGCCATGGCTGCCTGCGCGGTGGGGGACAAGGCCACCATAGGCTGCGATCCGCACCGCGACGACAGGCGCGGTCGCACGCAGTGTTCCACCCTGTGCGTTCCGGCCGGTCCTGTCATCGCGTGGATCACGGCAGGACAGGCATCTGCGCGGGAAGGGCGCGCCGTTGATGGCTTTGGAAACGCTGTGTTTCGCCAGCGTCGGACCCACCCGCCGCCTCGATGGGATGGCAGAACCTCCAAAAAAAACGGGACGGCGTGAGCCGTCCCGTCGGGTGCTGCAGGAAGCGCGCAGATTAGAGCGCGGCGTCCTTGAGCTTCTTGAGCGGACGCACCTTCAGCTTGGTCGACGCCGGCTTGGCGGCAAACCACTGCTCTTCCTTCGTGAACGGGTTGATGCCCTTGCGCTTCGGCTTGGCCGGCACGCTGACGGTGGAGATCTTCAGCAGGCCCGGCAGGGTGAAGCTGCCAGCGCCCTTCTTGTGCACCGAAGCGGCGACGGCGCCTTCCAGCGAGGCGAGCACGGCGCGCACGTCCTTGGCGACAACGCCGGACGCTTCAACGATGTGTGCAACCAGACCAGACTTGCTCAGCACTTCCTTGATCGGCTTGGGAGCGGCCGGCTTCGCGGCTGCCTTCGTAGCGACTTTCTTTACTGCCTTCTTCGGGGCAGCCTTCTTAGCGGTCTTTGCCATGGTTTCCTGTTCCGTGAACGGTTGGTTGTTTGGTCGCGCCGAACCCCGTCGGCAAGCGAAATGTAGGGCAACTGTGGGGCGCCGCCAATAGGCAGACGCATAAAAATTCGTGATTTCCACGCCCTTCGTTACCGCGGTGCATCAGGTCATAGCCAAAAAACAGGGTCCGCCCTCGCGGCGGGTGCCATCGGTCATGGACCGTCGCACCCCGACTGTCGCACGAAAACCACTTGAAAACAGCATCCATCCTGATCGCCGATTCAGCTGGGGGCGACACCCGGCAGCAGGCTGGCGGCGGCCAGACACGGTGCTAACGCGGACCGGTCTAGGCTGGCCTGGCCATTCATCCCGCAGGAGATCAACGATGGGTATTTCGCGTCATGCCACCGCGCATTGGGAAGGTGACCTCAAGACAGGCAAGGGACAATTGAGCACGCCCCAGAGCGGCTTGATGGACAAAACCCGCTATGCCTTCAGCAGCCGCTTCGGCGATGAGAAGGGCACCAACCCGGAAGAACTGATCGCCGCCGCACACGCCGGCTGCTTCACCATGGCGCTGTCGGCCAAGCTCACCGAAGCCGGTTTCGTGCCGACCTCGCTGGATACCGAAGCCAAGGTCGACCTCTCGATGGAAGGTGGCCCGCAGCTGTCGCAGATCACGTTGAAGGTGAAGGCCGTGGTGCCGAACATCGAGGCCACCCAGTTCCGTGCCATCGCCGATGACGCCAAGCAGAACTGCCCGGTCTCCAAGGCGCTCAGTGCGGTGCCGATCACGCTGGAAGCCGAACTGGCCAGCTGATCGGCGCACGATTGGTGCACAGGCAGATTGTGATGGGAAAGCGGCCGCCGCATAGTCGCCGCTTTCCTTTTGTGGGGTGTCTGCATGCGTCCGACTGCTTTCGCTGCCCTGATGGCCTGCCTGCTGGCGGGGACCGCGCAGGCCGATGTCCGCCTGTTGACCGCCGCCACCATCCACACCGGCGATCCGGACGCGCCGACCGCCACCGCGCTGGCATGGGAGACCGAGACCGGGCGCGTGCTTGCCGTCGGTGACCGGCAGGCGATGCTCGAGCTGTATCCACTGGCGGCGCTGACCGACGTCGGCCAGGCGACCGTGATCCCGGGCCTGATCGACGCGCACGCGCACCTGATGTTCCTCGGCAGCACCCTGATGCAGGCCGACCTGACCGGCGCGACCAGCACTGCCGACATCGTCGCGCGCCTGCAGCGCTTTGCGGCGGAGAACCCCGAGGGCTGGCTGCTGGGCAGTGGCTGGGACCAGAACCGCTGGCCGGGCAAACAGTTTCCGACCGTGGCCGATCTCGACGCTGCATTCCCGGACCGCCCGGTCTGGTTGGGCCGCATCGACGGCCACGCCGGCTGGGGCAACAGCGCGGCACTGCGCGCGGTCGCCCAGCGCCCCGGGCAACGCGCGCTGAAGGGCAACTGGCAGCCTGCAGGTGGGCGCATCGTGCGTGATGCCAAGGGCCAGCCGAGCGGGGTGTTCATCGATGAAGCGATGACCCTGGTGCAGGCGGCGATACCGGCCCCGGGCGAGGCCGCACGCGAGCAGATGCTGACCCGCGCGCTCGACAAAGCAGTCAGCCAGGGCCTGACCGGCGTGCACGACATGGGCGTATCGCGCGCCGATCTGGCCCTGATGCGCCGCTTCGCCGACGCCGGCAAGTTGCCGCTGCGCATCGATGCCTATGCCGATGGCAACAGCGAAGCATTGGCCGATCTGTGCGCGAACGGGGCCTACCAGCACGCCGGCGGCCGGCTGGAAATGCGCGGGGTCAAACTGTTTATGGATGGCGCGCTGGGCAGCCGCGGTGCGGCGCTGTTGGCAGATTACAGCGATGACCCGCACAACCGCGGCTTGCTGGTCACCTCACCTGAGGACTTCGAGACCGCCGTGCGCAAAGCCGATGCCTGCCATGTCCAGGTCGCCACGCATGCGATCGGCGACCGCGGCAACCGGATCGCGCTGGATACCTATGCACGGGTGCTCGGCGAGCGCCGCAGTGGCGACCATCGCTGGCGCATCGAACATGCGCAGGTGGTTGCGCTGGAGGACATTCCGCGCTTTGCCCAGCTCGGCGTGATCGCCTCGATGCAACCTACCCACGCCACCTCGGACATGGGCTGGGCGCAGGATCGGGTCGGGCCCGAGCGCATCCTTGGTGCCTATGCGTGGCGACGGATGCTGGCCTCCGGTGCTCGGCTTGCGCTGGGGTCGGATTTCCCGGTGGAGCAGGTGGATCCCCGCCTGGGCCTGTATGCCGCCGTCACCCGCCAGGACCGTGCCGGCCAACCGCCGGCGGGCTGGCAGCCCGATCAGCGCCTGACCGCGGCCGAAGCGCTGCGGGGTTTCACTGCCGACGCCGCGTGGGCAGGCCATGACGACGCCCAGGTCGGCCGGTTGCAGCCCGGCCTGCGCGCGGATTTCGTGGTGCTCGACCGCGATCCACTCAGCGTCGCCCCCGCCGAACTGGCCGACCTTCAGGTGCGCTCGACCTGGGTCGATGGCGCACCGGTGTACGACGCGGCGCGTTGACGCGCCGCCGCCGGGATCACCAGTCCAGCGTGCCGCGGATGACGGTCTGCACCTGGCCGCCGGACCAGACATCGCCATGGTCATCGATGCGCAGGGTCAGGCGCGCATCGTGGCCCACTTCGCGGCCCTGGCTGACGACGTAGCCGTGCGCGGTGCCGGGCAGCGCATCGCGGCTGTCCAGCCAGGCAGCCAGCACCGCATTGGCCGCACCGGAGGCGGCGTCTTCAAAGCGGCGACCGTTGCCGACGAACGCACGCACCGCCAGATCCCAGGCCTGGCCCTGGCTGCGCGCATAGGCGAACACGCCCATGCTGTCGGTCGCTTCGGCCAGGGTGGCCACGGCATCCCAGTCCGGGGTGAGTGCGCGCAGGGCCGCTTCGTCTGCCAGTTCAACCACCCACCAGCTGCGGCCACCGGCCATGCGCGCCGGCGGCAGGCTGCCCAGCGGCCACCCGGTCAGCGCGGCCTGCAGGCGGGGATCGTTGGCGGTCGTCACTTCGGCCACCGCTGCACGCGGCGTGCGGATCGCAATGGTGCGGGTAGCGCCGCTGCCGTCCACGCGCAGCGGCAGCGCTCCGGCGATGCCATCCTGGACCAGCACGCCCTCGACCGGCGCGGCCACGCCCAGTTCCAGCACGGCATGGGCGGTGCCCACGCTGGGGTGGCCGGCGAACGGGACTTCCTTCTGCGGGCTGAACATGCGGATGCCGTAGCTGGCACCGGGTGCCTGCGGGGGAAACACGAAGGTGGTCTCCGGCAGCCGGGTCCAGCGGGCGATGGCCTGCATCGCTGCCTCGTCCAGGCCCTGTGCATCGAGTACCACGGCCAGCGGGTTGCCGGCGCCGGGGTAGGGCGAGAACACATCCAGCTGCAGGAAACGACGGGAGGTCATGGCGATGCGCTCAACGAAAAACGGGCGGGCAGCTTACCAATCGGGGCTGCGTTCCGGGCCGTGACCGGCGCCCCGCGCACCGGCGACCGGCCAAATCCGCCCGGCCTGGGCCGCCCGGGCCCTGCAACGGCCAGGCTTGGCATAGAATCGGGGGTTCGGCCCGGCGTGCCGGGCGATTCCCCTCACTACCCAAACCTCCACCTCCATGTCAGCTTCCCCCCTTGTCGATCGCTGGATCGTACTGAAGTTCGGCGGCACCTCCGTGTCGCGTCGTCACCGCTGGGACACCATCGGCAAACTGGCGAAAAAACGGGCGGAAGAAACGGGCTCGCGCGTGCTGGTGGTGGTGTCGGCGCTGTCCGGGGTGACCAATGAACTCACCGCGATCGCCGATGGCGCCGCCGACAGCCGCGACCGCGTCGCGGCGCTGGTCGCGCGCCACCGCGCGTTCCTGACCGAGCTGGAGCTGGATGCCACCGCGCTGGACGTGCGTCTGGACGCGCTTGCCGGGCTGCTGGACGATCCGCGTGCCGCCGGGCGGCCGCTGGAGTGGCAGGCCGAGGTACTGGGCCAGGGCGAACTACTGTCCTCGACCGTCGGTGCGGCCTACCTGCGCGCCAGCGGTCTGGATTTCGGCTGGATGGACGCACGCGAGTGGCTCGATGCGCTGCCGCCGCAGCCCAGCCAGAGCGAGTGGTCGCAGCGCCTGTCGGTGAACTGCCAGTGGCGTGCCGAGGCCGATTGGGCCGCGCGTTTCCGCGCCCAGCCGACCCGCATGCTGATCACCCAGGGCTTCATCTCCCGCCACGCCGATGGCGGCACCGCCATCCTCGGCCGTGGCGGTTCGGATACCTCGGCGGCGTACTTCGGTGCGCTGCTCGGCGCCAGCCGCGTGGAGATCTGGACCGACGTGCCGGGCATGTTCAGTGCCAACCCGAAGGACGTGCCGGACGCGCGCCTGCTGACCCGCCTGGACTATTACGAGGCGCAGGAAATCGCGACGACCGGCGCCAAGGTGCTGCACCCGCGTTCGATCAAGCCGTGCCGCGACGCCGGGGTGCCGATGGCGATCCTGGATACCGAGCGTCCCGAACTGCCGGGCACCAGCATCGACGGCAATGCCGCAGCGGTGCCTGGCGTGAAGGCGATCAGCCGCCGCAACGGGATCGTGCTGGTCTCGATGGAAGGCATCGGCATGTGGCAGCAGGTCGGCTTCCTGGCCGACGTGTTCGGGCTGTTCAAGAAGCATGGCCTGTCCGTTGACCTGATCGGTTCGGCCGAGACCAACGTGACCGTTTCGCTGGATCCCTCCGAGAACCTGGTCAGCACCGACGTGCTGGCCGCGCTGTCGGCCGACCTCTCGCAGATCTGCAAGGTCAAGATCATCGTGCCGTGCGCGGCGATCACCCTGGTCGGCCGCGGCATGCGCTCGCTGCTGCACAAGCTCTCGGACGTGTGGGCCACCTTCGGCCGCGAACGCGTGCACATGATTTCGCAGTCGTCCAACGATTTGAACCTGACCTTCGTGATCGACGAGGCGGATGCGGACGGGCTGCTGCCGATCCTGCACGCCGAGCTGATCGACAGCGGCGCAATGCCGGTGGAAGAGGGCGAAGTATTCGGCCCGCGCTGGCGCGAGATCGCCGGCACCATCCGCCCGCGCGAAACCGCCTGGTGGCGGGGCCAGCGCGAGCACCTGCTGACGCTCGCCCAGGCCGGTACGCCGCGTTACGTCTACAACCTGCCGACGGTGCGGGCGCGTGCGCGCGCGCTGAACGCGATCAAGGCGATCGACCAGCGTTACTACGCGATCAAGGCCAACTCGCACCCGGCCATCCTGGAAGTGCTGGAGCAGGAAGGCTTCGGCCTGGAGTGCGTCTCGCACGGCGAGCTCAAGCACGTGTTCAACACGCTGCCGACGCTGTCGCCCAAGCGCGTGCTGTTCACCCCCAGCTTTGCGCCGCACGCCGAATACGATGCCGCGTTCGCGCTGGGCGTCACCGTCACCCTGGATAACGTGGAAGCGCTGCAGCGCTGGCCGGAATTGTTCAGCAACCGCGAGCTGTGGCTGCGCGTGGACCTGGGCCGTGGCGAAGGTCACCATGCCAAGGTCCGCACCGGCGGCAAGGACTCCAAGTTCGGCCTGCCGATCGCGCGCGTGGATGAGTTCGTGCGCATCGCCGGCGAGCTGGGCACCCGCGTGGTCGGCCTGCATGCCCACCTGGGCAGCGGCGTGGAAACCGCGCAGCACTGGCGCCTGATGTGCGATGAGCTGGCCGGGTTCGCCCGCCGCATCGGCAGCGTCGAGACCATCGATATCGGCGGTGGCCTGCCGATTCCGTACAGCGCCGACGACGAGCCCTTCGATCTGGACGCGTGGGCCGCCGGCCTTGCCGAAGTGAAGGCCGTGCACCCGGCGTTCCGCCTGGCGATCGAGCCGGGCCGCTATCTGGTGGCCGAGTCCGGCGTGCTGCTGGCCCGGGCCACCCAGGTGGTGGAGAAGGACGGCATCCGCCGCGTCGGTCTGGATGCGGGCATGAATACTCTGATGCGTCCGGCCCTGTACGACGCCTGGCATGACATCGAGAATCTCAGCCGCCTCAGCGGCTACTCCGAAGCGATGTTCGATGTGGTCGGGCCGATCTGCGAATCCAGCGATGTGTTCGGCAAGCGTCGCCGCCTGCCGGCCTCGACCGCGCCGGACGATGTGATGCTGATCGCCGACGCCGGCGCGTATGGCTACGTCATGGCCAACACTTACAACCAGCGCGAGCTGCCGCGCGAGGACGTCATCGATGATGGCCCGTGACCGCTGCCTGCCGCCTTTCAAACCGGATACACCATGACTGCTTTTGATAAACACCAGGTTGCCGTTTTCCGCTTCGTCCGCTGCGCGTTCGCCGCGGACACCGGCGTGGCGCAGCTGGTCTACGCCTTCGATGACGGCCCGGAACTGATCGAGACGGTCACCATCCCCGGTGCGCCGTTCGTGCTCGAGGGCGACCGCGCCGAGGCGGTGCAGCGCGCCCTGCGCCTGCTGCACCTGATCGCCGGTGTGAGCTATTACAAGGCGGGCGTTCCCGAGCAGGTGCGCATCGACAGTTACACCATCGATGCGGCCACCGCCGCGCTGGTGGAGACGGTCTACCTCAACGGCCTGGGCGAGTTCGCCTACCGCAATGGGCTGAACCTGCGTGGCCGGTTCCGCCTGCCGGTGGAGGGCGAGGCCTTCGCCGCGCCGGCACTGGGCCTGCGCGAACACGCGCTGGTCGCCATCGGCGGCGGCAAGGATTCGCTGGTCAGCATCGAAGCGCTGCGCCACCTGGGCATCGCCGAGACCGTCACCTGGATCGGTGGCTCGCAGCTGATCCGCGCCTGCGCCGAGCGCACCGGCCTGCCGATCCTCAACATCGGCCGCACGCTGGCCCCGGAGCTGTTCGAGCTCAATCGCCAGGGCGCCTGGAACGGGCATATCCCGGTCACCGCGGTGAACTCGGCGATCATGGTGCTGGCCGCGCTGCTGCAGGGCGTGGACCAGGTGGTGTTCTCCAACGAACGCTCGGCCAGCTATGGCAGCCAGATTCCCGGCACCGGCGAGGTCAACCACCAGTGGTCGAAGGGCTGGGCGTTCGAGCAGGCCTTCGGCGAGCACCTGGAGCAGCACGTTGCGGCGGACCTGCACTATTACTCGCTGCTGCGCCCGCTTTCGGAGCTGGCGGTCGCGCGTCAGTTCGCCAAGAGCGATTTCTACGACGCGCATTTCTCCAGCTGCAACCGCAACTTCCACATCCTGGGCGAGCGCCCGGTGAACCGCTGGTGCGGCGTCTGCCCGAAGTGTCACTTCGTGTTCCTGGCGCTGGCTCCGTTCATGCCCAAGATGCGCCTGGTCGGCATCTTCGGCCGCAACCTCCTCGACGATATCGAGCAGGCCCCGGGCTTCGATGCGCTGCTGGAATTCCAGGACCACAAACCGTTCGAGTGCGTCGGCGAAGGCCGCGAATCGCGAGCGGCGATGGCGACCTTGGCCGCGCGCCCGGAGTGGAACGAGGACGCGCTGGTGAAGCGTTTCGTCCACGAGATCCGCCCGCGGCTGGAGGCCACCGAACTGCAGATCGAACCGCTGCTGGTACTGGAAGGCGAACACCGCATTCCGCCGGCGATCTGGGAGCGCCTGCGTGCGAATTTCGCAGCTTGAGGGAAAGCGCGTTGCCCTATGGGGATGGGGACGCGAGGGGCGCGCTGCGTTCGGCGTCCTGCAGCAGCGACTGCCATCGCTGCCGCTGACCCTGTTCTGCCCGGAAGCCGAGGCCGCCGCGGCGCGCGAGGAAACCGGCGCTGCGCTGACGGTGCGATCGGAGGTCACCGGCGAGGCGCTCGCCGCGTTCGACGTGGTGATCAAATCACCGGGCATCAGCCCGTATGGCGAGGCGGCCCTGCACGCCGGCGCGCAGGGCACGCAGTTCATCGGCGGTACCTCGCTGTGGTTCGCCGAGCAGGCCGCCGCCGACGGCATCGTGCACGACACCGTGTGCGTGACCGGCACCAAGGGCAAGAGCACCACGACCGCGCTGCTGGCGCACCTGCTGCGCGCCTCGGGCGCGCGCACCGGGCTGATCGGCAACATCGGCCTGCCGCTGCTGGAAGTGCTGGCGCCGCAGCCCGCGCCGCAGTACTGGGCGGTGGAACTCTCCAGCTACCAGACCGGCGAGGTCGCGCGCAGTGGCGCGCACCCACAGGTCGCCATCGTGCTCAACCTGTTCCCCGAACACCTGGACTGGCACGGCAGCGAAGCGCGCTACATCGAAGACAAGCTGCAGCTGGTCACCGGGGCCGCGCCGCGGATCGCGGTGCTCAACGCAGCCGATCCACACCTGGCCGGGCTGTCGCTGCCCCGCAGCGAGATCATCTGGTTCAACCAGCCGCTGGGTTGGCACATGCGCGGCGATGTCGTGCATCGCGGCGAGCAGCCGGTGTTCGATACCTCGCATACTCCGCTGCCCGGTCGGCACAACCGCGGCAACCTGTGCGCGGTGCTGGCGGCGATCGAAGCGCTGGGCCCGGACGCTGTGGCGCTCGCGCCGAGGGTGCAGGACTTCCGCCCGCTGCCCAACCGCCTGCAGACCATCGGGACGCGCGAGGGGATCACCTACATCAACGATTCGATCAGCACCACGCCGCATGCGAGCCTGGCGGCGCTGGAATGTTTCGCCGGGCACCGCATCGCGCTGCTGGTGGGCGGGCATGATCGTGGACTGGACTGGCACGACTTCGTTGCGCACATGGCGCACGACGTACCGCCGGTGGAGATCGTCACGATGGGCGCCAACGGCCCGCGCATCCACGCACTGCTGCAGCCGCTGGCCGATGCCGGCCGTTTCGGTCTGCATGCGGCCACCGATCTGCCCGAGGCCATGCAGCTGGCGCAGGCCGCGCTCGGCGGGCAGGGCGGGGTGGTGCTGTTGTCGCCGGGTGCGCCCAGCTATGGCGTGTACCGCGACTACGTCGCCCGTGGCCGCCACTTCGCCGAACTGGCCGGCTTCGATCCGGACCAGATCACGGCGATCCCGGGGATCGGGATCGCCTGATAGGTCGCTGTAGAGCCACGCCATGCGTGGCTGCCGTTGGTGTGGATCGCGCAGCCACGCATGGCGTGGCTCTACCGTGGTGTGGATGGCGCAGCCACGCATGGCGTGGCTCTACCGTGGTGTGGATGGCGCAGCCACGCATGGCGTGGCTCTACCGTGGTGTGGATGGCGCAGCCACGCATGGCGTGGCTCTGCCCCTTGGATGTGCGGCATCGTTCATCCGCGCGGGGCACGTCGGTGATCTACGCGTCAGACCTCTTCCTCATCGATGAAGGCGTAGTCGTTTTCGATGAGCTGCTGCAGGTATGCATCGAAGCTCGGCGCGATCACCCGGTAGCTGTCCGGGTCGTGCAGGTAGCGCACCACCTGGCCGACCGTGCCACCGGGCGCGGGATCGAAATCCAGGTACAGCATCGAGCTGCCGCCGTTGTTCATGCAGTGCGAGAAGCACAGGCGCTTGCCCATCGGCAGGTCGGCATCGATGCCGTCGCCGAGAATCTCCGGGTCTTCCTCCAGCCATTCCTCGTAGATCGAGCGGATGCTGTCATCCCACTGCGCGCTGTCCTCGAAGACCTGGTCCACCGAACGCAGGTAGTAGGGGTAATGCCCCTCTTCGACGTCCGAGCCCAGCATCAGCACCACCACCTCGCCGCCCGGGTAGGCGCGGAAATGCGTGCCGTCGACCCGCGCCAGCAGTGCAAGCAGGCTCTCGGGCGCCTGCGGCCAGCGCTCGCGCAGGCGCTGCAGATCGGCTGCACTAGCGCCCTCGACCCAGGCCCACATCCGCGCATCATCTTCGGGCAGGCGCGGCACCAGGCCGGACAGGAAACGGTCGACAAGGCTCATGGGGTATTCCGTACACGGGGCCGGCCAGCCTGCCATAACAGGGACGGAGGTAGTTAATTCAATAACAGGGACGGCGGTGGTCAATCCAGATGAGGTCGGGCGTGGCCGGCCTGCCGGATCACCGGGGGGGCCGTCGACCCGGCGCTTCTACACGGTGCCGTCAACCGGCCGTCATACACTCGGGGCTCTTTCTGTCGGGAGCAGACGCATGAACAGGCAATGGCGGTGGGGTGCGGCGGTGCTGTTGGGAATGACGGCGTTGCCCGCGCTGGCGGCAATGCAGGCCAAGCCGGTGGAGTGGACCCAGGACGCCACCACGTTCAGTGGGGTGCTGGTCTACGACGACAGTGACAATGACAAGCGCCCCGGCCTGGTGATGGTGCCGAACTGGAAGGGCGTGAACGACTCGGCCATCGCCAAGGCCAAGCAGCTGGCCGGCGATGACTACGTGGTGCTGGTCGCCGATGTGTACGGCAAGGGCGTGCGACCGAAGACCGACGCCGAGGCCGGTCCGGTGGCGACCAAGCTGCGCAACGACCGCCCCGTGCTGCGCGCCCGTGCGCTCAAGGCGATCGAGGTGCTCAAGGCCCAGGCCGGCAAGGCGCCGCTGGATGCCAGCCGGATCGGCGCGGTCGGGTTCTGCTTCGGCGGCACCACGGTGCTGGAGATGGCGCGCGCCGGCGCACCGCTGGCTGGCGTGGTCAGCCTGCACGGTGGCCTGGGCTCACCGCTGCCGGCCAAGGCCGGCGGGACGCATCCCTCCGTGCTGGTGCTCAATGGCGCCGACGACAAGGGCGTAAGCAAAGCGGACATCGCCAGCTTCGAGCAGGAAATGAACGCGGCCAAGGTCGACTGGGAGTTCACCAACTACAGTGGCGCGGTGCACTGCTTCGCCGAATCCGATGCCAACAGCCCGCCAGGCTGCCTGTACAACGAACGGGCGGCCAAGCGTGCCTGGAAGGCACTGGATGAATTCTTCGAGGAGCGGTTCGAGACCAGAGCCCGGTGAGGAGCGGTTCGAGACCACCCCCCGGTAGAGCCGACCGTTGGTCGGCTGCACCGCGCATGGCGTGGTACATCTATCGGTGATCGTGGTGCGGGGGCGAAGCGCAGCCGACCAACGGTCGGCTCTACCTCTGAGGGATACGACCGTCGGGCGGAACGCCCTCCGTCAATGCGAACGCTGCACCGCGTAACGGGCGAGCCCGCGCAGGGCGGCCACGGCATCGTTGTCGGCCAGGCCGTCGAGCGCACGCTCGGCGGCGTCGGCATACTCCTCGGCGCGCGCGCGGCTGTAGTCCAGCCCGCCGGTGGCGTGGATGGCCGCCAGCACTTCCGGCATCGCCTCGGCGTCACCGTTCTGCACGATCTCGCGCAGGCGCTCGCGGGTGGTCGCATCCGAATGCGCCATCGCGTGGATCAACGGCAGGGTGGCCTTGCCCTCGGCGAGGTCGTCGCCCAGGTTCTTGCCCAGCTCATCGGCGTTGGCCGAGTAGTCCAGCACATCGTCGGCAATCTGGAAGGCGTAGCCCAGGTGCATGCCGTAATCGTACAGCGCCTGCTGGGTGGCCTCATCGACACCACTGGCCAGCGCGCCCAGACGGGTGCCGGCGGCGAACAGCACCGCGGTCTTGCGCTCGATCACACGCAGGTAGGCGGCCTCGTCGGTATCCGGGTTATGCACGTGCAGCAGCTGCAGCACCTCCCCCTCGGCGATGCGGTTGGTGGTGTCGGCCAGGATCCGCATGACCGGCATGCGGTCCAGTTCGACCATCAGCTGGAAGCTGCGCGAGTAGAGGAAATCGCCGACCAGCACGCTCGGGGCGTTGCCCCACAGCGCATTGGCGGTGCTGCGGCCACGCCGCAGGCTGGATTCGTCCACCACGTCGTCGTGCAGCAGGGTCGAGGTATGGATGAACTCGATGATCGCGGCCAGCTGGTGGTGTTCCGCACCGGCCTGGCCGACCGCGCGGCCAGCCAGCATCACCAGCATCGGGCGCAGGCGCTTGCCGCCGGCCGAGATGATGTGGTCGGCGATCTGGTTGATCAGCACGACATCCGAGGACAGTCGGCGACGAATCAGCGCATCGACGGCGTCCATGTCGGGCGCAGCGAGCGACTGGATCTGGGGCAGGCCCAGCGCGGGGCGGGTGTCTTCGGTGATGGTCATGCGGTCTGACTTTCAGGCTTGGCCGGAATTATAGGCGGTGCCGTCGTATTCCGCCTGCGAAGACGCGCCTGTGGCCCGGCCAAGGTGCGCGGCAGACGCGGGGCGGGGGCCGGACCCTGCCGATCCTGGGCGCCGCCACCGATGCGCCGTGCCCGGTTGGCTGCCGCCCGGCCGGGCGCTGGGAATGCGCCCCGCGCCGGCATCTGGCGTGAATACGTATGCAAGCAACCCCACCACTGGAGGCGCGCAGCTAAGCTTGTCGGGTTCGTTTCTGGCCCCCTCTGGGGTGCCGTGGAAGCCCGAAGGGGGGCCTCAATGTCGCAGTCTCCATGGTGGCGCGGTGCCGTCATCTATCAGATCTACCCGCGCAGTTTCCTGGATGCCAATGGCGATGGCGTGGGCGACCTGCCCGGCATCATCGAACGCCTGGACTACGTGGCCGCGCTGGGCGTCGACGCGATCTGGGTCTCGCCGTTCTTCAAATCGCCGATGGCCGACTTCGGCTATGACATCGCCGACCACCGCGATGTCGATCCGATGTTCGGCACGCTGGCCGACTTCGACCAGCTGCTGGCCAAGGCGCATGCGCGGGGCCTGAAGGTGATGATCGACCAGGTGTTCAGCCATACCTCGATCGAGCATGCCTGGTTCCAGGAGAGCCGCCAGGACCGTACCAATCCCAAGGCGGACTGGTACGTATGGGCCGACCCGCGCGAGGACGGCACCCCGCCCAACAACTGGATGTCGATCTTCGGCGGCGTGGCCTGGCAGTGGGAGCCGCGCCGCGAGCAGTACTTCCTGCACAACTTCCTGGCCGACCAGCCCGACCTGAACTTCCACAACCCGGCGGTGCAGCAGGCCACGCTGGATTACGTGCGGTTCTGGCTGGATCGCGGCGTGGACGGCTTCCGCCTGGATTCGATCAACTTCTGCTTCCACGATGCACAGCTGCGCGACAACCCGGCCAAGCCGCTGGAGAAGCGCTTGGGCCGTGGCTTCAGCGCGGACAACCCGTACGCCTACCAGTACCACTATTACAACAACACCCAGCCGGAGAACATCGGGTTCATCGAGCGGCTGCGCGTGCTGCTGGACGAGTACCCCGGCTCGGTCAGCCTGGGCGAGATCTCCGCGGAAGATTCGCTGGCCACCACGGCCGAGTACACCGCGCCGGGCCGGCTGCACATGGGCTACAGCTTCGAGCTGCTGGTGAAGGATTTCAGCGCCGGTTACATCCGCGATACGGTGTCGCGGCTGGAAGCGACGATGACCGAAGGCTGGCCGTGCTGGGCGATTTCCAACCACGACGTGGAGCGCGCAGTGACGCGCTGGGGCGGCCATCCGGCCCAACCGCGGTTGGCGCGGATGCTGGTAGCGATGCTGTGTTCGCTGCGGGGTTCGATCTGCCTGTACCAAGGCGAGGAGCTAGGGCTGGGCGAAGCGGATGTGCCGTTCGAGGCGCTGCAGGATCCGTATGGCATCACCTTCTGGCCGAACTTCAAGGGCCGCGATGGCTGCCGCACGCCGATGCCGTGGCTCGATGCGCCGAAGGCGGGGTTCACGACCGGTGAGCCGTGGTTGCCGATTCCGGCGGAGCATCAGGCCGCCTCGGTGGCGACGCAGGAACATGATCCGCAGTCGGTGTTGAACGCGTTCCGTCAGTTCCTGGCGTGGCGGCGGACGATGCCGACGTTGTTGGTGGGCGATATCCGTTTCCTTGCGTGCGCCGAGCCGGTGTTGATGTTCGAGCGGGTGCACGGGGAGGAGACGCTGCTGTTGGCGTTCAATCTGTCGGCGGATCCGGTGCGGGTGTCGCTGCCGGTGGGGGACTGGCAGGTGGTGCAGGTGCCTGGTCCGGACGCGGGCGAGGTTGTTGGGAGTGAGCTGGTGTTGCCGGCGCAGTCGATGTATTGCGCGCGACGCGGCTGATCGGTTTTCCGGTGGTATTGAGAGGGCGGGGCCAGGTGCCTCGCCCTTTTTTTGTCTTGCGTTCGGGCGTTGGGTACAGCCACAGCCACAGCCACAGCCACAGCCACAGCGCTCAGGGCTGCGGTCGTGCTGGTTTGGGCGGGCAGGGGTGGGTCAGCGGGACCCGCTGCAAGTACGTCCATGTAAGCTCGTATGCCGCCATCCATGGCGGCATACGGTCCCGCCAACCCACCCCTGCCCACCCTTTCACAGTGTGTCGGTGTGCAAG
This sequence comes from Stenotrophomonas sp. BIO128-Bstrain, assembly GCF_030128875.1. Lineage (NCBI taxonomy): Bacteria > Pseudomonadati > Pseudomonadota > Gammaproteobacteria > Lysobacterales > Lysobacteraceae > Stenotrophomonas > Stenotrophomonas sp. BIO128-Bstrain. The sequence goes on along the minus strand of NZ_CP124620.1, from coordinate 2,803,871 downwards.
GGAAAGGCGATGCCGGGCAGGCACGACATCGCACCGGCGAGGCTGATGTTGACCGGAATTCGAAAGGCTTGAGCTGACGCGCTGGTCTCAGGCGTTGAAGCAGTTGAAACAGTTGAAGCATTCGCAACGGTCGTATCGGCCAGTGCGGTCGAGATGATCGGTGTGATCGGAACGGTCCAGGCGGTCACGGCAATCGGGGCTTTCGAAGTAGTCGGCACGGTCAAAAGTGTCGAGGCGGCCGAACTGCTCGAGCTGGCCCTAACCGCAGATACCTCGTTCGATCTTCCTTTACCCTGCTCTGGTTTGCGTTGCAGTGCACTGCACTCCCATGGCGACCAACCAACTGTCGAAGGGCGGGGGTGTGTGGGTTGGCGGGGGCTCGTGTGCCGCATGGATGCGGCTCACGAGCCCCCATGGATGGGTTTACGGCGCGTCCCGCGAACCCACACACCCCCGACCAGGCCACGGACAGTCGGCACTGACGCTTTTGAGAGGGCAAAGAAAATCCAACAAAAAACCCGCTGCACAAGCAGCGGGTTCTTCGATGTTGCCATTACGTCGCTGAAGCAAGCTCAATCAGAACTTGTAGTTCACGCCCAGCATGTAGGTGCGGCCCCACTCCACGTACTCCAGCGGGCGATCCTTGGTGCCGGCATAGGTCCGATACGGCTCGTTGGTCAGGTTGCTTCCCTGCAGCAGCAGCGTCAGCCCATGCAGGCTGCTGCTGTCGGCGAAGGTGTAGCTGACCTGCGCATCCGTCACGTTCTCGCCGACCACGTAACGCAGGGTGCGGTTGCCGTTGAAATTGCCGATCTCGCCGATGAAGTCCGAGCGACGGCGCTGGCTCACGCGTGCCTCGAACCCACTGCGCTCGTAGTACGCGGTGAAGTTGTACACGCGCTCGGACAGGCCCGGCAGGCTGATCGGATCGCTTCCCACGCTGGAGGCGCTTTCCGGATCCAGGATCTTGATGTCGCTGTCGTTGAACGTCGCACTGGCCTGCACGCCGAAGCCGCGCAGGCTCTCGGTCAGCATCTCCAGCGGGAAGGAGGCGGTCAGCTCCAGGCCCTTCAGCTTGCCACCCTGGCCGTTCTGCGGGGCCGAGAAGGTGCCGGTCGGCAGCACCGGCACGATCATGCCCGGCGGCGGTACGTAGCTGGCCAGCAGGTCGCTGAAGTCGTAGTCATCGCGCGACTGCGTGTAGACGTAGGACTTCAGGTCCTTGAAGAACACCGCGGCGGCCACGTAGGCCTTCTCGCCGAAGTACTTTTCGTACGAGAGGTCGATGGCGTTGGCGCGCCATGGATCCAGCAGCGGGTTGCCGCCGCTGCCGCCGGGCTTGCCGGTGGCGGTGTCCACGCCGAACTCCAGGCCGGCACGCATCTGGTCCACACGCGGGCGTGCCACCTGCTTGGCCACGGCGAAGCGCAGCGTCTGCTGGTGCGGGAACATGAAGGCCAGGTTCAAGCTGGGCAGCCAATCGGTATAGGTCTTGCCGTCATCGATCGGCAGGATGTTCTGGCCGTCCGGACGTGAGCGGTCGAAGTAGTTGGACTGCGAGCTCTGGTCGGTACGCACCATCTGTACGCCGATGTTGCCGCGCAGGCCCACCTCGCCCAGGTCGGTGTTGATGTTGGCGCGGATCCAGGCGGTGCTGGTCTTTTCCTGCACCGTCCAGGCCTTGGGAATCAGATAGTCCAGGTTGGTGACCGGGTTGAACACCATGTAGCGGTCCACCGCGGCCGGGACGTTCCAGGCGGGGATGTAGCCGATACCGGCGAAGCCCAGGTTGACCGGCGCGTACTGCAGGTCACTGGCGATGTTGGCATCGCCCTGGTCGCCCAGCAGGATGTTGCCCTCGGCCTGGGTCTTGTCCTTGCGGCGGTCGGCGTAGTTCACGCCCACGTCCACATCGGAGAACCACGGCAGCGAATCGGGCATCGCAAAGGTGGCCTGCAGGCGGGCGCCCTTCAGGCGGTCTTCGACCATCGGCACCTTGCCGTAGCCGGAGCCGTAGATGGTGTTGGTCAGGAACAGCGCGTCCGGATTGGAATAGTCCAGGCCCGGGCTGATCTGTGAGAAACCATCCGGTTTGACCACCACGCCGACCGAATCCAGCTGCGGCATCGGCGTGAGCTGCAGGTTGTTCTCCAGATTCAGTTCGTTGCGCGTGGCCTTGGAGTAGTTCACGTCGGCGACGACCTTGACCCGTTCGAAGTTGAACTCGTTGTTCCAGCCGAACGCGTCGATCTTGTCCTTGCGCTTGTTGTACATGCCGCGCACCAGCGGATACACGCCGGTCGCCACGCCGCCGGCGAAGGTGCCGTCGGCGTTGATCTGCGGGTTGGTGATCAGCAGGCCCGGGGTATAGCCGCCGTTGTAGTTGCTGAGGTTGACCTCGAACTGGTTGGCAGTGTCGATCTGCTCGGCTTCGGTGTGGAAGGCATCCAGCGTGCTGGTCCACACGTTCGACGGACGGAACTGCACGGTGGCCATCACGCCGTCGCGCTCGTTGTTGCCGGTGCGGCGCAGGGCCTTGATGCCATCGGAAAACACGGTGCCCGGAGCCAGGCCGGGGCGGTTGCCCTGGTCGGTCTGCTCGGTGGTCCACGGCTCGTACAGGCCGACCTGGTTTTCCTGGATGGGCATGTCGCTGTGCGCATAGCCGATCGAGATGCCCAGGGTGTTGTCCAGGAACTGGTCGATGTAGCTGGCGCTGAAACGGTTGCCGTACGGGTCGACGTTGGCGGCCTTGCCCAGCGAGCTCTTCTGGTAGCGGCCGCTGATCGCGATCACGCGCTCGGCGAAGCTCAACGGACGCACGGTCTGCATGTCGATGGTGCCCGACAGGCCCTGGCCGACCAGGGCGGCGTCCGGGGTCTTGTAGACGGTCACGCCGTTGACCAGTTCCGAGGGGTACTGGTCGAACTCGACGCTGCGGTTGTCACCGGTGCTGACCACTTCGCGGCCGTTGAGCAGGGTGGTGGCGAAATCCGGCGACAGGCCGCGCACGCTGATGACCTGGGCGCGGCCGGCCACGCGCTGTGCGGCCAGGTCGGGCAGGCGGCCCAGCGATTCGGCGATGCTCACGTCAGGCAGTTTGCCGATGTCCTCGGCCGAGATCGCTTCGACCACCGAGGTGGCGTCCTGCTTGATCGCGATCGCGTTTTCGATGCCACGGCGGATGCCGGTGACCTGGACGGTGTCCAGGTTGGTTGCCGTATTTCCGGTCGGTGGGGTGGTGGTACTGGATTCGGCGGTCTGCGCCGACGCCATCAACGGCGTCAGGGCGACGGCCAGCGCGAGACTCAGCGCGCTGCGCTTGCGGTTCAACATTTTCCCCTCCCAGGCAATGTTGCCAATCGATTTTGTGGTTGCCCGGAGGACCCGGGAGCGTCATGGCGCGGTGGCCGTTGACTGCGTGGCTATGGTAGGCAGCGCGCCTGCCGCGGGAATCACCCTGCATACGTATTCAATGACGTTTGCCGTGTTGGAAGCGATTACAGCTGCGTTGGCGCATGCGCGCCACCGCGCCACGGTTTGCCATGCAAACGTCGACGGGTAGTGCCGGCCGCTGGCCGGCTCCTCGGGATGCCAGGCAGATGGAGGAGCCGGCCAGCGGCCGGCACTACCCGTCATGGGCCTGCGTCGAGACCTCTGATCAGATCTACAACGGGGTAAAGCGGATCGCCTGGCCGCCGCCCGGCGCAAGCACGAGCGTCAGCGCGTCGGCGCTGGTGACCTCGCGGGTCTCGCGCACGAAGGCGAAGGGGTTGCTGCGGAAATCGGCGCCGTCCCCATCGCGATAGATTTCCGCCCGGTAACGTACGCCCGGCTCCAGGAAGCCCAGCGGGATGGGCAGCACGCGGCCATGTTCGTCGGTGATGCTGCCAAGGAACCAGTCGCGGCTGTGGCGGTCCCTGCGCACGATGGTCACGAAGTCGCCCACCTCGCCGTTGAGCACGCGGGTGTCCTCCCAGTCCACCGCCACATCTTCGATGAAGCGGAAGGCCTCACGGTGCTGCTCATAGTGCTCGGGCAGGTCGGCGGCCATCTGGATCGGGCTGTAGATCGCCACGTAGAGGGCGAGCTGGCGCGCCAGCGTGCTGGGGATCGCCTGGCCGCCACGGCCCTTCAGGCTGAGGATGCCGGGGGTGTAATCCATCGGCCCGGACAGCATCCGGGTGAACACCAGGTTGACCTCGTGCTCAGGCGGATTCGGCGGCTGTCCCCAGGCGTTGTACTCCATCCCACGTGCACCTTCGCGGGTGATCCAGTTCGGGTAGGTGCGGCGCAGGCCGGTGTCCTTGATCGGCTCGTGCGGGTTCACCGCGATATGCCGTCTGGCCGCCTCCTGCACCACCTTGAGGTGATGGCGGGCCATGAACTGGCCATCGTGCCACTCGCGCCACAGTGGCCCACCCGCCGGGTTCCGCCGATCCACCTGGCCGTCATCGCACACATAGCCGCTCTTGAACGAGTCCACGCCCAGCCGCGCGTAGAGATCCAGCGCCGCGCCGAGCTGATCCTCGTAGTGTTCGATGGCGCAGCCGGTTTCATGGTGGCCGATCAGGTGTACGCCCTTCGTCGCGCCGTAGGCCGACAGCGCCTCGATGTCGAAGTCCGCAGTGGGCCGGGTGAAATCGAACGCGTAGCCGTTGCCGACCCAGTCGCCGTTCCAGCCGGGGTTCCAGCCTTCCACCAGCACGCCGCGGAAGCCATGCCGGGCAGCGAAGTCGATCACGCGTTGGGTCTTGGCCGTGGTGGCAGCATGTCGCGGGCCGGTGGCCCAGCTTTCCTCGTCCAGATGCATCGACCACCACACACCCAGGTACTTGGAGGGCTTCACCCAGCTCACGTCGCCCAGCACATTGGGTTCGTTGAGGTTGAGGATCAGGCTGGATTCGACCAGCCCGCCGGCGGTGTCGCTGATCTGCAGCGTGCGCCACGGCGTATCGAAGGGCAGGCTGCGCCGCACTTTCCAGCCCTCGGCAGAGGGTGACAGCTGCGCCCGCAGGCGCTGGCCTTCGGTGCGGCGCAGCCACATGCCGGCGTAGTCCACCAGGGCCGCCTCATGGATGGAGACATGCAGTCCATCGCGGCTGCGCAGCGTCATCGGCGTATGCGCAAGTGGCACCTGGTCCAGCGGCGTACGCTGGTAAAGATATTCGTAGTGGATCGGCTCGCCGGCCGGAATCCACCAGGCGGTGGCGGTCGGTGCGATCGCGAACTCGGTCAGCTCATCATCGATGATCGCCTCGCGCATCCCCGGCTGCTGCGGGAAGCGATAGCGAAAGCCCAGGCCGTCGTCGTAGACCCGGAACACCACATCGATGCGCCGCTTGGTGCCGCTGCGCTCGACCAGCTGCACCACCACTTCGTTGAAGTGGTTGCGGGTCAGCCGGCGCTCGCCCCAGGGCTGCTCCCAGGTCTCATCGACGCTGCGCGACTGCTGGCCGACCACGGCAAGGTCGCGGTCCAGGCGGCCATCGCGCAGTTGGAAGCCAAGCTTGGAGTTGTCCACCACCGTTTCGCCGAAACGGTCCACCCGGTAGCTGGGGTTGCCACCATCCAGTTGCAGCGACACGCGCAGTACCTTGCCGGGCGACTCGACACTGGCGACAGTGACCGGTTCCGCCAAGACGGTGGCGCTGAATGCGCAGAGGATCCAGCCCAGCAGGGGCAGGCGACGACGTGCGAAATGCCCGTTTGTTGGATGCGACAGTGACGGCATTTCCCCTCCCAAGGCGGCCGAAAACACCCCCGGACTATAGCGACGCGGTCACGATTGCCGACCGCCCTGGCCATGAATACGTATGCAGCTCGATGCAGGCTGCGGCGTGCCGTCTACCATGGGCCCAAGGCACCCTGGGAGGGGGCCGCGAGCGCATTGCCGCGAGGCGGTGCGGACCTACAACGCGAGCAAAGGGGAGGGAGGCAACTGGCGCGAGCCGGTTCGCCACTTCGATGCTGAAGATGATCTGCCTGACCGTTGCCCTCGGGGCAGCGATGGGGTCCACCGCACGTGCGGCCGACCTGGACTTCGATGGCCGCCATGCGCGTGCCGAGACCGCCGCTGAAGGTGGCTACCTTCTGCACGCACCGCAGGGCGAGGTGCGCGTCAACGCGCAGCCGATGCGCAGCGAAACCGGCAGTGTGCTGTTCGATGCGCTGTTCGGGCTGGCCCAGCAGGAGATGGATGCCGACCGCGTGGATGCGATCCGCGACCCGGCCTTCAATCACGGTAAGCCCGTGGACTGCGAGTGCTTCCAGACCGGCGAGCGCTGGCCCTATGTGTGGACTCGCGATGTGAGCTTCGCCGCGGATCTGGCACTGTCGCGTCTGGATCCGGTACGCACGCGCCAGTCGCTGCAGTTCAAGCTGTCCACCGCGCGCGATGGGCATACGCCGGGCCTGTTCGTGGCGCAGGACACCGGCTCCGGTGGCAGTTGGCCGATCAGCAGCGACCGCGTGGTGTGGTTCCTGGCCGCACGCGGGCTGCTGGATGACGCGGCCTTTGCCGACCAGGTCTGGCAGGCACTGCAGGCCACCCTGGCACAGGATCGCGAGGCGGTGTTCGAGGCACGGATCGGCCTGTATCGCGGCGAGACCTCGTTCCTGGATTGGCGCGAGCAGACCTACCCGGACTGGACCCGCGAGGACGTGCGCTTCATCGGCGAGTCCTTCGCGCTGTCCACCAACGTGCTCCACTATCAGGCCCTGCGGCTGGCCGAGCAGCTGGCACGCCAGCACGGCGATGCGCGGGCTGCCACGTATGGTCAATGGGCCGACGCGCTGGCCCGCCAGATCGACACGCGCTTCTGGCGCGAGGATGCCGGGCAGTACATGAGCTACATCGGTGAAGCCGCGCACCCGGTGCCGTATGCCAAGTACGACCTGCTCGCGCTCTCGCTGGGCGTGCTGGCCGATGTGTTTCCGGCCGATCGCGCGCGGCGTGCCCTGTCGAACTACCCGGCCGTGGCCGGTGGCAGTCCGGTCGTCTGGCCGCAGGAAGCCCAGCAGCCGATTTACCACAACCGCGGCATCTGGCCCTTCGTCAGCGCGTACTCGCTGCGCGCGGCGCGCCGGCTGGACGATGCCCCGCGCATCGCCATGGAGATCGAGTCGCTGATGCGCGGCACCGCGCTGGCCGGTTCCAACATGGAGAACTACGAGATGCGCACGCTGGCGGTGCATGTCGATGAAGGTGCCCTCAGCGGCCCGGTGGTGAATTCGCCACGCCAGCTGTGGTCGGTGGCCGGCTATCTCTCGATGGTGCTGGAAGGTGTGTTCGGCGTGGAGGACGACGGTCGTATCGCGCCGAAGCTGCCGACATCGCTGGTGCCGACGCTGTTCGGTGAGCATGACCGCATCCGCCTGGACGATGGCGAACAGCGTTACGTGCTGGTGCGACCGAAGCACCTTGCCGGCGAGCTGTTGGTGGCGGGTGATATCCAGCGCGACGGCACGACCACCACGGTGCAGCTGGTGCCGTTGCATGCCACGGGCGCGACGCCATCACCGGCCATCCTGCGTCCCTCGGCGGTGTTCGCCCCGGCCACCCCCGCCGCCCCGGTGCCGCGTGAAACGACGGCAGGCTGGCAGATCACGGTGCCTGCCGGGCACGTGCTGTGGCGCGACGGCCAGCAAGTAGTGACCGTGCAGGGTGTCGCCACGCTGGTCAAGGACGGTGCCAGCCACTGCTTGAGCCTGACCCGCCGTGCAGGCGCGCTGGAATCGCTGCACAGCCCGATGACCTGCATCGGCCCGCAGCAGGTGCTGGCCGGCGACACGCAGTGGCAGTGGACCGCACCGACCGCCGGCCGCTGGCGTGCACGGCTGCGTTACAACAACCCCAACGGCCCGATCAACACCGGCGTGACCGCAGCGGTGAAGACGCTGGTGCTGCAGTGTGCGAGCCAGCCCGAGCAGCGCCGCCCCATCGTGATGCCGCACAGCGTGGGCGAACAGGATTCAACAGCCGTAGAGTTCGAGACGACGGCACGGGCCTGCCGCATCTCGCTGGAGGAGGGCTTCAACATGAGCGCGCTGACCCACTTCGCGCAGTACAACGGCGGCAAGGGCGGCAGCGCGGGCGTGCTCAACCAGGCGCGCGTATCCGCACTGACCCTGATGCCGGTGGCAGCCTCGACGGAGCCGCGCCGATGAGCCGTTCGCCCAAGCCGACGCTGTCGTTCTGGCAGATCTGGAACATGTGCTTCGGCTTCCTCGGCATCCAGTTCGGCTTCGCGCTGCAGAACGCGAATGCCAGCCGCATCTTCGAGACGCTCGGCGCCCCGATGGATGCGGTGCCCGGGCTGTGGATCGCCGCGCCACTGACCGGCCTGCTGGTGCAGCCGGTGATCGGCTACCTGTCCGACCGCACCTGGACGCGCTGGGGTCGCCGCCGCCCGTTCTTCATGATCGGTGCGGTACTGACCACGCTGGCCCTGCTGGTGATGCCGAATTCGCCGGCGCTGTGGATCGCGGCCGGCACGCTCTGGGTACTGGATGCTTCGATCAACGTATCGATGGAGCCGTTCCGCGCGTTCGTCGGCGATCAGCTGGCCCCGCGGCAGCGGCCGACCGGCTTTGCGATGCAGAGCTTCTTCATCGGCATCGGCGCCATCGTCGCCAGCTTCCTGCCTTTCATCCTGGCCCACTTCGGCGTGGCCAATACGGCCGCAGCGGGGCAGGTGCCCGATACCGTGCGCTACGCGTTCTACTTCGGCGCGGCGGTGTTGCTGGCGGCGATCACCTGGACGGTGGTCAGCACCCGGGAGTACTCGCCTGCCGAACTGGCCCGCTTCGACGATGCCGAGCCGGCCGCCGTGCACCACAGTGCGCGCGTGGCCGGACCGCCCCCCTGGGCGCAGATCGGTGGCTGGGTGGCGGCCGGTCTCGTGCTTGCCGCCGCCATCGCGTCGCAGCAGGGTGACCGCATGCTGTATGTGCTCGCCGGCCTGTGCGTCGCCTACGGCGTGCTGCTCGGTGTGGCGCGCTGCGTGCCCGGCGCGAACATGCTGGCCACCATCGTCGACGACCTGCGTGCGATGCCGCGCACCATGCGTCGCCTGGCGTGGGTGCAGTTCTTCTCATGGTTCGCGCTGTTCGCGATGTGGATCTACACCACCGCCGCCGTCGCCGGTAAGCACTTTGGCTCGACCGATACCGCCTCGGCCGCCTACAACGACGGCGCCAATTGGGTCGGTGTGCTGTTCGGTGCCTACAACGGCTTCGCCGCACTGGCGGCCTTGCTGATCCCGTTGATGGTGCGTGCACTCGGCCTGCGCTGGAGTCACCTGGTCAACCTGTGGCTGGGCGGGCTGGGGCTGATCTCGATGCTGTTCATCGGCGACCCGCACTGGCTGCTGCTGTCGATGGTCGGCGTCGGCTTCGCCTGGGCCTCGATCCTGTCGCTGCCGTATGCGCTGCTGTCCGACAGCGTGCCGGCGGCCAAGATGGGGATCTACATGGGCCTGTTCAATTTCTTCATCGTGATCCCGCAGCTGGTCGCGGCCAGTGCGCTCGGCTTCCTGCTGCGCACGTGGCTGGGCGGTGACCCGATGCACGTGCTCGCACTTGGGGGCGGCAGCCTGCTGCTGGCCGGCCTGTGCGTGCTGTATGTGCCATCCCAACAGGAGGTTGTCTGATGTCCCGGTATTCGTCGTTGTCGCTGGCCCTGTCATTCGTACTGTCCGCCAGTCCCGCCCTGGCCGTCGAGCGCCCGGACTATGTCGGCACGCGTGAGCCGTTCGCCAGCCAAGCGGTCTACTTCGTGGTCACCGACCGCTTCGTCAATGGCGACCCGTCCAACGATCACCGCGACCAGGGCGGTGCACACCCCACCTTCGACATCCCGGTGCCGTGCCCGGACAAGGTGGACGGCAACATCGGCTATCTCGGCGGTGACTTCAAGGGTGTGCTCGACAACGCCGCGTACATCCGCAATCTGGGCTTCGGCGCGGTGTGGATCACCCCGATCATCGACAACCCGGACCAGGCCTTCACCGGCAGCAAGCCGATCAGCTGCACCAGCACGCTGACCGACCGCGGCAAGACCGGTTACCACGGCTACTGGGGCGTCAACTTCTACACGCTCGACGAACATCTGCCGAGCAAGGACCTGGACTTCGGCGATTTCACCCGTGGCCTGCACGCGGCCGATCTGAAGGTGGTGCTGGATATCGTGGGCAACCATGGCTCGCCCGCGTGGACGATGCCGGTGGCGCAGCCGCAGTTCGGGCAGATCTTCGACAAGGGCGGCCGGCTGATCGCCGACCATCAGAACCTCCCGCCGCAGCAGCTGGACCCGGTCCACAACCCGTTGCACGCGTTCTACAACAACATCGGCCCGGTGGACGGGAAGAGCGGCTCGATCTTCGATGGCAACCTGGCCGAACTCTCCGATTTCAACGAGCACAATCCGGCGGTGATGGACTACCTGGTCGGCGCGTACCTGCAGTGGACCGCGCAGGGCGTGGATGCGTTGCGCATCGATACCATCGGCTGGCTGCCACACCCGTGGTGGCATGCCTTCGTCAACCGCATCCGCGCGGAGCATCCGGGCATGTTCATGTTCGGCGAAGCGTTCGACTACGACGCCCGCAAGATTGCCGAGCACACCTGGCCGGCCAATGCGAACGTTTCCGTGCTCGATTTCCCGCTGCGCGGCGCCTTGTCGTCGGTCTTTGGCAGGGAGCAGAAAGGCTTTGAGGCCCTGGCCGAGCCGCTGCACCTGCTGGATGGGCCGTATGCCAATCCGTACGAGCTGATGAGTTTCTACGACAATCACGACATGGCGCGGCTGGATGCCAGCGATGCCGGGTTCATCGACGCCCACAACTGGCTGTTCACCGCGCGAGGCATCCCGGTGATCTACTACGGGTCGGAAACCGGCTTCATGCGCAGCCGCGCCGAGCATGCCGGCAACCGTGCCTACTTCGGCCAGAAGCGCGTCGATGAGGCGCCGAAGAGCCCGATCTTTGCGCCGTTGCAGCGCATCGCCAAGCTGCGCGAGGCCACCCCCGCCCTGCAGCGCGGCCTGCAGGTCAACGAGCGCCTGCACGGCGATGAAGCGGTGTTCTTCCGTGTGCTGCAGCAGGGCGATACCGCGCAGACCGCACTGGTGCTGCTCAACAAGGGTGACGCGGCGCGCACCTTCGAGGTCAGCCGCTACCTGCAGGCCGGGACCTGGCGCGAAGCGCTGGGCGGTGCCAGCCACACGGTGAAGGGATCACTGACTGCCGAGGTACCCGCACACGGCGTGCGCGTGTTCGTGCTGGATGCACCGGTCGACCAGACGGCGCTGCAGCAGCAGTTGAAGGCAGCGGTCGACGACCAGCGTGCGCGCACGAAGCGCCTGGCGAAGTAGCCGGATGACGCCCGGTCCGCCGTTCGCGGTGGGCCGGGCCTTACAATCGGGCTCGCGACCGCGCAGTGCGGTCCTTCCGAGTAAGCTGTCCATGTCACGCCTGTCCCTGCGCCACGCAACGCCCGGCGACGCCGAGCGCCTGCTCCATCTGATGCAGTTCTACTACTTCGAGGCCTCGGCCTGGAGCGGGGAAGAGGTACGTCCCGACGGCCTGTTCGACTGTGACCGGCGCGACGTCGAGGCCTCGCTGCGCGATGACCCGCAGTGGGCACGGCTGCTGTTCGTCGACGAAGCACTCGCCGGCTTCGTGCTGGTGGACCGGGTGGAACGGGACGGCCACCACTATCCCGAACTGGCCGACCTCTTCGTGCTCCCCAAGTACCGGCGGCAAGGCCTGGCCGCTTATGTGGTCAGCACACTGCTGCGCCCCGGCGAGGGGCAATGGCTGCTCGCGGTGTTCCGCGGCGATCTGGCGGCGCATGCCTACTGGCTGCGGACCCTGCCGCGGCTCGGTCTCCTGCATGTCGCGCTGACCGAGGAGGACCCGACGTTCCACCTCTACCTCGTCGGCGATCCGGCCAGCCCGTAGTGCCGGCCGCTGGCCGGCTCCTGGCACCCCCGGCGGTACACTAGCGAACCCCACCCATACCCCTGCATTCCATGACCGACGCTGCTGCCCCCCAGACCCCGATCGAAACGCTGCTCAAGACGGCAATGGACGGCCAGCTGCCGATCGGCCTGTTCATGAAGGCCTTCGTGGCGTCCGAGGTGGTGCTGCTCACCGGCAGCCTGGTGACACCGGACGGCAGCGGTTTCGATCCGCTGCTGTTCGACAAGCAGGGCGTGCTGCACGTGTCGGTGTTCACCGATATGAGCCGGGTCGGTTTCCACAGCCAGCAGGCCCCGCACACCATCCGCATGCTGATGCTGGACGTGCTCAAGCGCGTTCCCGGCGGCTACGGCGTGGTGATCAACCCCGGCACGCCGCTGGGGTTTGAGATCGCGCCATCGGGCGTCGGCGAAATCCTGAAGGACTTCGCCGACAGCCCGCGCTGACGCTGCGTTCTACTGCAGCGTCACCTTGCGCCGGTTGTCCGAGGAGACCCGATCGATCAGTTTGTTGTAGGGATCGAAGCCCGCTTCATCCGGCTTGCCGTCCACCGTCACGGTGATCGACGGGTTGGCCTCGGTGACGTGGTGGCGCTGCAGGTACAGCACCTTCTGGTCGCGCTCCTTGCCCGAGGGAGCGTTGGCAAACACGCCGAGCTCGATCCAGTCGTCCATGGCGCCAGCGGTCTCCTTGCCGTCACCGTCGGCATAGCGCTTTTCGGCATGCAGCTTCAGGGTGACGTCGTACTTGCCGTCCGCCCGCTTGCGCGCGGTCGCGGCCAGCACGCGGTTGTCGTAGAAGCTGATCTTCTCGAACAGATCGGTCACCAGTTGCTGGCGGTCGGCCGGCGTCTCCGCCCGGATGTAGCCCAGGAGTTCGGTCGAGGTGGTGTAGGGCGGTTGCTGGAAGCCCTTGTCCTGCAGGAAACGCTTGAGCGCACGGTTGAGTGCGGCCTCGCCGATCTCTTCGCGCAGGCGGTAGAACGCCAGTGAGCCCTTTTCGTAGTGGATGTACTGCTGGTTCTCCACCCGCGCCAACGGCAGCTCCTCGATACCCTCGCTGCCACGCCCGGACAGGTAGCCATCCAGTTCCGTCTTCAGGAACTGGCGCATCTGCTGCCGGCCGTACTCCTTCTCCATCACCATCAGCGCCGAGTACTGGGACAGCGATTCAGACAACATCGTCGCGCCCTGCACGTTGGCACCGATCACCTGGTGCGCCCACCACTGGTGCGCGACCTCGTGGGCGGTCACGTAGAACACATAGTCCACCTTGTCACGGTTGCGCAGATCGGCGATGAAGCCGATCGATTCGGAGTAGGGGATGGTGTTGGCAAACGACTGGGCGAAACGTGCGTAGCCCGGGAACTCGATGATGCGCACCTGCCGGTGCTGGTACGGCGTGAAGTTGGCCTCGTAATACGCCAGCGACTTCTGTACCGCCTCGATCATGCGGTCCACGTTGTAGCCGTGGCGCGCATCGTAGTACACCTCGATCGGGATGCCCTTGTATGCGGCGCGCTTCACTTCCCAACGCGCCGAGAGGTAGGCATAGAAGTTGAGCATCGGCCGGTCCATGGCGTAGCTGAAGCAGCGCCGCCCGTTGATGGTCGCTTCGTGCTGCAGGTAGCCCGGCGCCAGCGCGATCTGGTCCGGCGCGGTGCAGATCGTGCTGCGGAAGGCCAGCCAGTCGGCATCGTCGGTCACGTAATTGTTCGCGCGGGCGGCCTGGTCCTCCAGCTTGGGCATGCGGCTCGGTTCGCCGAGGCCGCGCTTGCGGCGTTCGTTGCGGTCGGTGATCTGCACGCCCTGGTCGTACCCGAACGAGGGCAGCAGCCGGCTGTTGAAGAAACTGCCATTCTCCACCAGGTCGGTTGGCGCCTGATCGGAGGTGATGCCGGTCGGATGCTGGTTGACGCGGAAGTGGATGCGGCGTTCCTCCCCTGGCTGCAGCGGGGCGGTCAGCTGGTAGATGCGATAGCCCAGGTCGGCGTCATGCATCGCCAGCGTCTGGCCGCCCAGGTCGACCGCGGTCAGCTGCTTGTCGTCGTTCATCGCCACGTGCAGCTGCGCGATGGGGGTGGTGTGGGTGTTGCGCACCGTCCAGTACGCATCGATCACCACCGACTGGGTTTCCGGGTGCAGGTCGATCCGGTTGTCCACCGCGACGATGCGCGGCTGCGGCAGGTCGCGGTAGCGCGACAGTTCACGCTCGTAGCGGGCCTGCAGGTCCAGCTGCTGGTCCGGCGAGAGGAATTCGTTGCGGATGTTGGTGCTCCAGTACAGCCAGCCGCCCAGCCCGATGAAGGCCAGCGTTGCGACGGCGCCGCCCAGCCCGGCCGGGCCGCGCAGGCGACGGCCCGCCAGCACCAGGCGTTGGCGCAGGCTGGTGCCGACACCACGGACCCAGAACGCCGAGGCGACACACAGCAGCGCCAGCAGGAACAGCGCCCAGTAGCCCTGGAAAGCCAGTTGCCCCGGCAGGAAATGGCCGTAGCCGTTCATGTCCGAGTACGGCGCGATCGGCCAGCTGCCGAAGTTGTACAGGTTCTGGGTGTAGTCGAGCATGCCCAGCACCGCCTGGCCGATCATCACCACGATCAGCAGCGCGTAGCCGATGAACTTGTTGTTGGTCAGCACCTGCAGCACCAGCGCCAGGCCGCCCATCAACAGGTAGACGACCGAGTCCAGTGCCAGGGTCTTGAGATACACCAGTGGCTCGATCTGCGTGTAGCCCTTGCTCAGCTGCACCGCGATCGCGGCCAGCGCACCGATCGCCTGGAAGCAGGCGATCACCGCCACCAGCGTGGCGAACTTGGCCAGCAGCGGGACCCAGTTGGGGACGGGCATCGCATCGGTGACTTCATTGATCCGGGCCGCGCGCTCTTTCCAGACCAGCTCGCCGGCGAAGAACAGCACGATGATGATCAGCAGCCAGCTGTAGGCGCCCTGCAGGGCGGTCAGCATCTCCGAGGTGACCGGCCAGATCGGCGTGCCGTACAGGGTCTGGCGGAACAGCGCGCCGGGCAGGAAGTTGCACAGCCCCAGTACCAGCAGCACCAGGAACGGCACGCTGCGCAGCACGCCGCTGGTGTCGAAGCGGACCTGGTGCAGGAACTGCCTCCAGGCGGTGCCGGCGCCGTGGCCCGGCACCACGCGGGGCACTACGACCTGGCTCGGCCGCTGTGCGGGCGCGGTCGTCACGAGGGCGGTCCTGCGTCCCCAGCGACGTCCAGCGCTGCCGCTGCGTTCGGTGCGGAACAAGGCGAACGTGGCGGCGTACAGTACGGCCGCCACGCCCAGCCACAGCGCGCGGTTGGCCAGCAGCTGACCGGCCACGGCGGGCAGGCCGCTGTTGCGCTCGGCCACCGACCAGTAGCGGATGGTCCGTGACAGCGCGCGCAGGCCGAGCGGCTCGCTCAACACGGCCACCCAGGTGTTGTCGATGTCGCTGAGCAGGGCGGCGCTGACGCCGTACAGCACGAAGTAACCGATCACGCCGATGTAGACCCACAGGATCGAGCGCGTGGTGGCCGCGAGCAACGCCAGCAGCGCCGTGGTGAAGACCAGGTTCGGGATCACGATCACCCCGAAGGCCCACACGTAGCTGTACAGCGAGACCGGGCCCATGCGGGCCGGATCCACCCAAGGCATGAACGGCCCCAGCGCCAGGCCCAGGGCGATGATCATGTAGACCAACAGCCCGCTGACCAGGGCCGCACCGATGCGCCCGGCCAGATAGTCGCGGCGTTTGATCGGGCTGGCGAAGATCAGCTCGGCGGTGCCCAGATCGAAGTCGCGCAGCAACGCGTTGCTGACGAACAGCGTGGACACCAGCATGCCGAGCAGGGTGAAGATGCCCAGCATCGAGGCGATCACGGTTGGCGCATTGCTGTGCACATTGCCGGCGCCGCCGCCGATCTGTACGGCGTCGGAGGAGGCCGCACCGAAGGCCATCAGCGCGAACAGGCCCGCCAGCAGCCACAGCGGCGGGGAACGGAGCTGCTCGCGCAGCTCGAAGCGGAAGAAGGCAGCGATCATCGGCGGGCTCCGGTCAGGCGGCCCGCGACTGCAGGCGCAGTCGCTGGAAATAAACGTCTTCCAGATCGGGAGCAACGGCGGCGAAGCCGTCGCCGGGGTCGGTCGCGCTGTGCACGTGGATCACCGGCCGGCCACCAACCAGGCGGGTGGACAGCACCACATGGTTGGCTTCATAAGCGGGCAGTTCGGCAACGTCCACCTGCTTGCGCCAGACCTGGTGCTGCAGCGCGTCGATCGCATCGCTGGGCTTGCCGGTCAGCAGCACCTGCCCCTTGTTCATGATGGCCATGCTCGGGCACAGGTCGGTGACATCCTCGACGATGTGCGTGGACAGGATCACCGCCACGTTCTCGCCGATCGCGGCAAGCAGGTTGAGGAAGCGGTTGCGCTCTTCCGGGTCGAGCCCCGCAGTAGGTTCATCGACGATCACCAGGCGTGGGTCGCCGAGCAGCGCCTGCGCGATGCCGAAGCGCTGGCGCATGCCGCCGGAGTACGTGCCCAGCTTGCGCTTGCGCGCGTCCCACAGATTGACCTGCTGCAGCAGGGCATCCACCACCTCGCGGCGCTGGGCCTTGTGGGTGAGGCCCTTGAGCACTGCGAAATGCTCAAGCAGATCCAGTGCGCTGACCTTCGGGTACACGCCGAAGTCCTGTGGCAGGTAGCCCAGCCGTCGGCGCACGGCGTCCTTGTCGCGCAGTACATCGATGCTCGCCTCGCCCGGAATCGACAACGTGGCGGTGCCGCTGTCCGCTTCCTGCAGCGTGGCCAGGGTGCGCATCAGCGAGGACTTGCCGGCGCCGTTCGGGCCGAGCAGCCCGAACATGCCGCGGGGAATATCGAGGGTGACACCGGCAAGGGCGTGGACCCCATTGGCGTACGTCTTGGACAGCGCGCGGATCTCAAGCATGCGGACAGCTTCCCCTGGGCGATGGATCGGTTATCCGCCCTATTCAGATAGCCTGCATCCGCCGTAAGTCATGGGTGCTTCCGGCCGGACGCCCGCCAACGGGCCGCCAGCCACGACAGCGCCACGCAGGCTGCGCCAGCCAGCAGCCACCCGGTCGCC
Source organism: Stenotrophomonas sp. BIO128-Bstrain (assembly GCF_030128875.1). Classification (NCBI taxonomy): domain Bacteria; kingdom Pseudomonadati; phylum Pseudomonadota; class Gammaproteobacteria; order Lysobacterales; family Lysobacteraceae; genus Stenotrophomonas; species Stenotrophomonas sp. BIO128-Bstrain. The sequence goes on along the minus strand of NZ_CP124620.1, from coordinate 2,786,781 downwards.
GCGCTGCCCGCGGCGTGCTCGATCGCGCGCCACCATGCCGGGCCGAACAGCGAAACCAACGCCAGCACCGCGACCGCCAGCACCCCCAGCAGGGCCCGGGAGACCCAGCGTTCGATCCCGGCGTCATGCCGGGCGATGTGCACGGCGACATCGCGGGCGAAGCGCATCGGCGGCCCGCTCTGCGGCGCAGAGGCGATCGCCTGGGCAATACGCAGGTAATCGGGGGCGTACGGTCCGGCGCGTTGGCCGCTCAGCGCCGCGCGCAGCCCGCGTTCCTGGGCGTGCCATTCGTCGGGGTCGATCCGGGAATCGTCTGTGCTGCTCATGCGGGCACTCCAATGCGGGATTCGAGCAGTTCGCGCAGCCGCTTGCGGCTGCGGAACAGGTGGCTCTTGATGGTGCCTTCGGCCAGGTCGGTGAGGGTGGCGATCTCGGCGATGGAGATCTCTTCCAGATGGTAGAGCGTGAGCAGGGTGCGCTGCAGCGGGGGCAGGGCGTCCATGGCCGCATGCAGGTGGGCGTTGATGTCCTGCTCGCTGGTCAGGGCTTCCAGATCGATGCCATTGCCGACCCGATCGATCAAGGCGGTGCCGTCGTCGCTTACGGTGTTCTCCACCAGCGGGATGCGTCGCCGTTCCAGGTGCCGCTTGGCAATCGAATAGGCAACCTGCGCGACCCAGGATTTCAGTGCGCTCTCGCCGCGGTATTGATGCAACGTCTGATGGATGCGCAGGAAGGCTTCCTGACACAGCTCGCGGGTGTCGTCGGGGTGGCGGACCATGCGATCGACCACGCGCCAGCAAAGGCCTTGATACTCCCGCACCAGCTGCTCGAACGCCCCGGGCTGGCGCGACAGAATGGCGTCGACCAGTTTCCGGTCGGCATCGAGACAGTCGGCAGGAGGGGGCGGCGACGTGCGCATGTTCCATAGAGATACGTCGAGTGCCTCTCCGGTTGCAACTGTGTTCCGTGCAACCGACCCCGCCGTGGCCGTATCTCAGTGGACAAGCCCCTCCTCAACGGAACGAACGCACCATGGATTACAACCTGATTCTGCCCGTCGTCCTGATCCTCGGCATCGTGTATGCCATCAAGAGCGTGGTCGATGGCCACACGCGCCGCCGTATCGTCGAAGCCCGCGGCTCGGAAGAGCTGGTGCGTTCGCTGCTGGCCGGCGATACCACCAAGCGCCGGCTGGCCGCGCTGCATTGGGGCTGCGTGATGTTGACCCTGGCCCTGGCCTTCGGGCTGGTCGATCTGCTCGGCATCGACCGGGTCACGCCGGGTGCGATCGCGCTGCTGCTCGGGGCGACCGGTCTGGGCAACGTGGTGTACTTCGTGCTGGATCGCCGCTTGAAGTAAGCCAGCGTACGGCCCGCTGACCGATCGCCCGCCGGTTGTCCGCCGCGGCCTGACCGTCGGCATCCGGCGCAGGCCGCGGATGCGGCCGCCCACCCCAGCCGGCAGGTCCGCTGTCGGCTGCTCTGCAACAGGACCCTCGAATGAAACGCATCCTGGCACTCTGTGCCGGCCTTGCCGTGGCCGTGCTGTCTCCGGTCGGCGCCGCCACGCCGCTCGATTTCGCCCCGCTGTCCGCCCTCATCGAACAGACCAAGGCGGCGACCGGCTTGCCGTCCGGTACCGCCGTCGTGGTGGTGAAGGACGGCAAAGTGATCCATGAGGGCTACTACGGTTTGGCGGACATTGCCGCCGGTACGCCGGTCACGGCCGACACCGTCTTCTATATCGCCTCGGCGACCAAGCCGTTCTTCGCGCTGAACGCCCTGCAGAGGGAGGCCGCCGGTGAGCTCGACATGGCGATGTCGCTCCAGCAGATGTTTCCGCAGATGCGCCTGGAAGGTCTCGATGCCGAGGCGGTCACCGTGCGTGATCTGCTCACCCATACCGCAGGCGTGGACAACCCCGCCTTGGTCTGGGCCACTGCTTTCAGCGGCGTGCATGACGCTGCCTCGCGGCTGGCGCTGGTGGGCGCGACCCGGCGCGACCCGGACGCGCCCCACGGCACCTTCGGCTACACCAACCTCGGCTACAACCTGCTGAGTATCTGGATGGACCAGCACGACGCGCTGCCGTGGCAGGACCAGTTGCAGCGCGCGGTGTTCGATCCGCTGGGCATGCGCCATACCAGCACCCGGATCAGCCGTGCCCAAACGGCAGGCTGGCCCCTTGCCAAGCCGTACTCACTCGGCAGCGCGCAACCGACCACGGCCCTGTATCTGCGCAAAGCGGACGGGACGATGCAGGCGGCCGGTGGCATGGTTGCCAGCGCACCGGATCTGGCCCGGTTCCTGATCGCGCAGTTCCCGCGCGCGGGCACCCCGGCCTTCGCACCGCAGGTGATCAGCCGTTCGCAGCACCGGCAGGTCGCGCTGAGCGCGCGCTATCTGGACTTCGCGCGCGATGGTTATGCCTGGGGCTGGTACACCGGGCAGTACAAAGGCCACCGGCTGCTGCACCACTTCGGCGGATTCGCCGGCTTCCACGCGCACCTGTCCTTCATGCCTGATCAGAACATCGCACTGGTGGTGCTCAACAACGAGGACCTGCTGGGCGCACCGCTGACCAATCTCATCGCCGATCACGTGTATGGCGTGCTGCTCCATGAGCAGGGGATCGCAGCGAGCTCCGCCGCCCGCTTCCTGGCCCTGCAGGCAACGGCGGCCCAGGCGCAGCGGAACATGGCGCGTCAGCGCCAGGCGATCCAGGCACCCCCGTGGCTGCGAACGTTGCCGCGCGATGGCTACGTGGGCAGATACGTGCACCCGTTGCTCGGCGAGATGAACGTCGAAGCGGCCGGTGACCAGGCACTGCGGCTGCGTTGGGGGCAGCTGGACGCGGTGGCCACCGCGGGCGAACACCTTGACCAGGTCCGGGTCGAGTTCATCCCCAACAGCGGCAACTGGCTGACCTTCCACGTGGCCGATGGCCAGGCGCGGTCCCTCAGCTTCGAGAGCCTGAGCTTCCAGCGGGTGCCCTGAACGGACTCAGCGGCGCAGCGAGGATTCCCGCAGCACCTGCTTCACCGCGATGCTCTGGCCTTCCACCGGCTGGCCGTCGATCAGCGCCAACAGCTTTTCCACCAGCAGGTGCCCGGCCTGCTTGGTGTCCTGCTGCACTGTGGACAGCGGCGGGGACACCGAGGCGGCCAGCGGGATGTCATCGAAGCCGGTGACCGCCACGTCCTCCGGCACGCGCAGGCCATGCTCGCGCAGGGCGCGCATCGCACCGATCGCGATCAGGTCGCTGGCCGCGCACAGCCCATCGATACGCTCACCGCGCGCCAGCAGCGCCTGGCAGGCATCGAAGCCGGACTGCTCGGTGGTGATCGCATCGTGCTGCAGCGAGGGCTCGGCGGTGAGGCCTCGCGCCCGCATTGCTTCGACGTGGCCGCGATAGCGCTGCTCGAACTCGGGATAGTGGCTGGAAGCGTGGCCGACGAACGCGATCCGGCGGCAGCCCTGGTCGAGCAGGTGGGCGGTGATGTCGAAACCGCCCTGGAAGTTGTCGCTGCCGATCGAGACACCGGGCTGGTCGGGCAGGGAAGCGCCCCAGCGCACGAAGTGGGTGCCTTGCTCGACCAGCCGCTGCAGCCGCTCGCGCGACTCGTGGTAATCGCCATAGCCGAGCAGGATGATGCCGTCGGCCTTGTTGCTGTCCTCGTAATCGGCCTGCCAGTCAGTGGACAGCTGCTGGAAGGAGACCAGCAGGTCATAACCGCGCAGCGCGCAGGCCCGCGTGATCGAGCCGAGCATCGCGTGGAAGAACGGGTTGATCAGCGAATCGTCATTGGTCGGGTCTTCGAAGAACAGCAGGGCCAGTGTGCCGGCATTGCGCAGGCGCAGGCTGGAGGCGTTCTTGTCGACCTTGTAGTTCAGCTCCCGGGCGATGGCCAGGATCCGCTGCCGGGTTTCGGCGTTGACCATCGGGCTGCCGCGCAGCGCCCGCGACACCGTGGGCTGGGAGACGCCGGCCAGGTGGGCGATATCGAGGGAGGTGGCTTTACCGCGGATGGTCATTTCAGCAGGCGGGGAGACGGTGAAGCGACATCATGCCATGCGCCGTGATGGCGGGGCCGGGAGGTCCCTCGGGCTGGCGGCCAGCGCCCTGCGGCGCGGGGACTGAACCGCCGTCACCGTTGCGGCATATGGCTCGAGCAGGTTTCCGGTCGTTCCCGGCCGGAATTCCGACAGGGTCGGGGACGGCGGCGATGATAAGATGGTGCAATCTGGATCCCCCCAATTCTCCCAAGGGCGGCCCGGCAGATCTGCGCCCCGCCCGGGGCTGTGATATGACTGCGGCCTGCCCTCGGACAACGGAAGAGCAACCCTATGGCGCGCGGCATCAATAAAGTCATCCTGGTCGGCAACCTCGGCAACGACCCGGACGTGAAGTACACCCAGGGCGGTATGGCGATCACCCGCATCAGCCTGGCCACCACCAGCGTCCGCAAGGACAAGGATGGCAACCAGCAGGAGCGTACCGAATGGCACCGCGTGGTGTTCTTCGGCAAGCTCGGCGAGATCGCTGGTGAGTACCTGCGCAAGGGCAGCTCGGTCTACGTCGAAGGCAGCCTGCGTTACGACAAGTACACCGGCCAGGATGGCGTGGAGAAGTACTCCACCGACATCATCGCCGATGAAATGCAGATGCTCGGCGGCCGTGAAGGCGGTGGTGGCGGTGGCGGTGGCGGCGAACGTCCGCAGCGCCAGCAGGCCCCGCGCCAGGAGTACGGCGGTGGTGGCGGCGGCGGTGGTGGTCAGCGTGGCGGTGGTGGTGGTGGCTACGGCCAGCAGCGCCCGCAGCAGCAGGCTCCGCAGCAGTCGGCGCCGCCGATGGACGACTTCGCTGATGACGATATTCCGTTCTAGGACACCTATCCTCACGCTTTGTAGCTAATGGATACAGGAAGCCCCTTCTACTAAGGGGCTTTTCTATTTTTTGCTCACTACTTTTGTAAAATAAAATGGTATAGTCATTCATATGTAGTAAATGTAGAAAAAGACCTTATGTCCTCGCTTGCGATGCGCGTGATGAATCAAGGTGAGCGCGTGCCACTTCTGCTGGACGATCAGGGGCTTCCTGTGTTCTACCCGACGCTCTTTGCGACGGCGCAGTTGCGCAACGCCGGAGCGGCCGTCAATACGATTCGAAACGCTCTCACGCACATCCAGGTGCTCCTTCGATGGGAGATGCAGGAAGGACGCAACCTCGTTGACGAGTTCACGGGTGGGACGTTCCTTTCGTTGCCAGACATCGTGTCGCTGCGCGATTTCGCGAAGCTGGACATGCGATATGTGGGCGCTAGAGAAGACACCGAAGTGCGCTCGGGCAACGTGGTGGCCTTTTCTGATGCACGGGTAGGCCCGACGGTGGCGCGTCCCTCGGTGACCCAGCGAGTGGCCTACAACCGCATGACGACGATCGCGGACTACCTGGAGTTCCTCGGCGGCGTCATCATCCAGCATCGCAACTCTGCGGAGTTTGCGCACGATTTGGCTGAGATGGGCAAGCGCATTCGAAAGCACCGCCCACGAGGGTCCAAGCACGGACTCATTCAGACGCCGGTCGAGAAGTCGCCTGATCCAGGGGTGGTCAAGCGGCTGCGGGAAGTCATCGCCATCGGGAGCGACGAGAACCCGTTCAGCGATCCGACGATCCAGCTGCGGAATGCGATCATCATCGAGTTGTATCGAGTCACCGGCATGCGAACGGGCGAACTGCTCAGCCTTTGGGTGGAGCAGTTTCATCTTGGGCACGAGCCAAGCGTCAGCGTTCGACGCAATCACGATGACGTGCACGATCCTCGCGCTTATCAGCCGACCAGCAAAACGAAAGAGCGCATTCTGCCGATCTCGGACGAGCTCGCAAAGCTGGTCCAGCACTACATCCTTGAAGTGCGTGCACGCATTCCTGGAGCGCGACGACATCCCTACGTTTTCGTATCGCACAAGGCCGGGAAGACCTTTGGGAGGCCGCTGTCGAAGAATGGCCTGTACCGAGTCATCGAGCGAGTCAGCGCGGTCTCGCCAGAACTGGCGGGCATACATCCTCATGCACTGCGCCATCACATGAATTACGCGCTGTCGCTAGCGATTGATCAACACAATGCAGCGTCGCGTTCCAATGACGCCGAGCAGATCATTAGGGAGGGTCGCGAGCAGGACATTCGTGCACACCTCAATGGACATCGCAACAAGGAGTCGGGCAAGGTCTATAACGAGCGTCATATCCGTGAACAGGCCGACAAGGCCATGCGACTGCTTGGCAGCGCACTTGCTCGCAATAACGATAAGAAGGTGGGTGATGAAGGCAAGCGCTAAGGCGAATGCAGCCGTACCAGAGACTGCTTCGCCGCGTATGGCTATATCGAAGGATGGCTATTCATTCGATCCGAAGGACATGCAGTGGAAGCTCAATAAGGATGTTCAAATCTCGCTTGGTGTCATAGATGACCTTGAGCCGGATTGTAGGCAGGGTGCCCGCCTCACCCTTCAGCGCTACGCAGAGGAGCAATCCGCCTCACATACCTACAACATGGCTGAGCGCATGAAGCGGTTCATTCGTGAAACGGGGTCTGCTGAAGTGTCTCCGGCTTCGCTCATGAACTGGAGAGCCTCACTCGGATTGGATGGGGAGTGGAATCTGGGGGGGCTCAAGGGGTTCTTGCTGGCATGGCATGACTATGGGTTCGCTGGGATCTCCAAGGATGTGGTTGAACTACTTGAAGGTTGGCGTATCACCGGCAATGAAAAAGGCGCAGCTGTGGCAAACGGCTGCCCAGAAACGGGACCTTTCACGGATATTGAGCTGCAGTCCCTATTGGATTGGGCGAATCTCGCGGTGGTCCAGAAAACGATTGATTTCGAGGATTACGCCTATCTGTTGATGCTGGCAATGACTGCTCGGCGACCCATCCAGATCGCTGCGCTCAGAGGCAAGGATCTGGCTTTGCCGAAGGCAGGCGATAGCTTCTATACGCTAAATGTTCCACGCTCCAAGCAGCGAGGTGGCTCCTTCCGCGGTGAGTTTCGTTCACTTCCAATCCCGAACGATCTTGGCGTTGTGTTGCAGCAACAGCACAGGGGCTCAGTCAAACTTGTCGAGAGTCGAGTGGGATATACGTTGCACGCATCGCTGCGGGATGAAATTCCGATCTTCATCAATGCATCCAAGGCGTACACACTTCGACGCAACACCGATGGTTTCGCGCTTAAAGAGTTGCTTCTTGGAGGTACGCCTGATCTTTTGCACGCGACGACGACATCATTTAGTCAGGCGCTACAGCGCGTCGCACAAGCGTGCACAGCGCGCTCGGAGCGGACTGGCGAATATCTCCGCCTCACAGCCACGAGATTCCGCTACACACGAGGTACGAAACTTCGGAGGGAAGGATTCGGGGCATACGTGATCGCAGAGTTGTTGGACCAATCCGACATCCAGCAGGTCAAGGTCTATACCGAGAATACGGCCCAAGAGGCGGTGTTCATCGACCGGATAGTGGGCCCCGCCCTTGCGCCATTTGCACAAGCTTGTCTAGGAACGCTGGTTCGCAGCGAACGTGACGCGATACGCGGCGACGACCCTACCAGTCGTGTGTCGAATGATCGGCAGAACGCCGTGGGGACATGCGGAAACTTTGGCTTCTGCGCCAGTGGATATCGCGCTTGCTATACATGCGTGCACTTCCAGCCCTGGCTCGACGCTCCACATTCGGAAGTGCTCGAGGATCTTTACGCTGAGAAACTCAGGGTGAAGGAGGCTGGATGTGCGGAGGTGGTGGTCAACGCCAATGATCTCCTGATACTTGCTGTGGAAGACTGCGTCTCGAAGTGCGCTGCCATGCGTCAACAACTGGCTGGCGCATCGTGCCTCGCTGAGGTGGCCGATGGCTGATGTCGTCCTCTTTGTACCGCGTGACGCACGATTTGCCAGCGAAAATTTGGCTGAGTTCATACGGCTTGCACGTGAAGATCTAACCGCATTCGGTGGGCGAGACGGTTGGGAAGAGCACAAGTGGAGGCTTGGAAAGACATCAGTTGTATTTGCCACGAAGACGAAGGAATTAACGAGCCATCGTTTCACCCCGATGGCAGAGCCGTTCATCCAATTCGCCAAGGCATACGTTCGTTATACGTACAGTCACAAGCCCGTTAAGAACATTGACTATCCGCTTCGAGCATTGCGTTGCATTGAAGCGGCTCTTCTTGAGTCCCGCGGAGGTGCCGACGTCAGCGGCCTGAACGGGGCTGTGATGGATGTGGCGGCTGCCAAGTGTCGGGAGTTCTACAAGAGCGACGACGAGAGATGCCAGACGGGGCGTCAGATGGCTCGCATTGTCGAATTCCTTCGGGAGAAAAAGATTGTCCCTTCCTTGCAGCAGTGGAAGTCGCCGTTCCCGAAGCCGAAGATACTGACCGAAGACATCGGAGGCGCGGGGAAAGCACACCGTGCAGCGAAGCTGCCGTCCAACGAGGCAATGTTCGCTTTGGCTGAAATGTTTGCAGCCGCCGATGATGTCGAGACTCAATATTTTTCCTCTATCGCCACGCTTTTGATGGTTGCACCGTCGCGAATTTCTGAGGTGCTCGCGCTTCCAGTTGACTGCATTCAGTGGGATACCGACGAATATGGAGCGCCGCAAATGTGCCTGCGATGGCGGGCAGCGAAGGGCAAGGGAGCCACGAAGAAGTGGGTGCCTTCGGTGATGCAGGATGTTGTCATCGAAGCCGTGCGTCGGCTGACCCAAATCGGCGCTCCCGCTCGTGCGGCTGCCCGCTTCGCTCATGATCACCCTGGAAGATTTATGGATCATCCGGGCTGTGTGGTGACGGTGGGCGATGCCGCCGATCGTCTGCTGATGCCGAATGAAGTGGCAGCTGCTCTAGGGCTTCGGGTTCACAGAAAAACGTACCGTACTGACGGCACGCCCACTTGGTCGCAGGTGGTTGGGGACAAGCGGTTGAAAAAGCTCCTTGATCGGGGTGACATCTCCTACAAGGATCTGGCCGCCTACGTTTTTGAAGGGTGCGCCGGGCCGGATTGGCCATTCATTGATGACAGCAGGACAGTGAAGATCTGGGATGCCCTCTGCCTGCACCGCGTGAACGAGTTCCATCGCGAACATGAAGTCAAGCGGTTCTCATGGGCAATCGCCACATCAACGATGGTGAATGATCGCCTGGGCGGGAGTTCGGATCTCTCGCTCTTCGAGAAGAAGGGCTATCGGAACTCAGATGGAAGTCCAATCAAGCTCACGACTCATCAGCCCCGTCATTGGCTCAATACCCTGAGTCAGCGGGGCGGTATGGACGAGATGACGTTGGCTCAGTGGTCGGGCCGCGCCCGTGTTGCCGACAACGCGCACTACGATCATCGTTCGCCAGAGGAGCGCATGAGAGAGGTGCGAGACATCCTCAAGGTGGAACATAAGTCGCTACTTGAACGATTCCAGAGCCGTCAACCGGTCACTTATCAAGAGCTTGGGGTAGATCGCCTGGGGACCGCCAAAGCTACGCTCTACGGGATGTGCGTTCACGATTACGCGATGAGTCCCTGCCAAAAACAGCGTGAATGCATGACTTGCAAGGAGCATGTATGCATCAAGGGGGATCACGTGACATTGGATCGAATCCTGCTTCTGGAGGCGCAAACCAAAGCGCTTCTTGATCGGGCCCTCGAGGCTCGCGAAGCTGGGGACTTCGGCGCAGACCGATGGGTGGACAACCATAAATGGAAGTTGGCACATGTGCAGGCGATGCGCATGACGTTGGAGCATGATGGCGTGCCCGATGGCACTGTCTTGCGCATTCCAGATGGTCACGATCCTTCGCCAGTGCGGCGAGCGCTGATTGAACTAGGCGTAGTCCTGCCCGATGCTCTGGCTCTGCATCCTCGCGTAATTCCCTTGGCACTCGCATAAAGCCATGCCGAAGAAGATTGTCACGAAATCGACCCTACCCAAGATCCTGCGGGTATTGGATCAATGGGAAGGCAAGTTGACCTGGGATGCTTACTGCGATCGAGTTGCCCAAGCGCTTGGCATCGATTCCGTGAGCCGCCATGCGTTGCTCAATTATCCTGCAATCAAGGAACACTACCGGCGTCGGCAGCAGGAGCTGAGAGAGGTTAGGGATCAACGGCCAAGAGACTTCACGATGGAAGTTGCAAATCGGCGGATCGCGGATCTTGAGGCGCAGGTGAGCCGGCTTGAAGCCACCAACACGTTGCTGCTTGATCAATTTCGGCGGTGGCAATACAACGCGTACGCCAACAACGTGCGGATGGATAGCTTGAATTTGGATAAACCACTGCCTGCGGTTGATCGGTCAGGACATGGGGCGAAAGGGAAGAGTAGGTAGATTTTCGAATTGCATCGAGCATCGGCAAGCGGTCGAACAGTTGGCAGATCTTGATGCAGCAGGGAGCGAGGATGTCTCACTTGAGCGTTGTTGTCTCAGTTTTTGAGACTCACGTGGAGTAGCTTCGGGTCACTGGAGTGTGGGATGCGATGGATGAACCTGATTCAAGCTTACTGGCCGGCTATCGCTGCAATGGCGTTCTCGTTGCTGGCCGTAGGAGTGATATCTACCTTGCGGCACAGTTCATTTGGTACGGAGTTGATGGCTAGTTGTTGGCGCGCACTTAAAACTGACCCAGGCTGCGCGTTGAACTTTGACCCACCCGGTGTACGGGGCTGAGGGTATCAGTTGGTGGTCTGGGTGGTGGCCTCCTTTGCCCTGATTCTGGCTTTGGTCTTGTTGGCGGCGGTGCTGTTGCGCAGCCGCCAGGAGTCGTTGCCGGTCTCCAGGATGTGGCAGTGGTGGGTGATGCGATCCAGCAGCGCGGTGGTCATCTTGGCGTCGCCGAACACCTGACCCCATTCGGAGAAGGCCAAGTTGGTGGTGATGGCGAGGCTGGTGCGCTCGTAGAGCTTGCTGATCAGGTGGAACAGCAGCGCGCCGCCTGAGGGGGTGAACGGCAGGTAGCCCAGTTCATCGAGGATGACCAGGTCGGCATAGGTCAGGCGCAGGGCGATCTGCCCGGCCTTGCCCTGGGCCTGTTCCTTCTCCAGCGCATTGACCAGTTCGATGGTGGAGAAGAAGCGCACGCGCAGGCGATGCTGGCGCACGGCCTGGATGCCGATGGCGGTGGCCAGGTGGGTCTTGCCGGTGCCCGGTCCACCGACAAGGACGACGTTCTCGGGGGTGTGGATGAAGTCACCCTGGTGGAGTCGTTCGACCAGTGCGCGATCAACGGGACTGGCCGCGAAGTCGAACCCGAGCAGGTCACGATGGACGGGGAAACGTGCGGCCTTCATCTGGTTGGCCTGGGCACGAACCTGCCGTTCGGCGGACTCGGCCTGCAGCAGTTCGGCCATCCAGTGTTCGGGCTCCATGGTGTGCAGGCGCATCTTGGCCAGCAGTTCGGGCCACTGGCTGGCCATGCCGTGCAGCTTGAGCTGCTGCATGCGCAGCGGCAGGTCAGGCGTCGACATGATCTGCCTCCCGCAGGGCGTCGTAGCGGGCCGGATCGGACACCGGCGGATGACGCAGCGTCACTCGCGAGGCGACCGTCTCGATCGTGCGGTCCGGATGCTGCAATCGCCCCAGCACGTTGAGCACGTGGTCGGCGCGCACCAGGCCGGACTCGAGTGCCAGTTCCACCGCCACCAGTACCGCTTCGAGCCCGTGCACGGGTACGGCGGCCAGCACCTGGGCCATGGCGCGGTCGCCGTGAGGCTGGCGCAGCAACACCTGCTGCAGCTTGCGCAGCGGATCGGGCATGGACAGGAACGGCGCGCCGTCACGCAGTGCCCCCGGCTTGCGCTGGACCAGGGCGATGTAGTGCTGCCAGTCGTAGTGGACCCGATCACGCTCGAAGCTGCGCCGGTGGCGGGCGACCTCGGCCTCGCCGACCACCACGGCCAGTTCGAAGGGATACACGCGCAGGCTGGCGACGGCGTGGGCGTGTTCGCACGGCACGCTGTAGCGGTTGCGCTGGAAGCTGACCAGCGCGGTCGAACTGACCCGCACCGGCCGCTCGATGTAGCCGTCGAAGGGCGCGGGCATCGGCATCAGGTGGGGCTGTTCGTCCTCCAGAGCTTCGGCCACGGTGATGTCGGAGGCATCCGGATGCGCCTGCATCGGCCAAGCGGCGCGGCACTCGCTGGCGAGCCAGGCGTTGAGGGTGTCCAGATCTGGCCAGTGGCGGGCCCCGGCCTCGATCCAGATCTGTCGGCGCCGGTCCTGCACGTTCTTCTCGACCCGCCCCTTCTCCCAACCCGCGGCGCGGTTGCAGAACTCCGCGGCGAACAGGTAGTGGCTGGTCATGGCGTGGAAGCGGGCGTTGACCCGCCGTTCCCGGTGCTGGCCGATCCCGTCCACCGCCGTCTTCATGTTGTCGTAGATGCCGCGGCGCGGCACGCCACCGAAGGCGGTAAACGCCTGGGTATGAGCATCGAACAGCATCTCGTGGCTCTGGGTGGGATAGGCCACCAACCAGAAGGCGCGGCTGCAGGCCAGCTTCACGTGGGCGAGATCCAGCGGCATCTTGGCGTGGCTGCCGACGAAGGCGTACTCGCGGCTCCAGTCGAACTGGAAGGCTTCACCCGGAGGAAAGTGCAACGGCACGAAGGCCGGGCGGCGGCTGGCGCCGCCGGCCGCCTTCCACTGGCGGATGAAGGCCGTCACCCGGGTGTAGGTGCCCGGATAGCCGATCGCCTGCAACTGCGAGAACAGCACCTTGGCGGTGCGTTGTTCCCGCCGGGGACGATGGCTGTCGGCACGCAGCCACGTCTCCAACTGGGACCGGTAGGGATCGAGCCGGGAGGGCGAGGCTCGCCTGGGATAGACCGGCTCGGACTGGCCGCTGCGCAGCCATCGCCGGATGGTATTGCGGGATAGGCCCGTGCGCTTGGCGATCTCGCGCAGCGGCAGGCCATCGCGGAAATGCATCCGCCGGATCTTGGCCAACATGACCATGGTGATCACTCCTGAAATCCCCCGAGCAAAAGATGCTCAGGATGTGGGCTTCAGGTGGGTCAGTTTTACCCGCGCATCACCGCCGAAAGTGGGTCAGTTCTGGATGCGCGCCAACACCAAGACGGGCCGATCGGCTCTGGCACTGTCGCGGGAGCTGGGGATCGGCTACGACGCGGCCTGGCTGCTCAAGCACAAGCTGATGCAGGCCATGGTCGAGCGTGAAGGCAGGCGCCAGTTGGCCGGCTGGGTCCAACTGGACGATGCCTATTTCGGCGGCGAGCGCCGGGGTGGGCCACGTGGCCGCGGTGCCGACGGGAAGCAGGCGTTCGTGGCCGCCGTGCAGTGCTCCGAGGAGGGCCATCCGGAAGTGATGCGGCTGGATGTCGTCAAGGGATTCAGCGCCGATGAGATCGGCGCCTGGGCCACGCGCCACCTGGCCCCCGATACCGTCGTCGTATCCGATGCCCTGGCAGGGTTCAATGCGGTGGGCGAGGTGGCCGGCACCAGCCATCGCCGGCTGCGGACGGGCAGCGGTGGGCACAAGTGCGACCATCCGGCACTGCGCTGGGTCAACGTCATGCTGGGCAACGTGAAGACCGCTCTGCGCGGCACCTACCATGGACCCCGGCGCAAGTACGCCCAACGCTACCTGGGCGAGTTCTGCTATCGGTTCAACCGACGGTTCGAACTGCATCGGCTGGTTGCACGATTGACCTACGTGCTGCTCCGTACGCCGCCGCTGCCCTATCGGATGGCAACCGTGGATGCGATAGCCGGGTAATCAGGAACAAAAAAGCCACGTTGAATCCAGACTCCAAGGCATTGCCGCATCATAGCGGCAGCAGAACCGGCACGAGAAGGACCGTCACCACCAGGGCGATCATCGCCAGCGGCACGCCGATCTTCACGAAATCGACGAAGCGATAGTTTCCCGGCCCCACGACCAGCATGTTCACCGGCGATGAAACGGGAGTCATGAAGGCCGTCGACGCGGCAAGCGCCACGGTCATGGCGAAGGGATAGGGCGAAGCCTCCAGCCCCGCCGCAAGGGCAAGCGCGACCGGCGCCATCAGCACGGCGGTCGCGGTGTTGGAGATGAACATGCCCAGAAGGGCGGTGACGAAGAACAGAACAGCCAACACGGCACGCGGAGAACCGGACCCTACCGTCGATAACAGCCAATCGGCCGCCAGATCGATCCCGCCCACTTCCTGCAGCGCAATCGAGAAGGGCAGCATGCCGACGATCAGAACCAGCGTCTGCCAATGGATCGAACGGTAGGCGCCGTTCATGCCGACGCAGCCGGCAAGGCCGAAAAGCAGGCAGCCGATCAGCGCCGCCAGAACATTGGGCACGATGCCGCTGGCCATCATGAAGACCGTCAGGAGCAGGATCGCCACCGCAAATGGCGCGCGCGACCGGACGGGCGCTACATCGTCGCTCTCGACAGGCAGGTTCAGCAGGATCAGCCGGTCCGGCGAGCGCGGCAGACGCTCTATCGCGCGCCAGGGGCCGATGACAAGGAGTATATCCCCGGCGCGGAACCTCACTTCCGTCACCGGCTCTTCCAGCGCCTTGCGTTCGCGCCTGACCCCGACGACCGTCACATCGTGAAGCGATCGGACATCGGCCTCCGCCACGGTTTTGCCCACCAGCCTCGAATCCGGAGAAAGCAGCACTTCGGCCATGCCGATCTCCTGACTGCGATCCCCGAAATAATTGGCGGCCAGTTCCATCGGGTGCAGCCTGAAGCTGCGAGTCACTTTCCCGATATCGAGATCGCGCCCGCACGCATCGATCATCAATATGTCCCCGGCCTCCAGCTGGCTGTGGGCGTGCGGGCGCAGAAGCTGGCGGGAAAAGCGCCTCTCACGCTCGATGGCGATGATATTGATCCCGGCGCTGCCGCGCAGGTCGAGCGTGGCGAGCGGCCGTCCGATCAGGGAAGAATAGGGATCCACCGCAAAGCGGTATTCGCGGCCCTCCAGTCCGTATTTCTCTATGAAATCGCGAAGGGTGGGGCGTTCCGGCCCCTGCTCCGCTTCCGGCACGCCGGCGAGGAAACGGCGCGCGGCGAGCATATAGATGATGGCCAGGACAAGCAGCGGAAGGCCGAAAGGCGTGAAGGCGAAGAAGCTGAATCCCTCATAGCCATGCCGCTCGAGCTCGGCATGGACCACGAGATTGGGCGCCGTGGCGACCAGTGTCATCATGCCGCTGAGCAATGCCGCGACCGACAGCGGCATCATCAGCCGGCTGGCGGGAATGCGGGCGTTGCGCGCGATCCGCAGGACTATGGGGATGAAAATGGCGACCACGCCGGTCGAGCTCATGAACGAGCCGATGCCCGCCACGACGATCATCAGCAGCACGATCAGCCGGGCCTCGCTGCGGCCGGCCTTGCTGACAAGCCAGTCCCCCAGCATCTGCGCCACGCCCGTCCGGACCAGCGCCTCGCCCACAACGAAAAGCGCGGCGATGAGGATGATGTTGGGATCCGCGAAGCCGGCGAATGCCTGCTCGACGGTGATGACCCCGGAAAGCGGCAGCGCCACGATCATCATCAACGCAACGGCATCCATTCGCGGACGGCCGATCGCGAACATGACAATGGCGGAAATCAGCAGGGCGAGGACAAGGGCCAGGTCGGACATCGTCCCAGCCTAGTGCATTTTTTGCAGTCAGGGGAATCCGCGCGCCGCAAAGAGGTCCGGCGGCCGCCTGTTCGGGGGTGACTTGCCTACTCCGGTTTCCGGCTGGCGGGCTGCCGCAGGCGCAGGATATTATCCAATACGGAAGGATGCAGCGGCCGGGCGAACTGGCAGCCGACCACGAATTCATCCACCCACACGACCTTCGCCTGCTGGGGCTCCAGCTGCGGCAACCTTATCCAGCAGGTGTCCCCGATACGGAGCGCCTGGATCGCGGCAATACGCACGCCATGCGTGGAAATGTCGAGGATCTGGACATTGGTGCGGACGTTCCCCTTGCGGAACTGCACAGTCGCATTCAGCGGCCGCCGCTCGGCAAGGCGAGAAATCTTGCCCAACCTCCTGCTTCCAGACCTGCTGCAGGCGCATTGGCCGGACTTTCTCGCGCGCCGTGAGGTAGAAGACCGCCCGCTGCCCGAGTATGTGCGCGAGGAGTTCGAGACCTACCTGCGCTGCGGCGTGCTCGAGCACGGCTTCCTGCGCGTGGTCTGCGAGCACTGTCGTGCCGAGAGGCTGGTGGCGTATTCCTGCAAGAAGCGCGGCTTCTGCCCCAGCTGCGGCGCGCGGCGCATGGCCGAGTCGGCGCGGCATCTGGTGGACGAGGTGTTCGGCCCGCGGCCGGTGCGGCAATGGGTGCTGAGCTTTCCGTACCCCTTGCGTTTCCTGTTCGCCAGCAAGCCAGAAGCCATTGGCCCGGTGCTGGGCATCGTGCAGCGCGTGATCGCCGGTTGGCTTGCCGATCAGGCCGGCGTGCCGCGGGATACGGCGCAATGCGGCGTGGTGACCCTGATCCAGCGCTTCGGCAGCGCGCTGAACCTGAATGTTCACTTCCACATGCTGTGGCTCGACGGCGTGTACGACGCGAACGTCGAGCCCCCGCGGCGCAAGCCGCGCCTGCGCCGCGCCCCCACCTCTGCGCAACTGACGCAGCTCGCCAACACCATCGCGCATCGCGTCTGCCGGCACCTGTCGCGCCGCGGCTGGCTCGAAGGCGAAGACGAATCCGTGTTCCTGTCCGACAGCGCGGGTAGCGACGACGGCATGGATGGGCTGCGGATGAGTTCGATGACCTACCGCATCGCCACCGGTCGCGACGCTGGCCGCAAGGTCGTCACGCTGCAAACATTGCCCGGTGACGCAGGCTCGCTGGAGGGCGATGCCGGCAAGGTCGGTGGCTTCTCGCTGCATGCCGGCGTGGCCGCGGAAGCACACGAAAGCCACAAGCTCGAAAAGCTGTGCCGCTACATCACGCGCCCGGCGATCAGCGAGCAGCGGCTGTCGATCTCACCGCAGGGTAGGGTGCGGTATCAGCTCAAGACGCCGTGGCGAAATGGGACCACGCATGTCGAATGGGATGCGGTGGACTTCATCGCCAAGCTGGCGGCACTGGTCCCGCCACCTCGCGCGCATCTCACCCGCTTCCACGGCGTATTCGCCCCGAATGCAAACCTGCGTGCGCAGCTGACGCCCTCGGGGCGCGGCAAGCGGCCTGCGGGCGATGCGGCGCCGGTTGACGCAAGCGCCCACGACGAGCCGCGCAGCCCCGAGCAGAAGCGCCGTGCGATGAGCTGGGCGCAACGGCTCAAGCGGGTCTTTTCCATCGACATCACCACCTGCGCCCACTGCGGCGGCGCGGTACGGATCGTCGCCAGCATCGAGGAACCCACCGCCATCCGCGCCATCCTCGCCCACTTCGAGAAGCACGGCGCGCTGGAGCAAGCGCACTACCGGCCCGCAGCGCGCGCCCCGCCGCCGGCCGCGTGACGAGGTGCCGGCCACACAGCCGGCAGCCAAGCCAGAGTCCGATCCGATGCGGCCACGACCCCGCAGGGCTGCGCTCGGCCCTGTGCCGGGATTCGGTGAGAAATGGCTACGCACTGAGCCGCTGCGTGGCCCCGCGATGTCGAAAACCCACGCATGAACCCCCGATCTGTGCCCGATCTGTGCCCAAAGCGGCGCTTGCGCGGCCGCTTCCTACCTGCCAGACTCGCAAAAAAGGGCGGTTGAACTTCCTATACCCAAGATACCGCCTACGTCTTCTTCGGAAGGCCGGTAAGGGTGAAATGGTGCGGTAAGAGCGCACCGCGAGTCTGGCAACAGACCGGCACGGCAAACCCCACCTGGAGCAAGACCAAATAGGGATCCTTTGGCGCGGCCCGCGTTGGATCCGGGTAGGTTGCTTGAGCGTTGCGGTGACGTAACGCCTAGAGGAATGACTGTCCACGACAGAACCCGGCTTATCGGCCGGCTCCGCCTCTTTCTTACGGTAGGCCGAGCATGGCTCGGCTCTACAGTAGAGCCGAGATCCTATGTTCGTGGTCAAGCCTGCTGGAAGCAGGCTTGACCCACTTTCAGCATGGCCGGGTCAAAGTCCCGGCCGCTCTTGAAGACGCCCCAAGCGATCCTGGCCAGCTTTCTGGCCAGGATGTTGAAACTGGCAGTACTGCTGTGGCCGCGTTCGCGGATGGCGTTGTAAAGGGCTTTGCCATTTTTGGAGCGGGTCAGTCCCATGGCCGCCATGTAGAGGATCTGGCGCAGGCTGGCGTTGCCGCGCTTGGACAGGCGCCGCCTACCGATCCGGGCGCCGGATTCGTTGGGGCGCGGATCCAGGCCGGTACAGGCGATCCAGGCGTCCGAGCTGGTCAAGGGCCATCGTGTGATGTGATGGGTGACGAAGGCCGCTACCGTCGGCCCAACCCCCGGAATGGTCATGATCCGCCGATACAGGTCGCGCTGTTCGCCACTGCGGCACAGCTGCTGAATCTGTTGGTCGAGCAGGGCAATGGCCTCTTTCAGACCATCGAAGATGCGCCCAAAGATGGCCGACTCCGACGCCCCCGCGCCTAGCGAGAGATTCAACTTCGCCTTGCTCCGGACCAGGCTGTCACGTTGCTGGAGCAGCACATGCAGCTGCTCCTGCGCAGGCGATCGGGCGACATGCTCATGCAGATTGTCGGCCTCCTTGGCGATGTAACGCGCAATGACCTGCGCGTCACCTGAGTCGGTTTTGCCGCGGCAGGCCACGCCCTTGGCGTAATGTTTGATGTCGCGCGGATTGAGCACAAAGACGACGTGGCCGGCCTTCTGGGCAGCTTGAACCACAAGCTCGTGGTAGCGATTGGTTGCTTCCACTCCAATGCGAGACCCGACCGGCAGAGTGGACAGCCACTTACCGATGGCTGACGCTGAATTGGGGATTCGAGTGCTGCCTTTGGTGCCATGGCGTGCCACCACAAGGCTCTTTGAGTCGGCATCGATGCCGACGGCCAAATGATCTGACATCTGCGCAACTCCCAGCTATTGTTGAGGGGCTGGGGTGGTACCGCACCACGTTGGCTTGCCTACATCGGCGGTCCTCAAAGGCCGCTAGATCCTTTATCGACGTTAAGGTGCGGGATGGGGATCGCTCGGCTCGTCTGTCGGCTGCTATCCGCAGATATCATGTTGACGGTCCCTCCACCCTGGCTCCTACATACCGCGTAGGAGCCGGGAGGAACATACAAGCCATGCTCGGCTGCTCTTCGCCCAGATGCTTGGGATGTTGTTCAACCCGGCGTGCGGTACTGCCCGGCGGAAATGAACTGCTCGAACCGTTCGCACCACACCACTACGGTGGTGTAATCGTCCACGTTGACGCTTTCAGGCACGTCCACCAGGAAACGGTTGAAGGTCTTCACCTCGCCGATGCGCTGGGCCTGTGCCTTGATCTTCAGGAAATCGGCCTTGTTGTCGACGAAGTCACGGACCAGGTACACCTTGTAATCCGGACCCGGACCCATCTTGCCGTCGAACGCGACCTGGCGCGGGCTGACGCTGACGTTGCCTTCCGCCCAATGCACCGCATCACTGCCCTTGAGGTCGCGGCGAAAGGTGGTGCGGTAGGGGGCGTCTTTCATGGCCGCCTGCACCTGCGCAACCGGCGGGTCATCGGGGGCGATCAGGATCGGCAGGAGATAGACGCCCAGGCCGAAGCCCAGGCCGAGGGTGAGCAGGTGGGTGGCGAGCAGGATGAGGATGCGGCGCATGGGGCCTCCTTGTGGTTGCGATCGATCGCGCGGCGAAGTGCCGGGCCTGACCACCCTGGGAGGTCAGGGCCGACATTATATAGGCACAGGGCCGATTGCGAAAAGGGCACAGTCGGGTGGCTGCGATGCTGAAAGCCCTCTGGCGAGGGCGGATCGCGGTCGCGGCTGGAAGCTGAATGACGTATCAGGCGCGCTGCGCTGACGACGACCGCCACGTCAATGACGACATGCGTGCGGTAGTGCCGGCCGCTGGCCGGCAGCTGCGTGGCCTGCCTGAAAATCCGGAGGTTGCCGGCCAGTGGCCGGCACTACCCTGCTGAAAAGAGGTTCCGGCCAGCGGCCAGCGTGACCGGGTCAGAAAATGACGTGGCTCTGTCCGTTGGCTGCGCCCTGAGGGCCGAAGCGACGCTCGTGGATCTGCCCGTGCCCTTCGGCATCGATCAGCAGCACCGTGCTGGCGCGGGTGCCATAGTCGTCGCCGCGGATGAAGGCCGGGCTCAGCCAGCGCTCGCGTTCCAATCCGATGCCGGTGTCGGGCAGGTCGCTGTCGGCGGGGCGATGTTCGTCCGCCAGGGCGGCCCAGAGCGGGGTCAGGTCCTCATCGCCGGCCTCGAACCAGGCTTCAAGCGCGGCCATCAGTCGTCGGGTCTTCGGCCAAGGTGCGTCCAGCGCGCCGTTGGACATGCCATGCACGCCCGGGCCCAGGCGCTGGCGCTCGGCAGGGTGGTTGCCCAGGAACTCCAGGCTGTCGCTATCGGCCAGCAGCAGGTTGAATGGGGCGTAGGCGCCGGCCACCGTTGCCAGTCGGTCGATATGCACGGCGGCGGGGTCGCGGCCGCGCAGGAAGTCGGCCACCAGCGCACCCCGTGAAGGACCGGTCTGTGCGGCCAGCGGGTCGCGGACATTGGTGACCACGGCCATGCGTCCACCCGCACCGACGCCGGCCCAGCCGCCGCCGGAGCGCAGGTCGCGCCCCCCGATGACGGAGGTCTCATCTTGCCAGGGGGCCAGCGCCGCTGTCGGGCGGGCGTGGAACTCATCACGGTTGCCGGTCATCACCAGCCGCCAGCGCGGGTGGTGCATCCAGCCAAGAGCGAGCAGGCACATGGCCTCATTGTGCACGGTTTGCGCAGTCTGGCGCCGCTTCCTGCCCGTCCCGCATGAATGCGCGAGCGATGTTTCACGCTCTGTCCACACCCCTGAACTTCCGTTCAATCTCAAAAATTGAGACGGATCAGCAACTTGTGGATAAGCCTTGAACAATTCTCTAAAGGTTGTTGCAAGCCATTGATGCGGCTGGCGATTTCCCCGCTGAAAAGTTGTTGACAACCCTTCGGCCGCTGCTAAGGTGGGCATCAGAGGGAAATCTAGCGTGCCGGACAAGACCTCGATTCGGGTTGCGCGTGGCAGGTCCAGCACTGCGTCAGCGGGAGGCCTGGCCGCAGCAGATTCGGCAACCATGAATCACTGCTGCGCCGCCTGCAATCGCTCGCGCAGCGGCTGCATCTACAGACGCTTCCTCAACAGCCTGAAGGCGGCGAAAAAGTCTCTCAGTGATGAAATGCTGCATGGACCTGCGCCTTGCTGCCACAGTCGAATCGGGAACTCTCATCCCCGTTTTGCGGGTTGTCCGCCGGTTTCTGGCCAGCTTCAGGATTCATTGTCATGCGCCGCAGTTGTTGTGCTTTGTTGCTGAATGCGACGCGGTGCAACAATTCTAGACCTGACCCTCTGCGCCGCAGTCGAATCGGGAACTCTCATCCCCGTTTTGCGGGTTGTCCGCCGGTTTCTGGCCAGCTTCAGGATCGATTGTCATGCGCCGCAGTTGTTGTACCCGGAGGATCACCCTGATGCCGTCAGCGGGGCACTCTGCTGAGGGCTGCTGGCGCGAGAGCGGGGGTTTTTAGAGGTGCCCTCAGGTAGGTGATTTGCTACGCTGCGCCGCGCCGATGTCTTACCCATGCGCGGGAGAAATGCCGATGGGCGGCGATGAGGCCGCGCGGAACACTGTGCAGCCGTCGATGCGCAGGATCGTTCCGTGCTGTGCCTCACCGCACCGGAGGGACGCGCCGCGCCGCGTGTCGCCCGTGCCGCAAACACCGCGCTGGCGGCCGCGCCGAGCTACGCACGCCATGTTCCCGAGCGCACGCTGCTGTACGCGCTAGTGCAGGCGCACTACCCGGACTTCATCGCGCGTCTTGAGGCCGAAGACCGCCCGCTGCCCGAGTATGTGCGCGAGGAGTTCGAGACCTACCTGCGCTGCGGCGTGCTCGAGCACGGCTTCCTGCGCGTGGTCTGCGAGCACTGTCGTGCCGAGAGGCTGGTGGCGTATTCCTGCAAGAAGCGCGGGCTGTGCCCGAGCTGCGGCGCACGGCGCATGGCCGAGTCGGCGCGGCATCTGGTGGACGAGGTGTTCGGCCCGCGGCCGGTGCGGCAATGGGTGCTGAGTTTCCCCTACCCGTTGCGCTTCCTGTTCGCCAGCAAGCCGGAGGCCATCAGCCCGGTGCTGGGCATCGTGCATCGTGTGATCGCCGGTTGGCTTGCCGATCAGGCCGGCGTGCCGCGGGATACGGCGCAATGCGGCGTGGTGACCCTGATCCAGCGCTTCGGCAGCGCGCTGAATCTCAACATCCACTTCCACATGCTGTGGCTCGACGGCGTGTACGACGCGAACGTCGAGCCCCCGCGGCGCAAGCCGCGCCTGCGCCGCGCCCCCACCTCTGCGCAACTGACGCAGCTCGCCAACACCATCGCGCATCGCGTGTGCCGGCACCTGTCGCGCCGCGGCTGGCTCGAAGGCGAAGACGAATCCGTGTTCCTGTCCGACAGCGCGGGTAGCGACGACGGCATGGATGGGCTGCGGATGAGTTCGATGACCTACCGCATCGCCACCGGTCGCGACGCTGGCCGCAAGGTCGTCACGCTGCAAACATTGCCCGGTGACGCAGGCTCGCTGGAGGGCGATGCCGGCAAGGTCGGCGGCTTCTCGCTGCATGCCGGCGTGGCCGCGGAAGCACACGAAAGCCACAAGCTCGAAAAGCTGTGCCGCTACATCACGCGCCCGGCGATCAGCGAGCAGCGGCTGTCGATAGCGCTCCAGGGCAGGGTGCGTTACCAGCTCAAGACCCCGTGGCGCAATGGCACCACGCATGTGGAATGGGATCCGGTGGATTTCATCGCCAAGCTGGCGGCGCTGGTCCCGCCACCGCGCGCCCACCTGACCCGCTTCCACGGGGTGTTTGCCCCGAACGCCGCCCTGCGCGCACAGTTGACGCCATCGGGGCGCGGCAGGCGGCATGACGCCGCTGTGGAGCCGGCGGACGCAAGCGCGAACGACGCGCCGCGCAGCCCCGAGCAGAAGCGCCGTGCGATGAGCTGGGCGCAACGGCTCAAGCGGGTCTTTTCCATCGACATCACCACCTGCGCCCACTGCGGCGGCGCGGTACGGATCGTCGCCAGCATCGAGGAACCCACCGCCATCCGCGCCATCCTCGCCCACTTCGAGAAGCACGGCGCGCTGGAGCAAGCGCACTACCGGCCCGCAGCGCGCGCCCCGCCGCCGGCCGCGTGACGAGGTGCCGGCCACACAGCCGGCAGCCAAGCCAGAGTCCGATCCGATGCGGCCACGACCCCGCAGGGCTGCGCTCGGCCCTGTGCCGGGATTCGGTGAGAAATGGCTACGCACTGAGCCGCTGCGTGGCCCCGCGATGTCGAAAACCCACGCATGAACCCCCGATCTGTGCCCGATCTGTGCCCAAAGCGGCGCTTGCGCGGCCGCTTCCTACCTGCCAGACTCGCAAAAAAGGGCGGTTGAACTTCCTATACCCGGCAGAGCTCTGGCAGAAATCGACTGTTCAGTCACGCCGTTCGCAACACATTGCTGTCGAACTCCTGCGCTGGCACTGGACTCTATTGTCAGTCCTAGCGCGTGCCACACCGCTATAACCGCCAATCAGACAGGAGCCCCGATGACGTCAACGCCAGCTTTCCCAGTGTCCAAGGCCTGGTTGACGATCATCGTCTGTGCGCTGCCGCTGCTCGGCGGTTGTTCCTCGGAGGCCGAGCCGGCGCCCGAGCCACCACGCGTGGCCTTGGTCGAGCCCTTGCAGCCGGCCGAGCCGAAGGCCGAGGCGCTGCGCTTTTCCGGCGTAGTGCGCAGTGTGACCACCACCCAGTTGTCCTTCGAGGTGGCTGGCCGCATCGAGCGCATCCTGATCGACGAAGGCACTCGTGTTCGTCGCGGGCAAGCCCTCGCACAGCTGGACCGCACCGACTATCGCCTGCAGATGCGTGAGGCCGAAGCGCGCCTGCGCCAGCTCGAAGCAGACCTGGCGCGCAAGCGCACCCTGCTCGCCGAAGGCATCCTCGCCCCCGCCGCCATCGAGGCGCTGGAGGCCAACACGGTGGCCGCCCGCGTGGCCCGCGACAGCGCCCAGCGCAATATCGATCACAGCACCCTGACGGCGCCATTCGATGGCGTCGTGGCTCGACGGCTCGCCGAACCGGACATGGTGGTCGCGGTCGGCACGCCGGTATTCGAGATGCAGGACAACCGCCATATCGAGGTCAGCGTCGATCTGCCGGAAAGCGCAGCACTGAGCATTCCGCTCGGGCCCGAGCTCAAGGCCGAGGCCGAGCTGGTGATCGCCGACCTGCGCCTGCCGCTGCGCTACAAGGAACACAGCACCCAGCCGCGTGAAGGCGCGCGCACCTACCGGCTGGTGCTGCAGGGCGAACCGCCGGAGGATTTCAACCTGCTGCCCGGTATGGCCATGCGCGTCAGTCTGGAGCGCCCCGCCCGGCCACAGACCGACGATGACGGCTTCCGTCTGCCGCTGTCGGCATTGCAGACCGACAGCGACGGCAAACACTTCGTCTGGCAGGCCGACGATGGCCGCGCCCGGCGCCATCCGGTTCAGCTGCAGCAAGTCGATGGCGATCAGGCGCTGATTCGCGGCGACGCACTGCAGGCGCAGATGCCAATCGTGGTAGCAGGTGGCAGCAAGTTGCACGAAGACCAGCCGATCGAAGCGCGGGAGCGGAACTGAGCCGATGGATTTTGCCCGTTACGCCATCACCCGACCGGTCAACATCTGGATTCTGGTACTGATATGCCTGCTCGGCGGCATCCTCGCCTTCTTCGAGATCGGCCGCCTGGAAGATCCGGAATTCACCATCAAGCAGGCTATCGTCAATGTGCAATACCCCGGCGCCACGGCGCTGGAGGTCGAGCAGCAGGTAACCGAGCCGCTGGAAAGCGCCATCCAGCAGATGTCGCAGATCAAGGAGATCCGCTCGCGCTCAATGCCGGGCATCGCCGAGATTCGCGTGGAAATGCAGGACCGATACGATGGCGATGCGCTGCCGCAGATCTGGGACGAGCTGCGCAACAAGATCGACGATGCCCAGGGCGACCTGCCGCCGGGGATCGAGCCGCCGATGGTGAATGACGATTTCGGTGACGTATACGGCATCTTCTACGCCCTGACCGGCGACGGGCTGACCCTCAAGGAGCTGCACGAAACGGCCAAGGACCTGCGCCGCGCCCTGCTCACTGCAGATGGCGTCGGCAAAGTGGAGATCGCCGGGGTACAGGAAGAACGCATTCTGGTGGAGGTCGATCAGGCGCAGCTGGCCGCACTGGGCGTCGCCCCGGACGAGATCGCCGCGGCCCTGACCGATACCGACGCCGCGGTGGATGCCGGTGGCGTCAATGCCGGCGACTTCTTTGTGCGCCTGCGCCCGAGCGGTGCCTTCGATTCTCTCGACGAGTTGCGTGCACTGCCGGTCGGCCAAGGGCCACAACGGGTCGAACTGGGCGCCATCGCCAAGCTATCGCGAGAATACGCCGAGCGGCCACAACAGATCATTCGCCACAACGGCCAGCAGGCGCTGACGCTCGGCATCAGCGGGGTATCCGGGGCGAATATCGTCGAGGTCGGGCATAGCGTCGAAGCTGTCCTGCAGGCCAACGAGCACCGTATGCCGCTGGGCGCCGACCTGCATCCGCTGTATGAACAGCACCAGATCGTCGACGAGTCGGTGAACAGTTTCGCGCTCAACGTGTTCCTCTCGGTGGCCATCGTGGTCGGCGTGCTGTGCATTGCCATGGGCATGCGCGCCGGCTTCATCATCGGTGCGGTGCTGTTCCTCACCGTGCTTGGCACACTGCTGGTGATGTGGCTGGTGGGCATCGAGCTGGAACGGATTTCCCTCGGCGCGCTGATCATCGCCATGGGCATGCTGGTGGATAACGCGGTGGTGGTCTGCGATGGCATGCTGGTGCGCCAGCGCCAGGGCAAGAGCATTCTCGAAGCCTCGCAGCAAACGCTGCAGCAAACGCAATGGCCGCTGCTTGGGGCGACCATCATCGGCATTCTCGCCTTCGCCGGGATCGGCCTGTCCCAGGACACCACCGGCGAATTCCTTTTCTCGCTGTTCTTTGTCATTGCCGTGTCGCTGCTGCTCAGCTGGTTGCTGGCCCTGCTGCTGGTACCGCTGTTCGGCCATTACCTGCTGCGCAATGCCGGCACCGACGAGGACCCCGATGCGGCCTACAACGGCCCCTGGTACAACCGTTATCGGCGCCTGGCCGGTGGCGTGCTGCATCGGCCCTGGCTGACCATCGGCGTGCTGCTGGTGCTGACGGTGGTCAGTGCCGTGATCTTCACCCGCCTGCCGCAGAGCTTCTTTCCGCCGTCAAGTACGCCGCTGTTCTACGTCAACCTGTTCCTGCCCCAGGGCACGCATATCCGCGATACCGCGCGCACCGCGACTGACGTCGAGGAGTACCTGGCGGAGATGGAGGGTGTCAGCGGCGTGTCCAGCTTCATCGGCGCCGGGGCCTCGCGCTTCATGCTCACTTACATGCCGGAGCAGCCGAATTCATCGCTGATGCACTTTCTCGTGCGCACCGAGGATGCGGATTTGATTGACGACCTGGTGCGGCAGATCAACCAGGAGTTGCCGCAGCGCTACCCATCGGCTGACGTCACGGCCGCTCAGTTCATGTTCGGTCCCAATGCCGAGGCCAAGCTGGAGGCGCGCATCAGCGGCCCGGATATCGACGTGCTACGGAGAATATCTGCCGAGGGTCGCAAGCGGTTGCAAGATGAGGGCAAGGTATTCAACGTGCGCGACGACTGGCGCCAGCCGGTGCTGGTGCTGCGCCCGCAGCTGGCACTGGATCGTCTTGCAGACGCCGGTCTGACCCGCCAGGCCGTGGCCCGCGCGCTCGCAGCCGGCAGCGAGGGCCAGCGGGTCAGTCTGCTGCGCGAGCGCGACGAACTGATCCCAGTGCTGCTGCGCGCCGCGCCCGACGACCGCATCGGCAGTGACAACCTGCTGCAGCGGCTGATCTGGAGCCCAGCGGGCAACGGCTACGTGCCGCTGGCGCAGGTCGCCGACGGCATCGAGCCGACCAGCGAGGACAGCATCATCGTGCGCTACGACCGCGAGCGCACCATCTCCATTCGCGCCGAGCCGCGGGATGGCGAGAACACCAACGAGGCGCACGAGCGCATTCGTCCGCTGATCGAGGGCATCGAACTGCCGGTCAACTACAGCCTGAAATGGGGCGGCGACTACGAACAGTCATCCGATGCCCAGCAGGCGTTGGCCAGTACGCTGGCAGTGCCCTATCTGGCGATGGTGCTGGTCACCGTGCTGCTGTTCGCCAAGGTGCGCCAGCCGTTGATGATCTGGCTGGTGGTACCCATGGCGATCTGCGGGGTGAGCTTCGGCCTGTTGCTCACCGGCCAGGCGTTCGGCTTCATGGCGCTGCTCGGCCTGCTCAGCCTGACCGGCATGCTGATCAAGAACGCCGTGGTGCTGGTGGACGAGATCGACCGGCAGATCGATGACGAAGTGCCACGCCTGACCGCCATCATCGAGGCCTCGGCGTCACGCCTGCGCCCGGTGATGATGGCTGCTGGCACCACGGTGCTGGGCATGGTGCCGCTGCTGTTCGACCCGTTCTTCGCCAACATGGCGGTTACCATCATGGGCGGCCTGGGCTTCGCCACGCTGCTGACCCTACTTGCGGTGCCATGTCTGTACCTGCTGTTCATGAAAGTGCGACCGGAGGAAACCGCATGACTGCCAAGGCCCTGGCCGCTCCGCTGCTGCTCGCCCTGGCCCTGAGCGCCTGCTCCAGCGCACCGCAGTATGCCGATCCGCAACTGCCGGAAGGTTGGTTCAGTGCCGCCGGCGCGCAAGCGGCGGATGCCGAAACGCTGGCCGCCTGGTGGCGCCAGTTCGATGACCCACAGCTCACCGCACTGGTCAGCCGCGCCATGCAGCAGAACCACGATGTGCGCCTGGCCATGGCACGTGTCACCGCAGCGCGGGCTCAGCTGCGCCAGTCGCGTGCCGGCCTGCTGCCGAGCTTCGACCTGCCCGGCTCGGCTAGCCGCCAGTGGGTCGAGAACGACCAGGACGCCGAACCTGGAAGCCCGCTGGCCGGCTTTATCCCTGACGATGATGTGATCAGCGTCGACACCTGGGAGCTGGCCTTGCAGGCCACCTGGGAGCTGGACCTGTTTGGCGCCACCCGCGCGCGGCGTGACAGCGCGGCCCGGCAACTGCGTTCGGCGGAGGCGCAGACGGTAGCGGCGCGGCTCGCCGTTGCCTCGAACACCGCGCAGGGCTATCTGCAAATGCGCGCGCTGCAGGGCCAGCGAGCCCTGCTGGTCGAAGGCATTGAAGTGGCGCGCGAGCTGGAGCGCATCGCCGGACTGCTCTTCCATGCCGGCGAAGTGACCCGACTGGATGTGGAAGCCACATCCGCCGAGCGCGCGTCGCGGGAAGCCGATCTGGATGAGCTGGATATCCACTTGGCCGAAGCGCAGCTGGCGCTGGACACCCTGCTCGCCGAGCCGCCGGGCAGCACCGCCGCGCGTTTCGCCGCCAACGCGCCGGTGCCACTGGCCGAACAGCGCATCGCCCCCGGCCAGCCCATCGACCTGCTGCGCCGCCGTCCGGACCTGATTGCCGAAGCGGCACGGCTGGACGCCGCCGAGCTGCAATCGCTGGCCGCTCGCCGCGACCTGTTTCCCAAGCTGGCGGTGCAGGCCGCAGTGGGCCGCTCCGGCTTCGCGCTGGGCGATGCAGTGTCCAGCGCGTCGAACTTCGCCCGAGTCGGTGCCACATTCGGCCTGCCGCTGCTGGACTATCCACGCCGCGGTGCAGCCATCGACCTTGCCGATGCCGAGGGCGAGACAGCCTATGTCGCATTCGAACAGGCGTTGGCCCGTGCGCTGGAGGAAGTCGAGCGTGGCCTGACGAGGATGGCTGGTCAGCAACGCCGACACGCATCCCTCAGCCGCACCCGCGAGCACCGCGAACGTGCGCATCGACTGGCGCAGCGCAGCTATGAGTTGGGTGAGGCCAACCTGAGTGAAGTGCTGGACGCCCAGCGTGGTGCACTACAGGCCAAGCGACAAGCGCTCGAGGGCAGGACGGAGCTAGCGACGGCCCAGGTGGCGTTGTATGTGGCGTTGGGAGGTGGGTGGCAGGCTGAGGCCGCAGATGCCGCGGCTAGGCCTGCAGAGAAATCGGCACAGTGAAGCCGTTGAAAAGCCAAAGCCTTTGGTCGCTCTAGCCAAACCGATTGCCAAGTCACTTGATAGCCTGGTTCGCCTCCTGGGAAACCAGGCGATCAAGCGGCTCAACGAAGCAGAGCCAGCAGTCTCCAGCTCTTGCTAGAGACTGCCAATTACCCTCTCATCCATGGCGGCTCCGGCGGCTCATCCTTCGGCGCATCGTCGGCCCCGCGCAAGGCCTCGCGGCGCTCCTGCTCGGCCAGCGTAGCCTTGATCTCGCGCATTACCGCATCGATATCTGCGGCATCTTCCGGCTCGGCAAACTCGCCGGTTGCTGCACCTCGCCGCCTGCCTGGCGATGGTGGGCGCGCTCGGGCGCGAACTGCGTGACGGCAGCGCGGGCACATGGCTGGCCGAGTGCGGCGATCGCCTGCTGCCGGCGGTGGCCGGCAAGCTGGCGCCGTACCTGCTGCTGTTCACCGCCTACGGCACGCTGTCGCTGCTCTGGCTGGCGGCGATCCGCGGCGGTGTGGCCGGCAGCGCGGTACTGCTGGTCGCCGCGCAGGCGGCGATGTACCTGGCCTACGGCGGCATCGCGCTGCTGCTGGTCGGGGCCACCCGCAATATGGGCACGTCGCTGTCGCTGACCGGACTGTATGCGGGCACGTCGCTGGCGTTCTCGGGCGCGACGTTCCCGGTGCAGGGAGCGCCGCTGTTCGCACAGGTCTGGAGCCAGCTGCTTCCCTTCACCGCCTACCTCAAGCTGCAGGCGCAGCAGCTCGACCTGGGTGCGGCATGGACGGCCTCGCTGTCGTTGCTGGGGACCTTGCTGCTGTTCGTGCTGGTGGCCGGCGGCGCGGGGCTGCGCCTGTATGCGCGCGGAGCGCGCGATCCGGCCTCCTGGGGGCAGCGATGAACCAGGTCAGGGCCGCCTTCCTGGAGACTCTGCGCGCCGTGTTCTCGGACCGCTACGCGGTGGTGACGCTGATCGGCGCCGTGGTGCTGTACTCGTTCTTCTACCCGGTCGCCTACCGGCACCAGGTGGCTTCGCAGTATCCGGTGCTGGTGGTCGACCTCGACCATAGCGCCATGAGCCGCGCCCTGGTGCGCAAGGCGGGCGCGGTGCGCGCGGTGAGGATCGTCGGCGATGCGACCTCGGTGGAGGAGGCCCGGCCAAGGATCGCCCGTGGTGAAGCGCAGGGCCTGCTGGTGGTGCCCGCGGGGTTCGAACGCGGGATCCTGCGCGGCGGGCAGGGGCAACTGGCGCTGTACGGCAGTGGTGCGTTCCTCGGTCGCGGCGGCGTGGTGCTCGAGGGCCTGGGCGAGGCCGCCGCCGCGTTCGCGCGCGAGGCCGCCGTGGTGCAGGCAGGTTTCGCAGGTGCGCCCGGCGCAGCGCCGCTGCAGGTGGTGGCGCGGCCGCTGTTCAACACCCGCGAGGGTTACGGCAGCGCCGTGGTGCCGGGCGTGGCACAGCTGATCGTGCAGCAGACACTGTTGATCGGCATGCTGGTCATGGCCGGCACGCGTCGCGAACGCCTGGGTCGGCTGGCGTTCTCGCGCCGCGGCCTGCTCGGCATCGCCGCCGCGTTCGCGCTGATCGGCGTGTGCAGCATGCTGTACTACAACGGTCTGGTGATGTGGCTCCAGGACTATCCGCGTGGCGGCAATCCGCCCGGTACGCTGGTGGGCGGAGCGCTGTACGTGGCCGCGGTGGTGGCGTTCGGGCTGTTCGCGGGCAGTTTCTTCCGCACCCGCGAACGGCCCTTCCAGCTGATGCTCGTCACCGCGCTGCCACTCTTCTTCCTGTCCGGGCTCTCATGGCCGGCCGTGGCGATGCCACAGCCCCTGGCGTGGCTGGCGAAGCTGGTTCCCTCCACGCCCGGCATCAACCTGATGGTGAAGTTCAACCAGATGGGCGCAAGCTTCGCCGAGGCGCTTCCCGAGTTGTGCAACCTCGCTTTTTTGACACTGCTGTATGGCGCGCTGGCGGTATGGCGCTACGCCCCGGCGCGGGACGGCGCCTGACGGGCCGGTCACGGAACACGGGGCCGGGGCGGCTTCTGCGCAGGTATCGGAGATCGTCTGCGCGCTGGATGTGCTGGCCGACAATATCGATCCGGCCGAAAGCTGCAAGGCCTTCCGCGTCCGCATGCCGAGCGCCGATGCCCTGCTGCGCAACCGCGGCCTGAAGTGACTTCGGCGGGTGCGGTAACGAAAAGGCGACCCGGGCGACCGGGTCGCCTTTTTCATGCTGCGGACGACGCACCGGAGACGCCGCGTCATCCGCCGCGCGGCCACGCACCGGTGCTCAGTCGCCGGCGGTCTTCCGGGTGCCGGCGCCCGCGAACTCCGGAAACGCCTCCTCCAGCGAGCCCTCGTCCGGCAGCACGTAGAACACGCCGCCGCGCGCGAAGGTGGGGCTGACGACCTGCTCGTAGAACGCCGGAGACACGTTGATGCAGCCGTGGGTGACCCGGTTGTCATCCGGCGTTGGCGAGGCCAGACGCTCGGGGCGCTTTTCCTCCGGCACGCCGGTCGCGGTCGGGTGGATCGAGACCGCGGAGTCGTAGTCGACCCACAGCACGCGGCCGGCATCGATGGACGGACCGTAGCCGCCGACGAAGCGGCCGGCCGGGGTGGTGCGGTCGCGGCCGGGGATCTCGCGCAGGGCGAGGCCCGCGATGCCGGGGGCGGTGTGGTCGCCCACGGCGGAGCCGAACAGGCCGGGCGCGGCGCCGCGCAGGCGGCCATCGCCGCCGAACACGAGGATCTGGGCGGCGGCCTTGTCCATGATCGCGAAGGGATAGCCCTGGCTGTCGCCGGAGGCGACGACCCAGCCGGCCAGTTCGATCACCGTGTCGGAGACGTCCTGGCCGCGGGGCAGTTCGTCCAGTGACGTCACCGGCGGGGTGCCGTCGTCGCGCGCGCTGGCGGTGGCGCCCACGCTGGCCAGCGCCAGCGCCAGCGCAACCGCGCGCCGGCCCGGGTGGGAGAGGGAGTGGGGGAAAGTACGGATGGGAAGCTCCTCGGGGGCGGAACACCATCCAACGCGGGGATCCGCGCCGCGCAGGCGACGGATCCCCGCGCCGGTCGGTCAAGCGGAGTGCGTGCTCACCCGCGCGGCACGCGGCGCGGCGACGATTCCAGCTGCTGCACGCGGCCTTCGATCTGGTCGAGGCGCTGGTTGGCGCGCTGGGCGCCCTGATTGGCGGATTCGGCGCTCTGGGCCGCGCCCTGCACCTGGGTGTCGAGGCGGTCGAGGCGGGAGTCGCCGCGGCAATGTCTGACGCGAAGATCAGAACGCACCGATACGAACGTGCGAACACAGGCGCAACACTGAGCAGCCGTCCCCGCACCGGAGCGCTGCGTGCCGCGCCTCGCCACATCCCGGCGGCAAGCCGCGGGATGCGCGCCACTGCCGTCCGCCCACACCGGTTCGCGGTACGCGCGCCACGCGCCCGAGCGCACGCTGCTGTACGCGTTGGTAGAGGCGCACTACCCGGACTTCATTGTACGGATCGAAGCGGAGGGCCGCTCGCTGCCCGGATATGTCCGCGAGGAGTTCGAGACCTACCTGCGCTGCGGCGTGCTCGAGCACGGCTTTCTGCGCGTGGTCTGCGAGCACTGTCGTGCCGAGAGGCTGGTGGCGTATTCCTGCAAGAAGCGCGGGCTGTGCCCGAGCTGCGGCGCACGGCGCATGGCCGAGTCGGCGCGGCATCTGGTGGACGAGGTGTTCGGCCCGCGGCCGGTGCGGCAATGGGTGCTGAGTTTCCCCTACCCGTTGCGCTTCCTGTTCGCCAGCAAGCCGGAGGCCATCAGCCCGGTGCTGGGCATCGTGCATCGTGTGATCGCCGGTTGGCTTGCCGATCAGGCCGGCGTGCCGCGGGATACGGCGCAATGCGGCGTGGTGACCCTGATCCAGCGCTTCGGCAGCGCGCTGAATCTCAACATCCACTTCCACATGCTGTGGCTCGACGGCGTGTACGACGCGAACGTCGAGCCCCCGCGGCGCAAGCCGCGCCTGCGCCGCGCCCCCACCTCTGCGCAACTGACGCAGCTCGCCAACACCATCGCGCATCGCGTGTGCCGGCACCTGTCGCGCCGCGGCTGGCTCGAAGGCGAAGACGAATCCGTGTTCCTGTCCGACAGCGCGGGTAGCGACGACGGCATGGATGGGCTGCGGATGAGTTCGATGACCTACCGCATCGCCACCGGTCGCGACGCTGGCCGCAAGGTCGTCACGCTGCAAACATTGCCCGGTGACGCAGGCTCGCTGGAGGGCGATGCCGGCAAGGTCGGCGGCTTCTCGCTGCATGCCGGCGTGGCCGCGGAAGCACACGAAAGCCACAAGCTCGAAAAGCTGTGCCGCTACATCACGCGCCCGGCGATCAGCGAGCAGCGGCTGTCGATCTCACCGCAGGGTAGGGTGCGGTATCAGCTCACGACGCCGTGGCGAAATGGGACCACGCATGTCGAATGGGATGCGGTGGACTTCATCGCCAAGCTGGCGGCACTGGTCCCGCCAACTCGCGCGCATCTCACCCGCTTCCACGGCGTATTCGCCCCGAATGCAAACCTGCGCGCGCAGGTGACGCCATCGGGGCGCGGCAAGCGGCCTGCGGGCGATGCGGCGCCGGTTGACGCAAGCGCCCACGACGAGCCGCGCAGCCCCGAGCAGAAGCGCCGTGCGATGAGCTGGGCGCAACGGCTCAAGCGGGTCTTTTCCATCGACATCACCACCTGCGCCCACTGCGGCGGCGCGGTACGGATCGTCGCCAGCATCGAGGAACCCACCGCCATCCGCGCCATCCTCGCCCACTTCGAGAAGCACGGCGCGCTGGAGCAAGCGCACTACCGGCCCGCAGCGCGCGCGCCGCCGCCGGCCGCGTGACGAGGTGCCGGCCACACAGCCGGCAGCCAAGCCAGAGTCCGATCCGATGCGGCCACGACCCCGCAGGGCTGCGCTCGGCCCTGTGCCGGGATTCGGTGAGAAATGGCTACGCACTGAGCCGCTGCGTGGCCCCGCGATGTCGAAAACCCACGCATGAACCCCCGATCTGTGCCCGATCTGTGCCCAAAGCGGCGCTTGCGCGGCCGCTTCCTACCCGCCAGACTCGCAAAAAAGGGCGGTTGAACTTCCTATACCCCGCAGAAACTTGATCTCCTGCCTATCGCGCTGCCGCTTTCACAAAGCTGGAGCGTTGTAGGTTGCGCCCATAACGGGTGCGGGGCGCTTCGGTGAAGAGCGCAGTTCCGCATGGAAAGCCATTCGCACTTTTCCTTTCGGAGTTGCTCTGAAGGAGGTGTGCCCTTGAATGTAGCCGTCTCTCCCCGAACCGTTTCGAGCAGTGGTTTGCCTGCTCTGGTTCTCAATGCGGACTATCGGCCGCTCAGCTATTACCCTTTGTCGCTCTGGTCCTGGCAGGATGCGATCAAGGCAGTCTTTCTTGAACGTGTGCATATCGTGGCGGAATATGATCAGGTCGTATCTTCGCCATCGTTTTCCATGCGTTTGCCGAGCGTGATTTGCCTGAAAGAATATGTAAAGCCGCCGCGTCATCCGGCGTTTACGCGCTTCAATCTGTTTCTGCGTGATCGTTTTGAATGTCAGTATTGCGGCTCTCCGCATGATCTGACCTTTGATCACGTTACCCCGCGTTGCCATGGCGGCGAGACGACGTGGGAAAATGTGGTCGCCGCGTGCTCCCCTTGCAATCTGCGCAAAGGCGGGTTGATGCCAGCTCAAGCACATATGTGGCCGCGTCAGAAGCCGGTCATGCCGAGCGTGCAGGATCTGCACAAAAATGGCCGTCTTTTCCCACCCAACCATCTTCATGAAAGCTGGCTCGATTTTCTGTATTGGGATGTCGAACTGGAGCCTTAGTGTCTGCTCCAAAAGTCGCCATGCCGGTCTGCAAATGGCAATTTGTCTACGTTCTGATGCTCATGCACCCAAAATTATATTTCGCTTCGGCATTCGAGAACCACCATTTTCGCCATGGCCTGCCGCTTTTTGATTCGGATCCCAGAAAGAACAACTTCCTCAGAATTCCCTCTTACTTTCCACCTTTTGCAAAAGCGCCGTAGTAGCCAATCGCTGCAAA
Source organism: Stenotrophomonas sp. BIO128-Bstrain (assembly GCF_030128875.1). Lineage (NCBI taxonomy): Bacteria > Pseudomonadati > Pseudomonadota > Gammaproteobacteria > Lysobacterales > Lysobacteraceae > Stenotrophomonas > Stenotrophomonas sp. BIO128-Bstrain. The sequence goes on along the minus strand of NZ_CP124620.1, from coordinate 2,751,398 downwards.
AAACAGGCTTGCGACCACGTTCCATCCTGCAAATGACAGGCCGAGAAAGAAGCCCGGTGCGCTGTCACATGCAGGCGGGCGGGTCGCGTTGAGATCGCCGAGCAGATTGCCGGCATCCAGCGTGAGCTTCATGGTGGCTGCGCTGCAATCAGCCGGACCCGGCCAGTATTTGAGTTCGACACCGGTGTGATAGATGGCAAGCGCAAGGCCAAAGGTCATCAGCAGTGCACCAATCAGGATCAGACCGCGCGTGAGAACCGGAGGCCATTTCAATCTATAAGAAACCCAGGCTGCGGCCAGAACCGGAACGCCGATATAATAAGGCGTGCGTTCTTCAAGGCAGAGTTTGCAGGGCATGAAACCAGCCAGATGCTCGAAGCCCAAAGCCGTTCCGACTGTTGCAGCCATTCCGACTGCCATGATGCCTGCGGTCCAAGACTGAATTTTGCCAACCGGCTTGTTAAGTGCAAATGTCATATGAAATTTCCTGCGCCATGCTGGCCTTATTTCTTTAGCCTAAAATACTGCTTCGCCTCCAAGCAATTAAATTTGACCGGCTTGAGGCAAAATCAGGCGTTCAGATATTTAATCCCGACGAAGAGCACGATCAGCAAAACAGCAACGAGACCAGCCAGCAGGCCGAGACGCTTTTCGATAAATTCGCGGATCGGTTCACCATAACGCTTCAACAGCCATGCGAGGAAGAAGAATCGTGCGCCGCGCGCAATGATCGCGGATGCAATGAACAGCCAGATATTGATGCCTGCCGCGCCGGAGAGGATGGTGACAACCTTGATCGGCGGCAGATGCGCGAGGCCTGATGTGATGAGCATCAGCAGAATCATGTCGGCGCTGGTCGTTCCGCGCATTTGCTCGAAGGTGTCGAGCTTGCCATACATTTCAAGCACAGGCTTTGCGACCTGCTCATAGGCATGATAGCCCAAATACCAGCCTGCTATGCCGCCAAGAACGGAAAAGATGGTTGCGACGAGCGCGTAACGATAGGCCCGTTCCGGGCGCGCAAGCGCCATCGGAAGAAAGAGCACATCGGCGGGCACCAGAAATACCGAGCTTTCTATAAAGGCGATGAAGGCGAGCCAGTATTCGGCGGACTTTCGGGCAGCAAGCGAGATCGTCCAGTCATAGAGTCGGCGCAGCATGAAAATTTCCGGATTTTTTAAGGGGGCAAACACCCAGGGATTATTTGCACCGTCCCGCGGCAATGTCTGACGCGAAGATCAGAACGCACCGATACGAACGTGCGAACACAGGCGCAACACTGAGCAGCCGTCCCCGCACCGGAGCGCTGCGTGCCGCGCCTCGCCACATCCCGGCGGCAAGCCGCGGGATGCGCGCCACTGCCGTCCGCCCACACCGGTTCGCGGTACGCGCGCCACGCGCCCGAGCGCACGCTGCTGTACGCGTTGGTAGAGGCGCACTACCCGGACTTCATTGTACGGATCGAAGCGGAGGGCCGCTCGCTGCCCGGATATGTCCGCGAGGCGTTCGATGCCTACCTGCGTTGCGGCGTGCTCGAGCACGGCTTCCTGCGGGTGGTCTGCGAGCACTGTCGTGCCGAGAGGCTGGTGGCGTATTCCTGCAAGAAGCGCGGGCTGTGCCCGAGCTGCGGCGCACGGCGCATGGCCGAGTCGGCGCGGCATCTGGTGGACGAGGTGTTCGGCCCGCGGCCGGTGCGGCAATGGGTGCTGAGTTTCCCCTACCCGTTGCGCTTCCTGTTCGCCAGCAAGCCGGAGGCCATCAGCCCGGTGCTGGGCATCGTGCATCGTGTGATCGCCGGTTGGCTTGCCGATCAGGCCGGCGTGCCGCGGGATACGGCGCAATGCGGCGTGGTGACCCTGATCCAGCGCTTCGGCAGCGCGCTGAATCTCAACATCCACTTCCACATGCTGTGGCTCGACGGCGTGTACGAGGACACCACCGAGCGTCCGCAGCGCAAGCCGCGCCTGCACCGCACCCGTGCGCCCACATCGGCGCAACTGACGCAGGTCGCCAACACCATCGCGCATCGCGTCTGCCGGCACCTGTCGCGCCGCGGCTGGCTCGAAGGCGAAGACGAATCCGTGTTTCTGTCCGACAGCGCGGCGGGCGACGACGGCATGGACGCGCTGCGGATGAGTTCGATGACCTACCGCATCGCCACCGGTCGCGACGCTGGCCGCAAGGTCGTCACCCTGAAAACGCTACCCGGTGATGCGGGTTCTCTGGACGGCGACGCCGGCAAGGTCGGCGGCTTCTCGCTGCATGCCGGCGTGGCCGCGGAAGCACACGAAAGCCACAAGCTCGAAAAGCTGTGCCGCTACATCACGCGCCCGGCGATCAGCGAGCAGCGGCTATCGATCTCGCCACAGGGCAGGGTGCGTTACCAGCTCAAGACGCCGTGGCGCAATGGCACCACGCATGTCGAATGGGATGCGGTGGACTTCATCGCCAAGCTGGCGGCACTGGTCCCGCCGCCACGCGCGCATCTCACCCGCTTCCACGGCGTATTCGCCCCGAATGCAAACCTGCGCGCGCAGGTGACGCCATCGGGGCGCGGCAAGCGGCCTGCGAGCGATGCAGTGCCGGTGGACGTCAGCGCCCACGACGAGCCGCGCAGCCCCGAGCAGAAGCGCCGTGCGATGAGCTGGGCGCAACGGCTCAAGCGGGTCTTTTCCATCGACATCACCACCTGCGCCCACTGCGGCGGCGCGGTACGGATCGTCGCCAGCATCGAGGAACCCACCGCCATCCGCGCCATCCTCGCCCACTTCGAGAAGCACGGCGCGCTGGAGCAAGCGCACTACCGGCCCGCAGCGCGCGCCCCGCCGCCGGCCGCGTGACGAGGTGCCGGCCACTCAACCGGAAGCGAAAGCAGAATCCGATCCGATGCGGCCACGACCCCGCAGGGCTGCGCTCGGCCCTGTGCCGGGATTCGGTGAGAAATGGCTACGCACTGAGCCGCTGCGTGGCCCCGCGATGTCGAAAACCCACGCATGAACCCCCGATCTGTGCCCGATCTGTGCCCAAAGCGGCGCTTGCGCGGCCGCTTCCTACCCGCCAGACTCGCAAAAAAGGGCGGTTGAACTTCCTATACCCCCCTGTCAGTATGGCGCGTAGCATTGGTCGCATGCTCCTTCCCGCTGGCCCCACCCTTGCCGACCGCCCATGACTCCACCACACCACCCCACCGCCGCCGCCCCTGCCACCCTGTTCAGCGGCCCTGCCTGGTGGCTGCAGATCGTGCTGGCCTGGCTGTTGCTGCTGCTGGCGCTGGCCATGGCGGCGCTGGGCGTGCAACTGCTGGCGCTGGGCGGCAGCGCCTACTACCTGCTGGCCGGCGTGGCGGCGCTGGCCGGCGCGCTGCTGGTGTTGCGGCGCCGGGTCAGCGCCGGCCTGTGGTGCTACGGGCTCACCGTGCTGGCCACCCTGGCGTGGGCGCTGTGGGAGATTCACGGCAAGGGCTGGCGCCCGGCCTGGGGTTTCGACCTGGCGGGGCGCGTGGGCCTGCTGGCCGGCCTGTGGCTGCTGATGGCGCTGGCCTGGTGGTGGATGCGCCGCCGCGCGGGCGACCGCGGGCCACGACGCCGGTCACCGGCCTGGGCACCGGTGGCCGCGGTGACGGTGCTGGGCACGCTGGCCCTGACGGCGCTGGCCCCGCGCCTGTGGCCGGCGCAGGCGCAGGCGGCGCCGCAAGCCGCCGCGCCCGATGCGCTGGGCCGCACCGCCTTGAAGCGCGGTGCCGACGAGTGGCTGGCCTTCGGCGGCTCCAACCTGGGCCAGCGCTTTTCCGAGGCGGCGCAGATCACGCCGCGCAACGTTGGGCAACTCGAGCAGGCCTGGGCGTTCCACACCAACGACTGGGCGCCCAACGAGCGCGTGTACTACGCCTTCCAGAACACGCCGCTGAAGATCGGCGACAGCCTGTACGTGTGCTCGCCCAGCAGCCAGGTGTTCGCGCTCGACCCGGCCACCGGCCGCCAGCAGTGGCACTTCGACCCCCAGGTGCCGCCGGCCGCGATGGAGCCGCTGTTCAGCGCCACCTGCCGCGCCGTCGGCTACCACGAGCAGGCGCAGGCGCCCGCTGGCGAGCTGTGCGCGCGCCGCATCCTGCTGGCCACCACCGACAGCCGGCTGATCGCGCTGGACGCGGCCAGCGGGCAGGTGTGTCCCGGCTTCGGCCACGGCGGCACCGTGAACCTGGCCGAGCGCATGGGCAACCAGGTGATCGGCTTCTCGTCCAACACCTCGGGGCCGGCGGTGGTGGGTGGGCTGGTCATCGTGGGCCAGCAGGTCAGCGACAACCAGCGCCGCGACGCGCCGGGCGGCGTGGTGCGCGCCTACGACGCCGTTACCGGCGCGCTGCGCTGGGCCTGGGACGCCAAGCGTGCCGACGATGCGCAGGCCCCGCTGGCCGCAGGCGAGCTGTGGCCGCGCGGCACGCCCAACGTGTGGAACGTGATCTCGGCCGACGAGCGTCTGGGCCTGGTGTTCATGGGCACCGGCAACGCCGCCGCCGACCATTACGGCGGCGACCGCACGGCGGCCGAGGACGCCTTCACCTCGGCCGTGGTGGCGCTCGACATGCACACCGGCAACACGCGCTGGCACGTCAACACCGTGCACCACGACCTGTGGGACTACGACCTGGGCGCGCAGCCCCTGGTGACCGACATCGACGTCGACGGCACGCCACGCCGCGTGGTGGTGCAGGGCACCAAGACCGGCTCGGTGTTCGTGCTGGACGCGCGCACCGGCGAGGCCGTCAAGCCGGTGCAGGAGCGCCCGGTGCCCGCCGGCACGCTGCCGGGCGAGCGCTACGCGCCGACGCAGCCGCAATCGGTCGGCATGCCCAACTTCGCCGGCATGCCCGGCCCCGAGCCCGAGGTGCTGACCGAGGCCAACAGCTTCGGCCTGACGCCCATCGACGCCGCGCTGTGCCGCATCGCCTTCCGCCAGATGGAGTACGAGGGCATGTACACGCCGCCCAGCGAGAACCCCGGCGGCATCCTGCTGTTTCCCGGCATCGTGGGCGGCATGAACTGGGGCGGGCTGGCGGTCGACCCCGAGGCACAGCTGCTCATCACCAACCACAGCCGCCTGCCGAACCGCATCACGCTGACGCCGCGCGCGCAGGTGGAGGACCGGGCGCTGGGCGACGGCGGCGCGCGCGCCGACCAGCGCATCGCGCCGCAGGCCGGCACGCCCTATGGCGTGGCGCGGCCCAACTGGATGTCGCCGCTGCAGGTGCCCTGCATCGACCCGCCCTGGGGCTTTCTGTCGGCCACCGACCTGCGCAGCGGCCGGCTGCTGTGGTCGCGCCCCCTGGGCACCGGCTTCGACACCGGGCCGCTGGGCATACCGACGCGGCTGAAGATCACCATCGGCACGCCCAACCTCGGCGGCGCGGTGGTGACGCGCTCGGGCCTCACCTTCATCGCCGCCGCGCAGGACAACTACCTGCGCGCCTTCGACACCCGAAGCGGCGAGCTGCTGTGGGAAGGGCGCCTGCCCGCCGGCGCCCAGGCCTCGGCCATGACCTACATGCACCAGGGGCGGCAGTACGTGGCCATTGCCGCCGGCGGCCACGCGCGCTTCGAAACCAAGCTGGGCGACAGTCTGGTGGTGTTCGCCCTGCCCGAGGGCGGCCGCTGATGCCTGCCGCTACAGCTGGCCCAGTGCCGCCTTCACGTCGGCCACGCTGAGGATTTCGCTCAGCACGATGGGCGGCTTGCCGGGCGCCTGCAGCACGTACACCGGCACGCCGCTGCGGCCGAGCTTGTTCAGCTCGGCGGTGATGGTGGCGTCGCGCCGCGTCCAGTCGGCGCGGAAGGTCTGCACCTTGGCAGCGTCGAACGCGTTCAGCACCTCGTCGTTGGCCAGCGTGGTCTTCTTGTTGTACTGGCAGGTCACGCACCAGGCGGCGGTGAAGTCGACGAACACCGGCTGGCCGGTGCCCAGCACGGCCTGCACGCGCTCGGGCGACCAGGGTTGCCAGCGCTCGCCCGCCGCCGCTGCGGCCTGCGCGGCGGGCAGCGCCGTGTGGATGACGTTCGGGCCGATGGTGGCCAGCAGGAAAGCGCCGAACGCTACCGAAAGCGAAGCAATCAGCAGGCGCGTGCGGCCCTGCAGGCCGAACGCCCACAGCACCAGCGCCAGCGTCACCAGCAGCGCCAGCAGCGCGCCCGCGCCGTCGATGCCGGTCTGCTGGCCCAGCACCCACAGCAGCCACACCGCGGTGCCGAACATCGGGAAGGCCATGAACTTCTTGAACGTGTCCATCCACGCGCCGGGCGGCGGCAGCAGGCGCGCCACCGCCGGCCACCAGCTGGCGTAGAGGCGCACTACCCGGACTTCATTGTACGGATCGAAGCGGAGGGCCGCTCGCTGCCCGGATATGTCCGCGAGGAGTTCGAGACCTACCTGCGCTGCGGCGTGCTCGAGCACGGCTTCCTGCGCGTGGTCTGCGAGCAGTGCCGGGCCGAGAGGCTGGTGGCCTTCTCCTGCAAGAAGCGCGGCTTCTGCCCCAGCTGCGGGGCGCGGCGCATGGCCGAGAGCGCGCGGCACCTGGTGGAGGAGGTGTTTGGCCCGCGGCCGGTGCGGCAATGGGTGCTGAGTTTTCCGTACCCGCTGCGCTTCCTGTTCGCCAGCAAGCCGGAGGCCATCGGCCCGGTGCTGGTGATCGTGCAGCGCGTCATCGCCGGCTGGTTAGCCGATCAAGTCGGCGTCGACCACGCCAGCGCGCAATGCGGCGTGGTGACCCTGATCCAGCGCTTCGGCAGCGCGCTGAACCTGAATGTTCACTTCCACATGCTGTGGCTCGACGGCGTGTACGACGCGAACGTCGAGCCCCCGCGGCGCAAGCCGCGCCTGCGCCGCGCCCGTGCCCCCACCTCTGCGCAACTGACGCAGGTCGCCAACACCATCGCGCATCGCGTGTGCCGGCACCTGACGCGCCGCGGCTGGCTGGAAGGCGAGGACGAATCCGTGTTCCTGTCCGACAGCGCGGGTAGCGACGACGGCATGGATGGGCTGCGGATGAGTTCGATGACCTACCGCATCGCCACCGGTCGCGACGCTGGCCGCAAGGTCGTCACGCTGCAAACATTGCCCGGTGACGCAGGCTCGCTGGAGGGCGATGCCGGCAAGGTCGGTGGCTTCTCGCTGCATGCCGGCGTGGCCGCGGAAGCACACGAAAGCCACAAGCTCGAAAAGCTGTGCCGCTACATCACGCGCCCGGCGATCAGCGAGCAGCGGCTGTCGATCTCACCGCAGGGTAGGGTGCGGTATCAGCTCAAGACGCCGTGGCGAAATGGGACCACGCATGTCGAATGGGATGCGGTGGACTTCATCGCCAAGCTGGCGGCACTGGTCCCGCCACCTCGCGCGCATCTCACCCGCTTCCACGGCGTATTCGCCCCGAATGCAAACCTGCGTGCGCAGCTGACGCCCTCGGGGCGCGGCAAGCGGCCTGCGGGCGATGCGGCGCCGGTTGACGCAAGCGCCCACGACGAGCCGCGCAGCCCCGAGCAGAAGCGCCGTGCGATGAGCTGGGCGCAACGGCTCAAGCGGGTCTTTTCCATCGACGTCACCACCTGCGCCCACTGCGGCGGCGCGGTGCGGATCGTCGCCAGCATCGAGGAACCCAAAACCATCCGCGCCATCCTCGCCCACTTCGAGAAGCACGGCGCGCTGGAGCAAGCGCACTACCGGCCCGCAGCGCGCGCGCCGCCGCCGGCCGCGTGACGAGGTGCCGGCCACACAGCCGGCAGCCAAGCCAGAGTCCGATCCGATGCGGCCACGACCCCGCAGGGCTGCGCTCGGCCCTGTGCCGGGATTCGGTGAGAAATGGCTACGCACTGAGCCGCTGCGTGGCCCCGCGATGTCGAAAACCCACGCATGAACCCCCGATCTGTGCCCGATCTGTGCCCAAAGCGGCGCTTGCGCGGCCGCTTCCTACCCGCCAGACTCGCAAAAAAGGGCGGTTGAACTTCCTATACCCAACTGGGCGTGGACGCGGTCGGTTTCGTGTTCGCCGAAGGCAGTCCGCGCCGGGTCAGCGCGGCCGAGGCGCGGCAACTGCGCCTGGCGCTGGCGCCGATGGTCGGCGCGGTGGCGCTGTTCCGCGACAACACCGTGGCCGAGGTGCGTGAAGTGGTGCGCATGGTGCGACCGGCGTTGCTGCAGTTCCACGGCGACGAAGAGGATGCGTTCTGCAGCGCCTTCCGCATGCCCTGGCTGAAGGCGGTGCCGATGGGCGGGGGCGAGCGTTGGGATGCGGCCGCGCTGCAAGAGCGCTGGCCGAACGCCGACGGTTTCCTGTTCGACAGCCACGGCAAGGGCGCAGCCGGCGGTACCGGCCACACGTTCGACTGGAGCGCGATCCCCGGCGGACTGCACCGGCCGTTCGTGCTGGCCGGCGGGATCACGCCGGACAACGTGCACGACGCGATCCGCGCCACCTCGCCGTGGGCGGTGGACGTGGCCAGCGGGATCGAAGTCGCGCCGGGAGTCAAGGACGGCGAGAAGATGCGCCGCTTCGTGGCGGAAGTGCGACGTGCCGACGGTACCGGTCCCGATTGAACGGCGTTTTCCTTTACGCGCTGCGTGTGTCCCTGTAGTTTTCCCCCGTCCCTACGGATCCACCCATGAGCACTCCGGCCCGCACCCGCAAGGCCACCCCGGCCAGGAAGACCGCTGCGTCCAAGCCGGCGCCGCGCCGCAAGAGCCGTGCGGCGCCGCCGCCCGAACTCCTGTCCATCGACCTGGCCTTGCAGGGCGGCGGCTCGCACGGCGCCTTCACCTGGGGCGTGCTCGACCGCTTGCTGGAAGAGGAGTGGCTGCGGATCGATGGCGTGTCCGGTACTTCCGCAGGCGCGATGAACGCGGCCGTGCTGGTCGATGGCTTCGAACGTGGCAGTCGCCAGGGCGCGCGCGAGGCGCTGGCCCGGTTCTGGCGCGCGGTGTCCGACGCAGCGCGCTTCAGTCCGCTGCAGCGCGGGCCGCTGGACGTGCTGATGGGACGCTGGAGCCTGGAGGGCTCGCCGGCGTTCCTGGCCATGGACCTGGTGTCGCGGCTGTGGTCGCCCTACGACCTCAATCCGTTCGGCGTCAATCCGCTGCGCGACATCCTGGAGCGCTCACTCGATTTCGACGCGCTGTCGAAGTCGGACATCAAGCTGTTCATCACCGCCACCAACGTGCGTACCGGCCGCGGCAAGGTGTTCCGCAACGCCGAACTGAGCCCGGACGTGCTGCTGGCCTCGGCCTGCCTGCCGAACATGTTCCAGGCGGTGGAGGTGGACGGCGAGTACTACTGGGACGGCGGCTACTCCGGCAACCCGACCATGACCCCGCTGGTGCGCGACTGCAATTCGGACGACGTGATCCTGGTCGCGGTCAACCCGGTCGAGCGTCCCGACCGGCCGACCGGCGCGCGCGAGATCCTCAACCGGATCAACGAGATTTCCTTCAACGCCGGCCTGCTCAAGGAACTGCGCATGATCGCGCTGCTGCGCCAGGTGGCCGACGTGGGCAACTGCGAGGGCGCGCGCTGGGCGAGCAAGCGCATCCACCTGGTGCGCAACGACCTGGCCACCGTGCTGGATTCCTCGTCGAAGATGAGCGCCGAGTGGGCGTTCCTGGAGATGTTGCACAAGGAGGGGCGGCGCGTGGCCGAGTCCTTCCTGGCGCAGGACGGCGCCAACCTGGGCAAGCGCTCATCGATCGACCTGAACGTGCTGCTGGAAGGAGTGTGAGCATGGGACTGCTGGGCATGCTGGTCGGCCTCGGCCTGTTGATGTACCTGTCCTACCGGGGCTGGAGCGTGCTGCTGCTGGCGCCGGCCGCGGCGTTGGTGGTGGCGGCGTTCTCCGGCGAGCCGCTGCTGGCGCACTGGACCTTGACCTTCATGTCGGCCGCCGCCGGATTCATCTCCCAGTTCTTCCCGCTGTTCCTGCTCGGCGCGCTGTTCGGAAAGCTGATGGAGGACAGCGGCTCGGTCGAGGCCATCGCCGCGTTCATGACCGCCAAGCTCGGCACCCGGCGGGCGATGCTGGCGGTGGTGCTGTCCGGCGCGCTGGTGACCTACGGCGGGGTGAGCCTGTTCGTGGCGATCTTCGTGCTGGTGCCGATGGCCGCGGTGCTGTTCCGCGGCGCCGGCATCCCGCGTCGGCTGATGCCGCCGGCGCTGGCGCTGGCGCTGGGCACGATGACCTTCACCATGTCGGCCATGCCCGGCACGCCCTCGATCCAGAACGCGATCCCGATGCCGTTCTTCGGCACCACGCCGTTCGCCGCGCCCGGGCTGGGCCTGATCGCCTCGGCGATCATGCTGGCGTTCGGCCTGTGGTGGCTGGCCCGCGCCGAACGTCGCGCGCGGCTGGCGGGCGAAGGCTTCGGCGAGTTGGCCACGCCCGACGCCGGCATGGTGGCCGAGGACGAGATCGTGCGCGAACGCGCGGCGGTGGCGCAGCCCTTCGATCCGGCCGAGGCGGCGCATGGCGTCCAGGGCAGCGGCCTGCCGTCGGCGCTGGTTGCGTTCGCGCCGCTGGCGGTGGTGATCGGGGTGAACCTGCTGATGTCGCTGCTGATCCTGCCGCGGATGGACGTGTCCTACCTGCAGTACGCGCGCTTCGGCGAAACCTCGCTGTCCGAGGTGGCGGGCGTGTGGTCGGTGTCGGTGGCGCTGGCCGCGGCGATCGCCACCACCATCGCGCTGAACCTGCGCCGCTTCCCCTCGCTGCGTTCGAGCATGGACTCCGGCGCCAACGCCTCGGTGCTGCCGATCCTGGCGGTGGGCAGCCTGGTCGGTTTCGGCGCGGTGGTCGCGGCGATGCCGGCCTTCGAGATCGTGCGCGACTGGGTACTGGGCATCGGCGGCGGTCCGCTGGTGTCGCTGGCGGTGGCGACCAACATCCTCGCCGGCCTCACCGGCTCGGCGTCCGGCGGCCTGACCATCGCCCTGGATGCGCTGGGTCCGACTTTCATGGCCATCGCCTACGAGACCGGACTGTCGCCGGAGCTGATGCATCGGGTGGCGGTGATCGGCGCCGGCACCCTGGACAGCCTGCCGCACAACGGCGCGGTGGTGACTCTGCTGGCGGTGTGCGGCTGCACCCACCGCGACAGCTACGGCGACATCGCGGTGACCGCGGTGCTCGGCTCGATCGTGGCGCTGGTGGTGGTGATCGTGCTGGGGACGATGTTCGGGTCGTTCTGAGCGCACGTGCGCGGCGTGACGGCGCCGCCCGGCACGATGCTCAGGCGCGGCGCGGCTGGATCGAGGCCAGCTGCGCGTCGGCCAGTCCCAGCAGCAGGCGCCGCGTTTCGCGGCCGCCGCAGCGGAACGCCTGCAGCAGGCGTCGCTCGAGCGGGTCGTGGACCAGTTCGGCGTCGAGTGCCGGAATGTCGTCCGGATCCGCCTCCCAGGCCAGCGGGCCACGGCCGGTGGCCAGCCACTCGAAACGCACGCGGGTGACATGCGCCAGGCGGGCGCGCCGTGTTTCTCGAAGTGGGCGAGGATGGCGCGGATGGTTTTGGGTTCCTCGATGCTGGCGACGATCCGCACCGCGCCGCCGCAGTGGGCGCAGGTGGTGACGTCGATGGAAAAGACCCGCTTGAGCCGTTGCGCCCAGCTCATCGCACGGCGCTTCTGCTCGGGGCTGCGCGGCTCGTCGTGGGCGCTTGCGTCAACCGGCGCCGCATCGCCCGCAGGCCGCTTGCCGCGCCCCGATGGCGTCACCTGCGCGCGCAGGTTTGCATTCGGGGCGAATACGCCGTGGAAGCGGGTGAGATGCGCGCGAGGTGGCGGGACCAGTGCCGCCAGCTTGGCGATGAAGTCCACCGCATCCCATTCGACATGGGTGGTCCCATTTCGCCACGGCGTCTTGAGCTGATACCGCACCCTACCCTGCGGTGAGATCGATAGCCGCTGCTCGCTGATCGCCGGGCGCGTGATGTAGCGGCACAGCTTTTCGAGCTTGTGGCTCTCGTGTGCTTCCGCGGCCACGCCGGCATGCAGCGAGAAGCCGCCGACCTTGCCGGCGTCGCCCTCCAGCGAGCCTGCGTCACCGGGCAATGTTTGCAGCGTGACGACCTTGCGGCCAGCGTCGCGACCGGTGGCGATGCGGTAGGTCATCGAACTCATCCGCAGCCCATCCATGCCGTCGTCGCTACCCGCGCTGTCGGACAGGAACACGGATTCGTCTTCGCCTTCGAGCCAGCCGCGGCGCGACAGGTGCCGGCACACGCGATGCGCGATGGTGTTGGCGACCTGCGTCAGTTGCGCAGAGGTGGGGGCGCGGCGCAGGCGCGGCTTGCGCCGCGGGGGCTCGACGTTCGCGTCGTACACGCCGTCGAGCCACAGCATGTGGAAGTGAACATTCAGGTTCAGCGCGCTGCCGAAGCGCTGGATCAGGGTCACCGCACCGCACTGGGCGCTGGCGCGGTCGATGCCGGCTTGATCGGCCAACCAGCCGGCGATCACGCGCTGCACGATGCCCAGCACCGGGCCAATGGCTTCTGGCTTGCTGGCGAACAGGAAACGCAAGGGGTACGGAAAGCTCAGCACCCATTGCCGCACAGGCCGCGGGCCGAACACCTCGTCCACCAGATGCCGCGCCGACTCGGCCATGCGCCGTGCGCCGCAGCTCGGGCACAGCCCGCGCTTCTTGCAGGAATACGCCACCAGCCTCTCCTTCCTGCGCTGCATCGAACTGCCCGAGGCCATGGCGGACTGGTCGTTGACCAGCCTGCAACTCAAGCTGATCAAGATCGGCGCCCGCGTCGTCCGCCACGCCCGCGCCATTACCTTCCAGTTGGCCGAGGTCGCCGTCACCGGCCCGATGGTGCGGGCCGTCCTTGCCGCCATCCGCCGTCTTCGAACGCCTCCGTCATGCGCATGACCACGATCCATGCCCAAGCTGAACGAAAGCGGCAGGACAGGTCCGTCTGCCGCGCGGAAAAGCGGCTCTGCCGGGCCAGAATGCTGCGGGTTCGAGGCTTGATCCACCCGACTTCGGCCGTTTGCGCGACGACAGACACCGCTCGGGGCGAAAAACGCTTGCCCAGCGAGCAAAATCAGGCGATCTTGAAGTCAAGCGGCAGGCCACTTGGGGAATGTCGGCTCTAGATTAATTATTGGAGACTATCATGAAGTTTGAAAAGTCACAGACAGCAGTTGACCGCCTGACCCCCGAGCAACGCCGGATTACCCAGGAGTCGGGGACCGAAAGGCCCTTCACGGGCGAGCACAACGACAACAAGGAGCCTGGCATCTACGTCGACATAGTGTCGGGCGAGCCGCTGTTCGCTTCAACGGACAAGTTCGATTCGGGTACTGGCTGGCCCAGCTTCACCAAGCCGATCGTTCCGGCAAACGTGAACGAGGTGCGGGACAGCGCACACGGCATGGTCCGGACGGAGGTCAGGTCGGTACATGCCGACAGCCATCTCGGCCACGTGTTCCCAGATGGTCCTTCCGACCGCGGCGGTCTGCGCTACTGCATCAACTCAGCGTCCCTTCGCTTCATCCCGCGCGACGAAATGGAGGCCGAGGGATACGGTGAATATCTCGATCAGGTAGAGGAGGCTTAACATGCATCAGCGCGCTATTCTCGCAGGCGGATGTTTCTGGGGCATGCAGGATCTGATCCGCAAGCGGCCCGGCATCGTCTCGACTCGTGTAGGTTACACTGGCGGCGATGTTCCGAACGCCACTTATCGCAATCACGGCACGCATGCCGAGGCGATCGAGATCGTTTTCGACCCGGCGGTGACGAGCTACCGGAACATCCTGGAATATTTCTTCCAGATCCACGATCCGACGACCAAGAACCGCCAGGGCGGTGATATTGGGCTCTCCTACCGGTCGGGCATCTATTACGTCGACGAGGAGCAGAAGCGCGTCGCCGAGGACACGATCGCCGACGTGGATGCCTCCGGGCTGTGGAAAGGCATAGTGGTCACTGAAGTCGTCCCGGTCGGAGATTTCTGGGAGGCCGAGCCCGACCACCAAGATTATCTGGAGAAACGGCCGGGTGGCTACACATGCCACTTCCCCCGTCCCGACTGGGTTCTTCCGAAGCGGCGTGAGGCCGGCGATATGAGCCCTGCGGCCGGGGCTGCAGCGGAATAAGCTTCGCTGCCGTCCGTGTCGCGTCGATCCGGTTCGCAACCTTCGACGACCGCGTCAATCGACGCGGTCGTCGAACCTGGCCTTGAAGCAGATCATTTCATTCAGCCGCCGTCGCAGTGCCAGGATCCAGATATGACAGACCTCTCCTCCTTTCCCATCACGCAGCGCTGGCCAGCATCTTATCCGGATCGCCTGCAACTATACGCGGCCCCCACGCCCAACGGCGTCAAGGTCTCGATGATGCTGGAGGAGACTGGCCTGCCGTACGAGCCCCACTTCGTCGACATCTCGAACAACGAATCGAAAGATCCAGCGTTCGTGTCGTTGAATCCCAACGGCCGCATACCCGCGATCATCGATCCGGCTGGCCCTGACGGCCAGCCCATTGGCATATGGGAAACCGGTGCGATCCTCGTCTATCTGGCCGAAAAGACTGGCCAGTTCATCTCAACCACACCCACCCAACGATACGAGACTCTGGCCTGGGTGTTCTTTCAAGTGTCCGGCATCGGGCCGACCTTCGGCCAGCTTGGCTTTTTCCTGCGATCTGCTGGCAAGGATTATGAGGACAAGCGGCCTCGGCAGCGCTTTATCGATGAATCCAAGCGTCTTCTCGGGGTCCTAGATCGCCGCCTGGAAGACCGCGAATGGATTGTCGATGATTACTCGATCGCGGACATCGCGACGTTTGGCTGGGTGAATGCGCTGGTTGAATTTTACGCTGCTGGCGACATCCTCGGCCTTAGCAGCTATCCTAACGTCCAGGCATGGGTCGGGCGCGGGCTGGCGCGGCCCGCGGTACAGCGTGGCCTGCGAATTCCTGCGAGGCCTGCATGACCATCATCGCCGCTTATTATTACAACGAAGGCAAGCGAGTCCGGGAAATCGCGCTCGACGAGCGCATTGAACTGGGCGAGAGTCGTTCGGGCTTCTGCTGGATCGCGCTCAGCGAGCCTACCGACGACGAACTTCGCGCGATCCAAACGACGTACAATCTGCATCCGCTGGCAATCGACAACGCGATGCACCCGCTGTGCCCGCCCAAGCTCGAAGTCTACAACGATGAGCTATACATCGTCGCGCAGACCGCCGAACTGGTCGGCGACCGGATCAGCTACGGCAAGATGGCGATCTTCACCGGTCACAATCACCTCATCACCGTGCGGCACGGCAACGCCGGAGCGCTGGGCAAACTTCGGGCGCAACTCGAGGCATCGCCGACGCAGTTCGGCAAGGGTGTCGACTATGTGCTGCATGCGATCCTGCACCGCGTGGTCGACCAGTATCTGCCCATCTTCGAAATGATCGAGGACGACGTCCTGGCCATGGAACGACGGTCGCTGCACGACTTCCTCGGGCCAGAAGAGGTGGCGCGAATCTTCGAACTAAGGTCCGAACTCACGCGGTTCCAGCGCACGCTCGGGGCTATGGCCGAGCTGGTGCGAAAGCTCGTTCGCGGCCACTTTCCCTGCATCAGCGCCGAAATGACACCATATTTCCACGACGTCGCGGACCATGTCCACCGCGTGCAGTCCATGGTCGACGGCCTCCTGCTTGTCCTGTCCACGGTCTTTGAGGCCAGCAGCCTTCTGGAAGCGCAAAGGATCGGGGTGGTCACCCGCCAGCTCGCTGCCTGGGCGGCGATACTCGCAGTCCCGACGGCGATCGCCGGAATATACGGCATGAACTTCAAGAACATGCCGGAACTGAACACGACCTATGGCTACTTCGTCGTGCTCGGGCTGATCGCGGTGTCCAGCCTCATCCTGTTCGTGCGCTTCAAGAAGTCCAAGTGGCTATGAACTCCGCACTCCGCGCTCTTCTCCGTCATCTGATGGACCAAAGCACGACTTGTGCGGAAGCGCGTCCAATCCAACTCGATATGAAAGTGCGCGCATGACATCCGAAGTGACCGACGTTCTAGAAGCAGTCCAGTCGTTCATCGCCAAGGGCTATGACCGCGAATACCGCGTCAAGGACGGCAATCTCGTTGATCTCGAACTTGGATCGATCCTCGACGCGTGCACCATTGGGTATAGGAAGTTCAACCGCCCTTTTTTGCGAGTCTGGCGGGTAGGAAGCGGCCGCGCAAGCGCCGCTTTGGGCACAGATCGGGCACAGATCGGGGGTTCATGCGTGGGTTTTCGACATCGCGGGGCCGCGCAGCGGCTCAGTGCGTAGCCATTTCTCACCGAATCCCGGCACAGGGCCGAGCGCAGCCCTGCGGGGTCGTGGCCGCATCGGATCCGACTCTGGCTTGGCTGCCGGCTGTGTGGCCGGCACCTCGTCACGCGGCCGGCGGCGGCGCGCGCGCTGCGGGCCGGTAGTGCGCTTGCTCCAGCGCGCCGTGCTTCTCGAAGTGGGCGAGGATGGCGCGGATGGCGGTGGGTTCCTCGATGCTGGCGACGATCCGCACCGCGCCGCCGCAGTGGGCGCAGGTGGTGATGTCGATGGAAAAGACCCGCTTGAGCCGTTGCGCCCAGCTCATCGCACGGCGCTTCTGCTCGGGGCTGCGCGGCTCGTCGTGGGCGCTTGCGTCAACCGGCGCCGCATCGCCCGCAGGCCGCCTGCCGCGCCCCGAGGGCGTCAGCTGCGCGCGCAGGTTTGCATTCGGGGCGAATACGCCGTGGAAGCGGGTGAGATGCGCGCGAGGTGGCGGGACCAGTGCCGCCAGCTTGGCGATGAAGTCCACCGCATCCCATTCGACATGCGTGGTCCCATTTCGCCACGGCGTCTTGAGCTGGTAACGCACCCTGCCCTGTGGCGAGATCGATAGCCGCTGCTCGCTGATCGCCGGGCGCGTGATGTAGCGGCACAGCTTTTCGAGCTTGTGGCTCTCGTGTGCTTCCGCGGCCACGCCGGCATGCAGCGAGAAGCCACCGACCTTGCCGGCATCGCCCTCCAGCGAGCCTGCGTCACCGGGCAATGTTTGCAGCGTGACGACCTTGCGGCCAGCGTCGCGACCGGTGGCGATGCGGTAGGTCATCGAACTCATCCGCAGCCCATCCATGCCGTCGTCGCTACCCGCGCTGTCGGACAGGAACACGGATTCGTCTTCGCCTTCGAGCCAGCCGCGGCGCGACAGGTGCCGGCAGACGCGATGCGCGATGGTGTTGGCGAGCTGCGTCAGTTGCGCAGAGGTGGGGGCGCGGCGCAGGCGCGGCTTGCGCCGCGGCGGCTCGACGTTCGCGTCGTACACGCCGTCGAGCCACAGCATGTGGAAGTGAACATTCAGGTTCAGCGCGCTGCCGAAGCGCTGGATCAGGGTCACCGCACCGCACTGGGCGCTGGCGCGGTCGATGCCGGCTTGATCGGCCAACCAGCCGGCGATCACGCGCTGCACGATGCCCAGCACCGGGCCAATGGCTTCTGGCTTGCTGGCGAACAGGAAACGCAAGGGGTACGGAAAGCTCAGCACCCATTGCCGCACAGGCCGCGGGCCGAACACCTCCTCGACCAGGTGCCGCGCCGACTCGGCCATGCGTCGCGCGCCGCAACTCGGGCAGAAGCCGCGCTTCTTGCAGGAATACGCCACTAGCCTCTCGGCACGACAGTGCTCGCAGACCACGCGCAGGAAGCCGTGCTCGAGCACGCCGCAGCGCAGGTAGGTCTCGAACTCCTCGCGCACATGCTCGGGCAGCGGGCGGTCTTCTACCTCACGGCGCGCGAGAAAGTCCGGCCAATGCGCCTGCACCAGCGAATACAGCAGCGTGCGCTCGGGACGGTGAGGCGCATAGCGAGCCGTGGGCAGATGCGCTGCCGGCGACGTTGCGTGCGCCACGGCATCCTGCAGCTGCGACACGGTCGCGGCGAGGCGCGGCACGAAACACTCCGGTGCAGGGAATGGCTGCTCAGGCTTGCGCCCGCCCCGGCCGGTTCATATCGGCCTTTATGAGCTGCACCTCACACCGCTGGAGCTGATCGACCGCATTGCCGCGCTGGTTCCCCCGCCACGCACCCACCGGCACCGCTATTTTGGCGTGTTGGCACCCAACTCGCCGCTCAGGGCTGCGGTGACGGCGCTGGCGACACCGGCGCGAGCCGCTCCCGTGCTGGGCGCGTCGATCAGCACGGGGGAGTGCGCGCCTGGTGTGGTACCGATGAGCAGCGCGCTGCCATCCCAGAGCGAGCCGGTGCTGCCCAAGCGTGCAGCGCACTACCTGTGGGCGGTGCTGATCGCCCGCATCTACGAGGTGTTCCCCCTCTTGTGTCCGCTGTGTGGCGGGCATATGCGCATCATCGCGTTCATTACGCACAGCGCTGACATCCGGCACATCCTGGACCACATCGGGGCAGATTCAGAGCCACCCCGCATCTCCCCGGCGCGCGGGCCACCGCTGTGGGATGACTGTAGTGATGCGCAGATGGATGACGGGGCGCAAACCGAGCCAGCAGACTGGGACCTAGCGGCGCAACCGGCACCGGACTTTGAGGTCGATCAGCGCATCAGTTGGTGAATGAACAAAGCGGCGATTTTGACTTGCCGCGAACTGGCTCTGCGCCCGGTACACGCCGAGCGCCGCAAATCACTCTCCTGAACGCCAAACCCTGGTGGTGAACCTGACACCTGGGCGGGAAAATCGAGTGTCTCAGCCGGCTTGATGGCGCTTCCGCGGTGCGATACTTGGCCTCATGCGGTTAAAACGCCTATCCGTGGCCGGCATATTGGCCCAAGGGGACCACTCGCAGGGGATACTTGATGCGACAGGACGACGACGCTGCACTCGCTTCCGGTACTACATCCGATGGCTGGTTCACCCGGCTCCGGCGTTCGCTGCTGGCGCGCCTTGGCAATACCGGGCTCGTGCTGGGGACGTTGTTCTTCGCCGCCTCGCTCACGCCCAGCCTCACGCCACGGATCACGGTCGCGCAGGCGGTGCTGTCGGGCATGTGCCTGGCCGCCGGCTACGGCCTGGGCGTGCTGCTGCGCTGGCTGTGGGGATACCTGGAGCTGCCGCTCCCCGGGCCGGCGGGACAGCCGCGTCGCCGCCGTATCGCGGTCGTCGCCTGCGCGGTCATCGCCGCGCTCGCGCTTTGGCGCAGCCAGCATTGGGAAAACATCGTCCGCGAACTGATGCACCTGGCTCCCGCCGGTCCATCGCGCATCCTGGGCGTACTCGCGGGTGCGGCGGTCGTGGCGCTGCTGCTGGTCGTGCTGGGCCGCATCGCGCTGATGATCATCAAGGCGGTGATGCGCCTGGTCACCCACAAGGTGCCGCGACGGATCGCGCACGTGGTCGGTGCGATCGCCGGCGTGCTGCTGCTGGTGGGCCTGGTCAACGGCGTGATCCTGTCCTCGTTGCTGGACACCCTGGACGCCTCCTATCGCCAGGCCGATGCACTGATCCCGCCCGACATGCCGCCGCCGACCGAATGGGACAGCCCCGGCAGCGCGCAGTCGCTAGTGGCCTGGAACCAGCTCGGGCGCATGGGCCGGCGCTACGTCGATGCCCGCCCCACCGCCGACGAACTCGCCGCCTACGCCGGTCCCGGCGCCAAGGCGCCGCTGCGCGTGTACGCGGGCCTGCCCACCGGCGACACGCCCGAAGAGCGCGCCCAGCTGGCGCTGGAAGAACTCAAGCGCGTCGGCGGCTTCGAGCGCAAGGCGCTGATCATCATCACTCCGACCGGCACCGGTTGGGTCGACCCGTCCGGCATCGACGGCATCGAATATCTCTACCGCGGCGATGTGGCCAGCGTCGCGGTGCAGTACTCGTACCTGTCCAGTCCGCTGACGCTGTTCCTGGATCCGGACACAGGCGGGGTCACCGCGCGCGCACTGTTCCGCGAGGTCTACGGCTACTGGCGCACGCTGCCGCCCGAGCGGCGGCCGAAGCTGTACCTGCACGGCCTGAGCCTGGGCGCGCTCAATTCGGAACGCTCGTTCGAGATGTTCGAGCTGCTCGGCGAACCATTCGATGGCGCGGTCTGGAGCGGACCTCCGTTCGCCGCCAGCAAGTGGGCCGGGCTGACCCGCTCGCGCAATCCCGGTTCGCCGGTGTGGCTGCCGCAGTTCCAGGACGGCTCGTTCGTCCGCTTCATGAACCAGGACGGCAGCTCCACCCCGCCCGGCACGCCGTGGGGCCCGATGCGCGTGGTCTACCTGCAGTACGGCAGCGACGCGGTGACGTTCTTCGACCGTCACGGCTTGTTCCGCGAACCGGAACTGCTCGATGCCCCGCGCCCGCCGGACGTATCCCCGGCGATGCGCTGGTATCCGGTCGTGACGATGATGCAGATGGCAATGGATACTTCGCTGTCGATGAGCGCACCAATGGGTTTCGGCCACGTCTACGCGCCATCGCACTACATCAACGCCTGGCTGGAAGTCACCGGCATCGACGACTGGTCGCCCGAAGACGTGGCCCGCCTGCAGCGCCACCTGGATGAGCGCCGGGCCGAAGAGCTGTCCAAGGATGGCGGCGAGGAGACCGTGGACGGCTGAACGTCGACGGTCTTGCGTGGACCGGCACCCTCAGTACATCCCGACCATGTTGAGGAACCAGCCCTCGTGGTCGTAGTCGAAGTCGGTCAGGTCGTCGCTGAACTCGGTGAAGTTGTAGCCGGCGCCGATGCGGAAGTTCTTGCCGATGTCGCGGTCCAGTCCGACCAGCCAGCCCTGCCGCGTGCCGCCGGCCTGCACGTCCAGCCAGCGGTATTCGGCCAGCGCGTGCCAGGCGTAGACCACCTCGTAGCGCAGCTGTAGCGCGGCGAAGTCGGTGGCCGAGTCGAACCACGGCCCGCTGCCGCGTCCGTAGCGCACCTCGCCCTCGCGCCGGGCGAGCTTGCCGGCCACTTCCCAATGCTGGTCGTGGCGGTAGACGCCTTCCACCGACAGCACCTGGGTTTTCTGGTCG
Source organism: Stenotrophomonas sp. BIO128-Bstrain (assembly GCF_030128875.1). Classification (NCBI taxonomy): domain Bacteria; kingdom Pseudomonadati; phylum Pseudomonadota; class Gammaproteobacteria; order Lysobacterales; family Lysobacteraceae; genus Stenotrophomonas; species Stenotrophomonas sp. BIO128-Bstrain. The sequence goes on along the minus strand of NZ_CP124620.1, from coordinate 2,730,407 downwards.
TAGTCCTGCTCGCGCTGGCCCAGGCTGGAGAGGTCGTACAGGTAGGTGTAGCGGCCGAACATTTCCCAGCGCGCGCTATCCCACGGCCGCCAGGCGAAGCCGGCGTTGCCTTCGATGAAGCGCGCGTTCGCCAGGCGGTCGCGATGGTCGTCGGTGTCGGCGTAGTTCAGCCGGCCGGCGATGCGGAAGCGGGTATAGGAAGTTCAACCGCCCTTTTTTGCGAGTCTGGCGGGTAGGAAGCGGCCGCGCAAGCGCCGCTTTGGGCACAGATCGGGCACAGATCGGGGGTTCATGCGTGGGTTTTCGACATCGCGGGGCCGCGCAGCGGCTCAGTGCGTAGCCATTTCTCACCGAATCCCTAGGTAGCTGAAGCGATCGCCAGGCCGCTGAGCCTGAGGGAGCTTTTAGCGGCAGCAAGTCCTTCAGCGCGTGCTGGCTCAGCTTTGCTCCGCCCTCAGCATGCTACCTTTAGCGCCAGTCCCTTATGGGACGCCTATCTAAAACAGGCGGTGACTATGCCTCTAATGTTGCTGGACCCAGAACGCGGTGTGATGCTCGAGCTTCCGCTGGAAGCTGGTCTGCTGGAGTCGCTTCAGGAGCGACGCCCCCCCTCAATTGAGTAGCAAGCTGCTTTGGAGTCCAATCCCCAACGAGAAGGAGATTGGACGTGAAAAAGCGTTTCAGCGAAGAGCAGATCATCGGCTTCTTGCGTGAGGCCGAGGCCGGGCTGCCGGTCAAGGAGCTGTGCCGTCGGCACGGCTTCAGCGAGGCGTCGTACTACCTGTGGCGCAGCAAGTTCGGCGGCATGAATGTGTCGGAGGCCAAGCGCCTGAAGGAACTGGAGACCGAGAACGCGCGGTTGAAGAAGCTGTTGGCCGAGCAGGTCCTCGAGAACGAGGTGATCAAGGACGTGCTGCGAAAAAAATGGTGAGCGCACCCGCCCGACGCGAGCAGGTGCGCTACATGGCAAGAAAAGGACTCAGCGAGCGGCGCGCTCTGCGCGTGGTCGGCATGAGTGCCAGCGCACTGCGCTACACGCCTCGTCCGGACCGCAATGTAGAACTGCGGGCGCAGATCCAGGCCTTGGCGCATCGGCACAAGCGCTACGGGGTGGGCATGATCTACCTCAAGCTGCGGCAAGGCGGCCAGGTCGTGAACTACAAGCGCGTCGAGCGGCTGTATCAGCAGGCGAAACTGCAGGTGCGGCGGCGCAAGCGCAAGAAGGTGCCCCTGGGCGAACGGCAACCACTGATTCGTCCGGTTGCGGCCAACGAGGTGTGGTCGATGGACTTTATCTTCGATCGCACAGCCGACGGCCGTGTCATCAAGTGTCTGGTGATTGTGGATGACGCCAGCCACGAGGCGGTGGCAATCGAGGTCGAGCGTGCGATTTCGGGCCACGGCGTCAGCCGCGTGCTGGACCGCCTGGCACTCAGCCGTGGCCTGCCGAAGGTGATCCGGACCGATAACGGCAAGGAATTCTGCGGCAAGGCAATGGTGGCCTGGGCGCACGAACGTGGCGTGTCGCTGCGTCTGATCCAGCCGGGCAAGCCGAATCAGAACGCTTACGTTGAATCGTTCAACGGACGCCTGCGCGACGAATGCCTCAACGAACACTGGTTCCCGACACTGCTGCACGCGCGCACCGAGATCGAGCGCTGGCGGCGGGAGTACAACGAAGAGCGGCCGAAGAAATCGCTCGGCGGGCTAACGCCTGCCGCCTATGCCCAACAGCTGGCGGTGAAACCGCTACGATAAAGCCGGGCTCCAAACAGCTCCGCTACTGAAAGCGGGGGGACGTCGGGAGCAGTGTTCGAGAGCGGATCCGGTCAAGCTTCAGCGACTCGCCAATCGGGTTGCGCAGGCTGTCGGTCCGGTCGTTGACATGTACTTGGACTATGACTTGAGGCCACCGTCCCAGGCGCAGATCCAGTACGCGGTTGCCATTGCGCGACGAGAGGGGCTCGAGATCCCGGCCGACGTGCTGAAGAAAAAGGTTGCGATGGGCAAGTTCCTTGACCAGCACGCCAAAGGTGGTGCCCGAAGCGGTAAGTAAGCGCTTGCCTCTGCGCGCTGCTAGGATTGCTACCTATGTAGAAAAAGGCGGTCGCTTTCGGCTCGAAATCCGTCTTTTACAACAAAAACCTCTCTCAATGTATAAATGCGAGTTTCAATGATCAAGAAAAAGCCTTTAGATACAGGAACTTGCGATGGTTTCGCGTTGAGAGCGCTGCGATCTGTGGGTTCACAACCGTTCTAAGCGGATGTGATCAAAAAGCCCTCGCACAGCGAGGGCTTTTTTGTTGGGCATGGCATGCATCCGTTACGCGGTTGGCAACGCGCGGCTGGCTGTATTTTGAACGTTTCCCCCAAGGCCACAGGCTCCGCCCACACCACATCCACTACCATGGGCCACCCGTCTGGATGCCCCCGCATGTCCATTGTGATTCCCACGCTGCCCAAGCCACCCACCGCCCGCATCGCGGCCTGGCTGCTGATGCTGCTGGGCATGTGGCTGACCTTGAAGCTGGGCCTGGTGGTGACCCTGCTGTCGGGCCTGCTGGTGTTCCACCTGACCCACCTGCTGGCCTCCACCGTCGAGGGCAGGCTGCCGCCCGGACGTGCGCGCGCCTATTCGGTGATCGTGCTGTCGGCGCTGATCATCGGCGCGCTGACCCTGGCCGCGATCGGCATCGCCTCGTTCTTCCGCAATGAGACCGGTGGCCCCGATGCGCTGCTGATGCGCCTGATGGACATCCTCAACACCTCCCGCCACCAGGTGCCGGACCTGTTGCAGCCGTACATCCCGGAAGATCTGCAGGCCTTGCGCACGGCCATGAACGACTGGGCCGCCACCCACCGCCAGCAGCTCGGCATCGCCGGCACTTCGGCCGTGCAGATCAGCGTGCGGATCCTGATCGGCATGGTGCTGGGTGCGATGATCGCGCTGTACGACGAGCTGCCGCTGCCGAAGCTGGGGCCGCTGGCGCAGGAGCTGATCGGCCGCACCAGCCGCCTGGCCACGGCCTTCCGGCAGGTGGTGTTCGCGCAGGTGAAGATCTCCCTGCTCAACACCCTGTTCACCGCCATCTTCCTGCTCGGGGTGCTGCCGCTGTTCGGGGTGCATGTGCCGCTGTCCAAGACACTGGTGCTGATCACCTTCCTGGCCGGCCTGCTGCCGGTGGTGGGCAACATCATCTCCAACACGGTCATCACCATCGTCGCGCTGTCGGTCTCGTTCTACGTGGCCGTGGTCGCACTGCTGTACCTGGTGGTCATCCACAAGCTGGAGTACTTCCTCAACGCGCGCATCGTCGGGGGCGAGATCCAGGCGCGCGCCTGGGAGCTGCTGCTGGCGATGCTGGTGATGGAGGCCGCGTTCGGGCTGCCAGGGCTGGTCGCAGCGCCGGTGTTCTACGCCTACATCAAGCGCGAACTGCTGGACCAGCGCTGGATTTGAGGGCCGGGCCGCGCTAGAGCTTCAGGTTCAACGACACATACGCCGAGCGCCCGGGGGCCGGTGAGAACATCGGCTGGTCGTCGCCGCCCCAGAAGAAGTTGTCATACCACGCATACGCGTAGTCGCGGCCGGTCAGGTTCTTCACCTGCACGTCCACGCTGACCCGCTCGGAAAGCCGATACGACGCACTGGCATCGAGCACCGCGAAGGCGCCGAACCTGCCCTGCGTGTTGCGCTCTTCAATGTAATAGTCGCCCTGCATCCGGCCCTGCAGGCCGAAGGTCCAGCGCTCGTTGCCGCGGTAGTCCACGCCGATGTTGCTGATGTAGCGCGGCGTGGCGATCACCTCGTTGCCGGCCAGGGCGGTGCCATCGGTGGTGAACGCGCGCACCACCTTGGCCTGCTGGATCGCATGCGAGCCCCACAGCGTCCAGTGGTCGCCCAGGCGCGAGGTGAACTGCAGGTCGACGCCTTCGCGACGGGTCTGGCCCAGGCCGACCGAGGTGCCGGTGGCCGGCATGTTCGCTACTTCGTCCGTCGCGTCCTGGCGCCACACCGCGATGCGCGCGTCGGTGCCGACGGCCGGGGTGAACTTGATGCCCAGCTCCTTGCCGGTGTTGATCGAGGGCCGGAAGGTCTCCTGCCCGGCGGTGAGGTAAGCCGGTGCGGTGGAACCGGTCAGCACCTGGAAGGTCCTGCCCCAGTTGGCATAGATGTTGAGTACCGGAGTGATTGCGTAGACCACGCTCAGCTTGGGCTGGCCGATGGTGCCGTAGCGCTGCAGCGGCGCGGTGATGCCACCGGGCAGGTGGGTGCTGCCGGAGAAGCGGTCCACACGGTAGGCCGGCACGATCTTCAGCGCGGAGGTGGGCTGATACACGGCCTGCGCATAGGCACCGAGGTTGTCCAGGGTGTAGCGGTCGTCGTTCTGGATCCGCGCCGGGGTGGAGAAGTCGGTCGGGATGGCGTGGCTGTAGCGCAGCCGGCGGTACGTATTGTCCTGATGCTCGGCGTTGAATCCGCCCTCGACCGTCAGCGCAGGCGTGGCGGCCCAGGTCATCGTGCTGAGCAGGCCGTTCTGTTTCTCATCCCACTGACGACGCTGGCGCGGCGCGTTGCCGGGTACGTACGCGGTGAAGGTCACCTGCCGGTCGTCCTCGTAACGGTTGTAGTACAGCTTGTTGCTGACATGCACGGCATCGCCGAGCTGCAGATCCAGATGGGTGCTGAGATGGCGCATGTCGCGGTCGTCGACGTCGTTGGCATTCTTGAGCGCGGATCCGCGACGATCGGCTGCCAACTCTGCGGCGGTCATGAAGCCGGGCTCGTCGGCTTCGTGGTGGTACACGCGCGCGATCAGACCGAGATTGAACAGGTCATCGTCGCCGCTGTAGAACCACTTGCCGCTCAGCGAGTACTTCTTCGATCGGTCATGATCGCGGTAGCCGTCGGACGCCTGCGACGCCAGGAAATAGTTCTGCGCGACACCGTTGGCGTCGCGACCGATCGCCACCTGCGCTTCGCGGGTGTTGTAGCTGCCATAGGTGAGCCGCGCATCGGTATAGGTGCCGCCCTGGCGGGTGCCGAGGTTGATGTTGCCCCCGATGTTGTGCAGGCCATAGCGCGGGTCGTTGGTACCGCGCACGACTTCGATGTAGTCGATGTCCAGCGGGAACACCATGTCGATGAAGCGCTGGTTGCCACTGTTGACGTTGCTGGGAATGCCATCGATCAGGATCTTGATCCCGTTGAGGTAGCCCTCGCCATTGAATGCACGGAAGGTCGCCTTGCCGGACTCCGCGCCCTGGCGGGTTTCGGTCAGCTGCATGCCCGGCATCTGGCCGAGCAGTTCCCAGCTGTTGGACACGTTCTTCTCATGGACCTGGTCGCCGCCCATCACATCCACCGAGGTCAGCACCCGGTGGGCGGCCAGGGGACGGTTCGCGCCTTCCCGCACGAGCACGCTGCCGAGGGTGATCGCAGCATCGGCGGATTGGGCGCGCGCTTCGCCGGCGCACAGGGCCGCCAGTACGGCGGACACCATTGCCTTGGTTCTCATCTCTTCGTGCCTCAGGAGCAGGTATGACAGGGCGTGGACCAGCAGACACCGGAAGTCTGCTGTTCTGACCTGTAAAAGAAATAATATAACATTGCAATCGAGCGTCGTTCCATCCCGGAGGTCGCTCACGCGCCTGTGGCTTGAAGCCCCTTCCGATCGGGTCTATAACGCGCACGAAGGGCGCCGGCCGGGCCGCCCATGGTGATCGGTGTCCCCATGATCCAGCCCAATGCCCGTTCAACGCCGCGCGCCGCAACGGCCAGCGAGCCGTCCGCGTCGCAACAGATCGATGCCCGCATCCAGTCGCTGGAGGATTGGCGCGGCGAGGCGCTGTCCCGGATCCGCGCCTTGATCCACCAGGTCGATCCGGACGTGGTGGAGACATGGAAGTGGCGGGGTGTACCAGTGTGGGAGCACCACGGCATCCTGTGTACCGGGGAGACCTACAAGGCGGCCGTGAAGTTGACCTTCGCCAAGGGCGCGTCGCTTCCCGATCCCAACGGGCTGTTCAATGCGAGTCTGGAAGGCAACACCCGCCGCGCCATCGATCTGCACGAAGGCGATACGATCAACGCCACCGCGTTCAAGGCGTTGATCCGCGCGGCGATGGCGCTGAACCGGGCGGCCAGAACCGCTGCTCCGGCGCCACGCGGGAAGGCCCCCCGGCGCTCAGCCTGAATCGTCACGACCTCCTGCACTGGAACCGGCGGGCCGAATCGGGAACGATGGGGGGCTGACTCCCCCATCGATATTCCAGGATGTGCCTGTGCTGAGTGTGATCGGCTGTTTGCTTGCGTTGTATCTGGTGTGGCGCCTGATCTGGCCGTTGCGGCTGTCGCGCCCGGTCCGGATCGCGCTGGGCCTGTTGGTGGTGGCCCTGGCGCTGCACCACCGGATCGTGGCGCAGTTTGCCGGGACCATGGCGTCGCCGGAAATTCCCACGGCGATGATCGCCGTGCTCGCCACCGGCTTCACCACGCTGCTGCTGAGCGCGGTATTCGTGCTGCTGCTGGACGCGCTGCTGCTGATCGCGTGGCTGGTGCGTGCGCGGCGCGTGCTGCCGACGCTACGTGCGACATGGCTGCGTCCGACGGCCGGCGCATTGGCGCTGCTGCTGTCCGCCTACGGCATCTGGCAGGGCATGGCCGTGCCCAAGCCGCGTCAGATCGAGGTCGCCATCGATGGCCTGCCGGCCGCGTTCGACGGTTATCGCGTGCTGCAGCTCACCGATATCCACGCCAGCCGCCTGCTCACCGGTGCCTGGGTGGAGAAGGTGGTCGCCGAAAGCAATGCGCTCCATCCGGATCTGGTGGTGATCACCGGCGATCTGATCGACGGCAGCGTCAGCGCCCGTGCCAACGACTTCGCGCCCCTGGCCAGGCTGCACGCGCCGGATGGCGTCATCGCGATCACCGGCAACCACGAGTATTACGCGCAGTACGCCGAGTGGATGCAGGCCTTCCGCGGGCAGGGCATGCAGGTGCTGGAGAACACCCATACCCGGGTGCAGCGCGACGGGGCGACGTTGACCATCGCCGGCGTGACCGATCCAGTGGCGGCACGCTATGGCCTGCCCATGCCGGACCTCGGCGCTGCCCTGGCCGGGGCGGACCCGCAGGCACCGGTGATCCTGCTCGACCACCGCCCGGTCGAAGCCCGCGCCAACGCCGCGCACGGCGTGGCCCTGCAGCTGTCCGGCCACACGCATGGCGGGCATATTCTGGGTATGGACCAGCTGGTCAAGCGTGCCAACGGTGGCTATGTCTCCGGGCGCTACCAGGTGGACGCGATGACGCTGTACGTCAGCAACGGTGCCGGGCTGTGGCCGGGCTTCGCCGCGCGGATCGGCGTGCCCTCGGAGATCACCCTGATCACGCTGCGGGCGCGCTGATGGCGTCCGGATGTGCGATGCCCGGGGTGGTGTTGCCGGACACCGAAGCCTGGACCGTCCGCGACCCGGTGGGCCGGGACTACCCGATCTGGGTGTCCCTGCCGGCCGGGTATGCGCGGGACACGCACCTGCGCTACCCGGTGCTGTATGTCACCGACGCGCTGTACAGCTTCCCGCTTGCGCGCAGCGTGCGCAACATGGTGGGGCAGGGCGGTGCGCACCTGGCGCCCTTCATCCTGGTCGGGCTGCCGCCGCAGCAGGGGCTGAGCTCGCAGCAGAGCCGCTCGCGTGACTACACCCCGACCCAACCCAGCCGCACCCCGGGCGACGATTACACCGATGGCATCACCTACGGCGGCGCTGCGCACTACCGCGATTTCCTGGCCGACCATGTGCTGCCACAGGTCGAGGCGCGCTACCGCACCGACGCGGCGCAGCGTGCGTTTGCCGGCCATTCCTACGGTGGGCTGTTCGGTGCGTACGTGCTGCTGACCCGCCCGGCGATGTTCCAGCGCTACATCCTTTCCAGCCCATCGCTCTGGTTCGACCAGCACGTGATCAACCGGATCGAGGCGGAGTACGCCGACGCCCATGCCGATCTGAACGCGCGCGTGCTGCTGTCGATCGGCGCACACGAAACCCCGGCGTCGGACGCACCGTTTGCTGCGCGCAACGACATGGTCGCGCATACGCGAGCGTTTGCCGAGTGTCTGCGCGGGCGCGGTTATCCAGGCCTCTGGCTCGAGACACGCGTGGTTGCCGATGAGGATCACCTGACGGTCTATCCGGCGATGCTCACCCGCGCGCTGCTGGCCCTGTTCCCCAGCCGGAGCACCGCTCTGGCCGTGTGAAATTTTCGCCAGTGGGCGTGCACGCCTCGGTCACCGCGCAGCGCGGAGGCTGGACGCACACGCCACGCCCACCCGGAGACCCCATGACCACGCTGACCCTGCCTGAACTGGCCAAGAAGATGGCCGGCATCGATTTCGCCATGCTGCAGACCCACACCGCCAGCGGCGAGATCGCCGGCCGGCCGATGAGCAACAACGGTGACGTGGACTACGACGGCGACAGTTATTTCTTCGCCTTCGACAGTGCCGACATGGTGGGCGAGATCGAACGCGACCCGAAGGTCGCGCTGTCCTTCACCGGCAGCAAGTCACTGCTGGGCAAGCCGCCGCTGTTCGTGGCCGTGGAAGGCCATGCCACGCTGAGCCGCGACCGCGCGACCCTGCAGGCACATTGGGTTCCGGACCTGGAACGCTGGTTCGAACAGGGCGTGGATACCCCGGGCATCGTGCTGATCCAGGTCAAGGCGACCCGTATCCACTACTGGTCCGGCGAAGACGACGGTGAGATCCGGCTGTAAGCGATGCCGGCCGACCCCGTCAGGATCGGATGCGCAGGCTGGTCCATTCCCGGCAGGTACGCGGCGTTGACCGGCGTGGGCGAGAGCATGCTGGCGCGCTATGCGACGCGTTTTTCGGCGGTGGAGATCAACTCCTCGTTCTACCGGCCACACCAGCAGCGTACTTACGAACGCTGGGCGGCGAGCGTGCCGACTGGCTTTCGCTTTTCGGTGAAGCTGCCCAAGGCGGTGTCGCATGACGCAGCGCTGCGCGGTTGCGGCCCGGCGCTGGATCGGTTCCTCGAAGAGACCGCCGGCCTGGGCCGCAGGCTGGGCGGATTGCTGCTGCAGTTGCCGCCCAGCCATGCATTCGATGCACGGGTGGCGGCGGGTTTCTTCGGCCTGCTGCGTCGTCGCACGGATACGCCGGTGGTCTGCGAACCGCGGCATGCCAGCTGGTTCACGCCACAGGCCGAGGCGTTGCTGGGGCGGCACTCGGTAGCGCGCGTCGCGGCCGATCCTGCGCGGGTTGCGGGGGCGGCCCGCCCCGGGGAGGACGCCGCGTGGCGCTACTGGCGTTGGCATGGCGCACCGCGGATGTATTACAGCGAGTACGACGAGGAGGCGCTCCAGTCCTTGGCGCGTGATGTCGCGTCGCACGCCGGCAGCACGCGCTGGGTGATCTTCGACAATACCGCCCATGGGTTCGCCATCGCCAACGCGGCACGGCTGCAGGACATCCTTGGCGGCGCATCCCACCCGGGGGCCGCCCATGCCTGAAGGTCCTTCCATCGTCATCCTGCGCGAGGCGGCGGCGAAGTTCCATGGCAAGACCGTGCGCCTGGCGACCGGCAACAGTTCACTCGACCTGACCCGCATGGAAGGCCGTCGCGTGGTCGCCCTGCGCAGCTGGGGCAAGCATTTCCTGATCGAGTTCCGAGGCTTCAGCCTGCGCGTACACATGCTGATGTTCGGCAGCTACCGCATCGATGAGCGCAAGCCTTCCCCGCCGCGGGTATCGCTGCAGTTCGACAACGGCGAGCTCAACATCTATGCCTCGTCGGTGAAGTACATCGAAGGCGCGCTCGAGGACACCTACGACTGGCGCGGCGACGTGATGGATCCCTCGTGGGATCCCAGACTGGCGCGCAGGAAACTGAAGGAACACCCGGACACCTTGATCTGCGACGCGCTGCTGGACCAGGACATCTTTGCCGGCGTGGGCAACATCATCAAGAACGAGGTGCTGTTCCGCACGCGCGTGCATCCTGAATCCACGGTCGGCGCGCTGCCATCGCGCAAGCTGGGCGAGGTCATCAAACAGGCGCGGCAATACAGCTTCGATTTCCTGGACTGGAAGCGGCAGTTCGTCCTGCGCCAGCACTGGTTGGTGCATACCAAGCGCACCTGCCCCCACTGCGGTGGCCCACTCAGCAAGACCTACCCGGGGACGACCCGGCGGCGGACGTTTTTCTGCCCGGTCTGCCAGCTGCGCTACGGTACGGCGCCGGCCGTACGCAAGGCCGCAGGCAAGGCAGTCCGCAAGGTCGCAAAGGGCACCCCTGGAAAGGCCCCAAGGCGTTCAGCCAGGGCCACGCGCATGGCGTAGGATGGGCTGTCACACGCACGTACGCGCGTCCTGCGCGATCGACGTCCGATCGCCCTCGCTCCTTCCTCCGAGTCCTTCATGCCGCCCCGGGATGAAGACTCCCGTGTCCTACGGAGCGCTCATGCCGGGCTATACCACCCGCATCCTCACCATTCCGGTCGGCGGTCACGACTTCCGTATCCGTGCGCTCAGCGATCTGCAGCAGTTCTCCGATCCTACCGGCCGCGCCGCGCGTGCCGGCATCCACTCCTCGCTGTGGAGCCTGTTCGGCCAGATCTGGCCGGCCGGCCGCGCGCTGGCCGATACCATGAGCCACTTCGACGTGGCCGGTAAGCGCATCCTGGAACTGGGCTGCGGGCTGGGCCTGTCCAGCCTGGTGCTGGCACATCGGGGCGCGGATGTCGTCGCGACGGATCACCATCCGTTGGCCGAATCCTTCCTGGCCTACAACGCAGGGCTCAACAACCTGCCGGCGGTGACCTACCGCGACCTGCCCTGGGAAGTTCCGGATGGCTCGCTGGGCCGCTTCGACCTGATCATCGGCAGTGACATCCTTTACGAACGCGGCCACGCCCACCAGATCGCCGCGATGATGCTGCGGCATGCCAAGCCCGATGCCGAACTGCTGATCACCGATCCCGGACGTGGCAACGTCGGCGCGTTTTCGCGCGGCATGGCCCTGCAGGGCTTCGATGTGAGCGAGGAACTGGGCCTGTTCGAGGATGAGGGCGATGCGCCAGGCCACGGGCGGCTGCTGAGTTATCGGCGGGGCGCCGTCCGCCCGGCGGCCCTCGCCTGAGCGCGGGCCGGGCGCGTTGCGGCACCGGCGTTCCTCCGTGACACGGCGTGCAGATCCGCTGGCGTAGGCTGTCGCCGTCCAGATGCGGCCCAGGCGGCCGGGAGAGCTCCGATGCGATGTCGTCCCCTGTCCAGCCGCGATGGCCTGTCTGTCAGCAGGACGCACGCTTGAGTACGGCCAGCGCCGCGCCGGATGCGCGACCTCAGACCCGCTCGATGATCATCGCTGGGCTGTCCACCGTGGTGGAGTGGTACGACTTCACGCTCTATCTGTATCTGGCCACGGTGTTGTCGCGGGTGTTCTTCGGCGGCGGCGAGAACGCGCTGCTGGCCACGCTGGCCGGGTTCGCGGTGTCGTATCTGATGCGCCCCCTGGGCGCGCTGGTGTTCGGCCATCTCGGCGATCGCTTCGGCCGACGCTACATGCTGCTGGCCTCGATGCTGCTGATGACGCTGGCCATGCTTGCTACCGCGCTGCTGCCCACCTTCGAGAGCATCGGCGCCACCGCCGGTGTGCTGTTGTTGCTGTTGCGCTGCCTGATGGCTTTTTCGGTCGGCGGCGAATACACCGGCGTGGTGGCGTACCTGCTGGAAACCGCGCCCGTGCAGCGGCGCGGCCTGGTCACCTCGCTGGCGTCGGCCGCGAGCGAAGTGGGTGCCCTGTTGGCAGTGGCGCTGTCGGCGCTGACGGTGGCGCTGCTGAGCACGGCCCAGCTGGATGGCTGGGGCTGGCGCATTCCTTTCTTTGTCGGCGCGGCGCTGGCCGGCGCGATCCTGCTGGCGCGCTCGACCATGCATGAGTCGCCCGAGTTCGAGCGGCAGCAGGCCGAAGGCACCGTGCCGGAGTCGCCTATCCGCGACACCTGGCGGCACCACAAGGCCGCGATCGCCCGCACCTTCGCGATCTCCGCACTGGGTTCGATCACCTATTACGTCGGCATTACCTATGTGCCCGCATTCCTCGGTTCGGTGGGGCAGGTGAGTGAATCCGAAGCGCTGTGGCTCTCCACGATCGCGGCGGTGGCGGTGATCGTGGTGACGCCGCTGGCCGGCGCGTTGTCGGACCGGGTCGGTCGCAGGCCGATGTTGATCGCGTTGGCCGCCCTGTCGGCGTTGCTGCCGTTGACGATGTTCTCGGTGATGGCCGGTGGCAGCACGCTGGCGATCGGGCTGGCCGCGGTGGTGTTGGCGTGCCTGGCCGGTGGCGTGAGTGCGGTGGCGGCACCGGCGACGGCCGAGCAGTTTCCCGGCGAGGGGCGGCTCAGCGGGCTGGCATTGGGCGTCACCATGGCGACGGCCTTCTTTGGTGGCGCCACGCCGTTGCTGGCCGAAGTGCTGGTGCGCCACACCGGCTGGTCATCGGCCCCAGGCGCGATGATCGCCGGGGTCGCCGTGCTGGTGCTGCCGGTAATGTGGACGCTGCGCGAGACGCGGCCCCGTTAGCGCCGGCCGCTGGCCGGCTGCACGCAGGGTGCCGAGAATGTAGCGCGCCGGCCGCTGGCCGGCTGCACGCAGGGTGCCGAGAAGGTAGTGCCGGCCGCTGGCCGGCTCCACGCAATGTCGGGTCTTGGAGGAGCCGGCCAGCGGCCGGCACTACCTGTGTACGGTGCGTCGCCACAAAAAAAACGGGCCGCCCGAAGGCGACCCGTTCGTTCAACACAGCGATGTCGTCAGGCCTCAGTATTTCCAGCGCAGGCTCAACGCGACGAAACGCGGCTCGCCGTAGTTGTTGTAATCCAGGTTGGCCCAGTAGGTCTTGTCCAGCGCGTTGCGCACGCTCAGGGTCGCGGTCCAGCTGTCGCTGAGGCGGTAGTTGGCGTTGAACTGCACCAGCGCGTACGCCGGCTGGTTCACCGTCACCGTGCCGCCGAGCGGATAAGGCACGTTGTAGCCCTGCACCTTGCTCTGCCACTGCACGCCCGCACCCACGCTCAGGCGTTCGAGCGCGCCGCGCAGCCGCACCTGGGTGTTGAGCTGCAGCAGGTCCTCGGCCGGGTTGGCGTACAACAGATCAGTGGCGGCACGGGTCACCTTGACGTGGGTGAAGCCGGCATTGACCGTCCAGCCCGGCAGGATTTCGCCGTTGACGTCCAGTTCCCAGCCACGTGCCTTGGTGCCGTTGATGCCGATGTAGGCCGAGCTGCCATCGCTGAGCGAGCGCTCCGGCACGCTCGTGTCCAGCACCGCGTAGTTGTCCTGCTTGGCCTCGAACACAGCCGCATTGGCGGTCAGGCGGCCGTCGAACCACTGCGACTTGATGCCCGCTTCCAGGTTCGAGCCCTCCACCGGCGCCAGCAGGTTTTCGTTGCGGTCCTTGAAGTTCTGCGGGTTGAAGATCTCGGTGTAGCTGGCATACGCCGCGACCTGCGGGGTGATGTCGTAGACCAGGCCCACATAGGGCGTGACTTCGTCCGTCACCTTGTAGGCGCCGCTGGTGCCGGTGTAGGCCCCGGTCGTGCCGTAGGCGCGGGTCAGCGTCTCCCAGCGGCTCAGCCGCGCGCCGGCGATCAGTGCCAGCGGGTCGGCCAGGCGCAGGCGGGTGGCCACGTAGAAACCGCTCTGCGTGGTCTTGGCGACCCGGCGTGCACCGGTACGCGAGTAGGTCACTTCGGAGATGTCGCCATCCCAGGTGCGGATGTCCGGGATGTAGTAGCAGCGCTCGGTGCCGCACCGCGCCCAGTCGGTCGGGTAGCGCAGGGCGATGGTGTTGGTGGTGCCTTCCAGGTCCGCCCACTGGCCGCCCACGGTCAGGTCGTGTTCGCGGCCGAACAGCGAGAACGTGCCGCTCAGGTAGGCATCGACGTTGCGCCGGGTGTCTTCCGAATCACCCGCGGCAGTGCGCAGGAAGATGCCCGCGCCGGTGGCCGGATCGGGGTAGCCGCTGCCGTAGACGCGCACGTTCTGGACGTTGCCCCGGGTGTAGGCGGTGTTGATCTTCAGCAGCCAGTTCTCGCCGAAACGCTGCTCCAGGTTGGCGAACGCCGTGCTCGTCTCGCGCTGCCAGTAGCTCCACTTCGGGGCGACGTTGGTCGAGCGCGGCAGGTGCGCGAAGTCGCCCTGGCTGTTGAAGAACGGCACGGTGCCCCAGGTCGAGCCGACCGGGTTGTTGTCCTGGGTCTGGTAGCCCACGGTCACGGTGGTGCTGTCGGTCAGGTCACCTTCCAGCACGGCCATGCCGGCCATCTTGTTCTCGTGGTAGCGGTCGTAATACAGATCGCGGTCGGTGTAGGCGGCGACCACTCGGCTGCGGAAACGGCCATCGGCGGTCAGCGGCGCGGTCACGTCGGCCTCCATGCGCTGGTAGTCCCAGCTGCCGGCGCTCACTGCGAAGGAGGCATCGAATTCCTTGCCCGGGCGCTTGCGCAGCAGGTTGACCGTCGCCGATGGCACGCCGGCGCCGCTCAGCAGGCCGTTGGCACCGCGGATCACTTCGACGCGATCGTAGAAGGCGGTGTCGTACTCCTGGTTGGTCGAACCGCTGTAGGTGGGGATGCCATCGACCTGGAAATCAGTGATGGGAAAGCCGCGGGCGTAATAGAGCGGACGCTGGGTGTCGTAGAAGGAGACACTCACGCCGGTGACGTTGCGCATCACGTCGTTGATGCTGAACAGCGATTCGTCCTGCAGGCGCTGGAGCCCGATCGAGGTCGCCGACTGCGGGGTTTCCTGCAGGCTGATCGGCAGGCGGGTGGTGCTGGATGGCATCGCGCGCGCACCGACCACGCTGACCTTGTCCAGGGTCTTCGCATCGGCAGTGCTGCTGGCGTCTGCCAGCGCATCGGCGAAGGCCTGCGGGGCGGTCAGCGAAAGGGCGGAAAGCAGGGCCAGGGCCAGCGGGGCACGGCGGGAGCGGAACGGGTGGGCGCGGAGCGACATGGGGGTCTCTGGACGGGAAGTAGGGAAGAAAGGCAACAGGCAGGCAACGCCGGCGCGCAGGCACGGTAGGTCCATCCTGGGAAAGCAGGTTGCCGGGCAGCTGCGGGGAGACGGCAGTCCGTTGAGACCGTCCAATACCCGTAGCGACAACCCTGCGATGCGCAAATGTAAATCGTTCTCAGTCGCTTTACAATTCTTGAACAGTCGGGCGCGTCCGCGTAAACGTCCGGGCCGCAACGTCACCGGACCTGAAACGCAACCGGCCACCGCAAGGGTGGCCGGAGGGAAAACCGTGGCGAGACCCGCAGGCCGCGCCGGGGCAGGCTTACAGCGCCTGCAGTTCTTCGTTGGCGTTGCGCTTGGCCTCGGCCGGCTGGGTAGCCGGCGGCGGGGTCAGCATCACGGCCGGGCTGGTCTCGCCCGGCACGTCCAGGTACGGCAGCTTCAGCGTATCGCTGGTCAGGCGGCGGATCTCGTTGGTCAACGCCGGGCTGTCGTTGAGCTTGCGCCCATACGAGGGCACGATCTCCTTCAGGCGCGCTTCCCAGCCGGCGGCCATCTGCTCGGGGAAGGCCTTCTTGAGCAGGTCCAGCATGATCGGCGGCGACGTCGATGCACCCGGCGAAGCGCCGAGCAGGGCGGCCAGGGTGTGGTCCTGGTCGGTCACGATCTCGGTGCCGAACTGCAGGATCGAGCCCTTTTCCGGGTCCTTCTTGATGATCTGCACGCGCTGGCCGGCGGTGACCAGCGTCCAGTCCTCGCGCTTGGCGTTGGGGTAGTACTTGACCAGCTCGGCCTGGCGGTCGTCATCGTTCAGGCGTGCCTGACCCATCAGGTACTTCACCAGGTCCAGGTTCTCCAGGCCCACGCCCATCATCCCGGCCACGTTGTTGTGGTTCACCGAGGAATACAGGTCGAACCACGAGCCGTGCTTGAGGAACTTGGTGCTGTACAGCGCGAACGGCCCGAACAGCACGACCGGCTTGCCATCCAGCTTGCGTGCGTCCAGATGCGGGACCGACATCGGCGGCGAGCCGGTTTCGGCCATGCCGTAGGCCTTGACCGAATGGCGGCCGGCCACCTGCGGCGACTGGAAGGCCAGGAACTGGCCACCGACCGGGAAGCCGGCGTAGTTCTTCGATTCCGGGATGCCCGACAGCTGCAGCAGCTTGAGCGCGGCGCCACCGGCACCGATGAACACGAAGCGCGACTTGACGGTGGACTCGTTGTCGGACTTCAGGTCCTTGACGGTCACGTTCCAGCTCTTGTCGTCGTTCTGGCGCAGGGCACGCACTTCATGGTTGAGGTGCAGGCTGAAGTTCGGGCTGCGCTGCAGGCCAGCGGTCAGCTGACGGGTGATCACGCCGAAGTTGACGTCGGTACCCAGCGGCATCCAGGTCGCGGCGACCTTCTGCTTCGGGTCGCGGCCTTCCATCAGCAGCGGGGCCCACTGCTTGATCTGCGCGGCGTCCTCGGAATACTGCATGCCGTAGAACAGCGGGTTCTTGACCAGTGCCTGCTGGCGCTTGTGCAGGTAGGCGATGTTCTCATCGCCCCAGACGAAGCTCATGTGCGGGGTCGGGTTGATGAAATCGCTGGGCTGGCTCAGGCGCCCTTCGCGCACCTGGTGGGACCAGAACTGGCGTGAGATCTCGAACTGCTCGGCGATGCCGACCGCGCGCTTGGTCTCGATGCTGCCGTCGGGCAGTTCCGGGGTGTAGTTCAGTTCGGCGAACGCGGAGTGGCCGGTGCCGGCGTTGTTCCAACCGTCCGAACTTTCCAGGGCAACCCCGTCCAGGCGCTCATAGACCTGGATGTTCCAGTCCGGTTGCAGCTCCTGCAGGAACGTGGCGAGCGTGATGCTCATGATGCCGCCGCCGACCAGGACGACGTCGACCGGCTTGTCGTTGCCGGCGGCCGGGACCGAGCGCTGATGCAGCGGCCAGTACAGGAACAGGGCCGCTGCCAACAGCAACAGCACGAGCAGGCCGAGGACGACCTTCGCTAGTTTTTTCATGGGGATCTCAGGTAGGGAGACATGGGAAGGATGCCGCCGCTGCCGGGAACGCCCGTGAAGACGGGCGTCACAGCGGTACCTTGATCGCAATTTTAGCCCGTTCCGGTACGGATTTGGTGCAACGCAGCATCCGGTGGCTGTGCCGGACCGGCTCAGTCGCTGGCGAGAGTGAAGTACTCCAGGAGGAAATAGCTGGCTTGATAGGCCAGTGCTATCAGAGCCAATACCAGATGCGCACGCTGCTGGCGCAGGGCGAAGCCCAGCCCGGCGATCCCCAGCATCACCACGGTATGCACCCAGTAAGCGTCCCCCAGCATCTGCCAGCGGCTGTGGCCCTTGATGGCGGTATCCACCAGATCCAACAGCGTGACCAGCGCCAACATCCCGAAGAAGCCGCCGCGGCGCTGCAGCAGGTAGTTCTCATAGCTGCCGAACTCGCGCACGTCGTCGGGAAACAGCAGCACGCAGAGCAGGTACCACGACGCGCAGTAGGCGATCACGAACAGATACAGCTCGAAGGTCCACTGCCGGACCTCGCCCAGCCGGAACTCCCACCACCAGAAGGTCACCACCGAAATCAGCGCCCAGACCACCCAGCACAGGTGGATCAGCGAGCAGCCGCGTCGTTTGGGGTGCTCGATGATGCCCGCCAGCCCGCGCAGCAGGGTGGTGATGCTCAGGCCGAGGATGATGCTGAGCACCACGCGGATGTGCAGGTAGACCGGATCGGTGTCCATCGACGTGCCCGCGGCTGGGATGCGCCGATGCTGCATCGGGGCGGGTCATCGGGTCGTGTAGGGCGGCGTGCGGCCCCGGCACGACAGCCGACCAGCGGTCGCCTCTACCGGTCGGGGTTATCGCTTCTTGCGCACCAGCGTCGCCGAGGCCGCCAGCACTGCCCGGGTCAGCAGCGCCATGGTCTGCACATCGCCTTTCCAGTGCTGCCAGTACAGCGGCACGTCTTCCCACGCGCGCTGCTTCATGTGCACCAGGCGCCCGGCATCCAGGTGGCGTTTGACCAGCGGCAGCGGGTTCATGGTCCAGCCCAGCCCGCCCAGGTTCGCCTGCACGAACGCGCGGGTGGAGGGAATCCACCAGGTCGGTGCGGTCAGCGGCAGGTCGTTGCCCGCCAGGCGCCGGGCGAAGCGGGCCTGCATGTCGTCCTTGCGGTTGAACACCAACACCGGCGCCTGGGCCAGCGACTGTGCATTGACCCCCTTGGCGAAGTACTGCTCATGGAAGGCCGGGGTGCAGGTGGCGGCGTAGCGGATGCTGCCCAGCGCGTGGATCTGGCAGCCCTGCACCGGCTCGTCCAGGGTGGTCACCGCGCCCAGCACGGCCCCCTGGCGCAGCAGGGCCACGGTGTGGTCCTGGTCTTCCGAGCGCAGGTCCAGGGTGGTGCCGGTCTGCCGCGCGAACTGCAGGGCGGCCTCGGGGAACCAGGTCTCCAGGCTGTCATGGTTCACCGCCACGGGGATGCTGGCGTGCGGCAGGTCCTCATCTGCGATGCCCATGCGGTGCAGCGCATCGTGCTCGAGCAGGGCGGTCTGTTCGGCCAGCTGCACCAGCACCTGGCCCTCGGTGGTGGCGACCGCTGGGGAAGAACGTTTGACCAGCAGGCGGCCGACCCGGTCCTCCAGTGCCTTGACCCGCTGGGAGACGGCCGAGGCGGTGACATTGAGCGACTGCGCGGCCCGTTCGAAGCTGCCTTCCCGGATCACCGCCGCCAGGGCGCGGAGCTGGGCATGGTCGATGCGCATGATCTTAAGTTCCGCTAAAGATGGTTAAGTAAGTTTAGCTCTACTTTTTCATGTTGCGGCGCGACAATATGCGCCATCCGGGCTGTACGCCTTGGCGAGGCACCGCCCCCCAGCACGACACAGGTGGTATCCAATGTTTTCGATCATTTCCGGCGGCGCCGGGCTGAGCGCGTGGCTCAGTGGTGCCGCAACCGGCATCGGCCTGTTTGCGGTGGTCGGCGCGCAGAGCGCGTTCATCCTGCGCCAGGGCATCCTGCGCAAGCACATCATTCCGGTGGTGGCGACGTGTGCCGCCATCGATGGCATCTTCATCTTCGCCAGCGTGGCCGGCCTGCGCACGCTGACCCAGGCGCTGCCGTGGCTCACCACCGTGGTGCTGTGGGGCGGCGTCGCCTTCCTGGCCTGGTACGCCTGGCAGTCGGCGCGGCGCGCGCTGGCCGGCGGTGGCGGCATGCACGTGGACGAGGGCGACAGCACCTCGCGCCGCGCGGTGCTGATCTCGGCGGTCGGTTTCTCGCTGATCAATCCGCATTTCTGGCTGGACATGATGGTGATCGGCGGTATCGCCGAGAACTTCGGCAATGCGCGCATGGCCTTCGCCGCCGGCGTGTTCACGGCCAGCTGCCTGTGGCTGACCGCCCAGGGCCTGGGGGCACGCCTGCTGGCGCCACTGTTCACCAAGCCAAAGACCTGGCGCATCCTCGACGGCACCATCGCGGTGATTCTGTCGATCCTGGCGCTCAGCCTCGCGTTCCGCGGCATGCATTGAACTCTCTCCTCGATGCAGGTCCTGGAAATGGCACCGTTCGCGGTGCCATTTTTTTTGCATCAGCAGGAACATCCCTCTGGTTGGCAGCTCGATCTTCCGCCTAGAATCGCGATCCCGGACATGAGGTCCGATGCAGCAGGGGGAAAGGATGAAGCACGTACAAAGGTTGGGACTGCTGGTATTGCTGGCCATTACGGGCCAGGCCGGCGCGGTGGATCTGGAGCGCTACCTGCGCCGGGATGCCTTCACCGATATCAAGATTTCGCCGAACGGCGACTATTACGCGGCCACCGTGCCGATGGAAGATCGCACCGCCCTGGCGATTCTGCGCAGGAACGGGGGCGAGGTGGTGGGCTCGTTCGTGCCGCCCAGGAACAATCACGCCAATCATTTCGACTGGGTCAGCGCAGAACGTGTGCTGATCGGCCTGGCCGAGAAGCAGGGTTCGCTGGACCAGCCGCGCATGACCGGCGAGCTGTATGCCATGAACGCCAACGGCGGGCGCGGCGAGCTGCTGGTCGGCTACCGCGCGCAGGACAACGGCCCGGGTACCCGCATCCAGCAGAAAAAAGTGGAGGCCGTGGCCGCGTTCCTCGCCGATGATCTGCCCGCGGACGAGCGCAACGTGCTGGTCACGATCTGGCCATTCAACGATGACCCGTTCACCCGTGCCGACCGGATGGATGTCACCACCGGCCGTCGCCAGACGGTGGCGCGCTCGCCCGTACGCCGCGCCGATTTCGTCACCGACAACCAGGGCCAGGTGCGTTTCGCCCATGGCGCGGGAACCGACAACGTCAACAAGCTGTACTACCGGGAAGGGTCGGGCACGACCTGGAAGCTCGTCAACGATGAAGCCTTGAACGGGCGGATCGAAACGGCGATCGGGTTCTCCGAAGATGGTCGGCTGGCGTATTTCAACACCGAGATGCCGCAGGGCCCCGACGCCATCGTGTCCTGGGATCCGGTGACCGAAGAACGCAGGCTCGTGCTGCGTGATCCCGTGGTGGACGTGCACAAATACATCTACCGGCCCGGCACCTCGATCCCGGTGGGCGCGCTCTACCTGGGTGACACGCCACGCACCCGCTTCTTCGACGAACAGGGGCCCGATGCGCGGTTGTATCGCAGCCTGGAAGCGGCGTTCGGGGGCGATGCGGTCTTCGTCACGTCCAGTACCCGCGACGGCCGGCAGCTGATGGTGGAGGCGTGGTCCGGGCGCAACCCGGGCGATTTCTACATCTTCGACAACGTGGCCAAGAAAGCGGACCACGTCATCAGCCGCAGCAACTGGATCGACCCGGCCGCCACCGCAGAGGTACGCCCGGTGGCCCTGAAGGCACGTGACGGGCTGCCGCTGCACGGCTACCTGACCGTGCCCGGCAAGGCCGCTGCCAAGTCGCTTCCGATGGTGGTGATACCGCACGGCGGGCCTTACGGTCCGTTCGATACCGGCGGGTACGACGCGGAAAGCCAGATGCTTGCCGATGCCGGGTACGCTGTCCTGCAGGTCAACTTCCGCGGCTCGGGCAACTACGGGCGCGCCCATCGGTCCGCGGGTGCCCGCCAGTGGGGCGGCACCATGCAGGACGATCTGACCGATGCAACCCGCTGGGCGATCCGGGAGGGCATTGCCGACGCCTCGCGGATCTGCATCTATGGCGCCAGCTATGGCGGTTATGCGGCGATGATGGGGGCGGCGAAGGAGCCAGGGCTGTACCGGTGCGCCGCCGGGTATGTAGGTGTCTACGACCTGCCGATCATGTTCACCAGTGGCGATATCCAGCGCCGCGGCTCGGGCGAGACCTACCTCAAGGAATGGATCGGCGAGCGCGCCCAATTGGCGGCGGTATCGCCGGTGAACCTGGCCGACCGCATCAAGGTGCCGGTGTTCCTCGCCGCCGGTGGCGAAGACGAGCGCGCCCCGATCCAGCACACCAGGCGGATGGAAGCGGCGCTGAGAAAGGCCGGCGTGCCCGTGGAGGCGTTGTACTATCCGACCGAAGGCCACGGTTTCTACACCGATCCGCACCGCCGCGAGTACTACACCAAGCTGCTGGCGTTCCTGTCCAACAGCCTGGGCGGGGAGACTGCCTCGGCGTCCGCGCAGCCTTGATCGCATCATTCGGTGGAAAAACAACGACGGCACCGTGAGGTGCCGTCGTTGTTTGTGAAGGGATTGCTGGCCGCGACAGAATGCAAGTTGTTGCATGGTTTCCGGCGCGACCCCGCGGGATGCTGGACAGCTCTCCCCTTCGGTGTTCCCCAGCATGTGGCGCAACCTCTCCTCGACGTCCCGCCTGCGGTCTTTCCCGTGCCGTTCAGCGCCGTTGCTGCTTGTGCTGTTCTGCAGTCCCTCCCGTGCGGCCGACATCGATGACGGTCTGCAATTGACGGTGGAGCAGGCGTTCAAGATCGCAGTGCTCAGCGTCGAGGTGGACGAGTGGTCGATCCGGTTGCACAAATTGATGCGGGGAGGAGAGCCTACGGCGCCATTGAGCGAGCCCGACGCTGCGGTACTTCATGACACCGTCCAGTTGCTGACAATGGGCAAGCTGGTGACCGAAAATGTTGTCGCAGTGGCGTACGGCAACCGGCTTGAGGGCACAGCGGCAGGTCGTCTACTGGCGGCATCGCAAGCATGGGGATTTGCCGGCGACGGCGCTCGTTGCCTGGCACAGGACGTCCGGCGCGAGCCTGTTGCTGGCGCACCTCCCGCCGCCGCACCCACCGATAGGGTGGGCTATCGCGTCCAGTACGTTTGCATTGCACCACACATGCACAAAAGCCGTGCGCTGGCACAGCTGATGACGGCTGTCGTGCAGGGACAGGCCGCACCGTCGGTAGACGCACTGGAGCGGTCGATGTTGGCCGGCGAGCGCCGCGACGAGGCCCGGCCTCGGTCGATGGGCGGCAGCCTCCATTTGTCCAGCGATGCACACGGCCGTAACTGGACGAGCAGCGGTGCCATTGTGAGCGAACAACTGCTGGCGGAAACAAAGGTGCCGCCCACTGTGTGGATGCCGGCGCCGGTGTCGCAGGCTGAATCGGTCCACATGGCGGTGCAGGAACTGATGCAGCGCATGCAGGTTGCGGGGGAAGTGTCGGCAGACCTGCAGGATGCGATCGCCGCGCACCTCCTGCTGCGCTTTCCGGAAGTGTTGTGGGATGCCGTGCGCGAGGACGTCACCGGGCTCGCCCGCGCAGTTGCCCGCCGCGCGGCCACGGCCGAATGCCGGGTGCAGGAGGTGCAGCAGGGGGAGGACAGGTATGAAGCGCACACCGTTCGCCTGGCGCAGGCAGCCTTGGAATGCACGTTGCCCGCGCTGGAGTGGACGCTTGCACCTCTGGACGCCCATGATCGTGATGCGATCGCCTTGGCCGCACGCTATCGCCAGTTCCTTCAGCGCGCGACGGAAACGATCGCCACGTCACCTGCTCATGCGGCCGCAACCGCAGTGGACTTTCAGCAGGTGTCCGGACCGAATGGCGACGCATGGCGCGCCGAGCCAGATGCTTTGCCCAAGCTGCTGCTGGAGGGCATCCTGCCCGCACCGTTGGTGAAAGAACTCGGCGGCCTGGCCCTGAACGCAGATGCGCTCCATCCGGATATGCGTTTCGAGCATCTTGACGGGCGCAATCTGGACGAGTCTGGACGCGTGCTTGTGCGCCGCTTCCTGCAGGAACTGCGCGCGGCCAGACGGGTGGAATGACGTGGCACTGGCGGGGCGCTGATTGCCCGGGGTTTCCCTACTTCACCCCGTGCATCATTCGCTTCAGCAGCGGCGAACAGATCAGTGCGACCGCCGCGCAGCCCAGGCCGATCCACATCAGCAGCCAGAACAGGTGTTCGTAGCTGGCGGCGGCGCTGGCGATGTTCATGGTTTCGCCTTCCGGTACCTCGATCGCGGCGAGCTTGCCGAACAGCGCGGCCAGCGTTTCCGAAAACGCGGTGGCCAGGAACCAGGTGCCCATCATCAGGCTGACCACCCGCGGCGCGGCCAGCTGAGTAACGGCGGACAGACCGACCGGTGACAGGCACATTTCGCCGATCTCCAGGATCAGGTAGGCCAGTACCAGCCACCACACGCTGGCCATCTGCCCGGTCGCGCCCACCTGCTGCGCCGCCAGTGCCAGCGGCACGAACGACAGTGCGGCGAAGATCAGCCCGATCGAGGATTTGACCGGCTTGGACGGGTCCATGCGGCGACGGTCCAGCCACGCCCACAGCATGGCGAACAGCGGCGCGAGCACCACCAGGAACAGGCCGCCCAGGTAAGTCAGCGAGCCGGCGGTCTGCGGAATCACCAGGCAGTCGCGGATCAGCATGACCAGCATCGCCGCGACGATCACGATGAACAATGTGCGTGGCGCGGACGAGCCCGGGCGGCGCTCGGACAGACGCGCGGCCACCACGAAGCCCAGCGGCGCCAGCAGCAGCGAGGCGATCGACCACGGCAGCGGGGTGCCACCCTGGATCACCAGCGACGGCACCAGGTCCTTGGTGAGCAGGCGGTCGGTGAAGGTCACCCAGGAGCCATAGGTCTGCTCGTACAGGGTGAAGAACACCAGCGCCATGAAGATCAGCGCCATCAGCGCGATCATCTGCTGGCGCTGCACCGGCGTGCAGCGGGTGCCGGTGAACCAGGCGAACCAGACCAGCACGCCACCGAGCACCACGATCATCAACATCAGCGCCAAGCTGAGTTCACCACCGAGCGCGAACGCACCATTGGCGGCGGCCCACATCAGCGCGGCCACCGGAATCACGCCCAGCACGGCCACGGCATAGATCAGCCATTCGCGGCGGATGCCGAGCACGCGTTGGCGCAGCGCGGGCAGATCGGACGGTTCGGCGTGGCCCTGCAGATACTTCTGGCCCCACAGGAACATGCCCAGGCCGATCACCATGCCGATGCCGGCCGCACCGAAGCCGTACTTCCAGCCATAGGCTTCGCCGAGGAAGCCGCACACCAGCGAGGCGAACAGCGCGCCCAGGTTGATGCCGGCGTAGAACAGCGAAAAGCCCGAGTCGCGGCGCGGATCGTTTTCCGGGTACAGCTTGCCGACGATGGTGGAGATGTTCGGCTTGAGGAAGCCCACGCCCATGATGATCAGGGCCAGCGAGAGGTAGGTGATGCCCAGGGCCGCGTCATCGCGCACGATCGCGCCATCGACGCGGACCGCTGCGTGACCTTCGAAAGCCATGCCCAGGTGGCCGAGCACCAGCAGCACGCCGCCGAACACCACCGCCTTGCGCATGCCCAGCCAGCGGTCGGCGAGCAGGCCGCCGAAGACCGGGATGCAGTAGACCAGGCCGCCATAGGCACCGAGCAGATCCAGGCCGGCCTTGTCGCCGAACAGGTGGTATTTGGTGAGGTAGAGCAGCAGCAGCGCCTTCATCCCGTAGAACGAGAACCGCTCCCACATCTCGGTGAAGAAGCAGATGTAGACGCCCTTGGGATGGCCAAGGAAGTCGTCGGTCGCGGTGGAGGTCGAGGTGGCGGGCAGGACGGCTGCGGTCATCGAGGGCTGGGGCAGGGCGGACAAGGGGGCGAGTATAGGCCCGGGGCGAAGGGTCAGCCGTGCCGTGTCTGGCCGCTCCGCCGTCGTGCTGCCGGCCATGCGCGCTTACAGATAGCGAAGCCAGGCCAGATCCCGCCGCCGCGCCTTGAACCGCGCGAATGCCCGTGTCGGCCAATACAGCGCCAGTGCCAGCACGGCGGTGATCACCCACAGGCTCGCCACGTGGTCCACCGCGAAGTAGCCGCCGTGCGTCTGGCCCCAGCGTGCTTCGGCCAGAACGTACAGCAGCTTCAGCACATACAGGTGCAGCAGGTAGAAGAACATCGGCGCCGCGCCGATGTCGGCCAATGGCGCCAGCGCCCGGGCCACGCGCGGCTGTTCGTACAGGCGCAGCAACAGCAGGCCGATGCCCAGGGTCAGCAGCAGGAACAGCAGCGAGGGCGGGTACTTGGTCACGTTGAAGAAGCTCATCAGCGTATTGCCCAACGTGGCCAAGGACTGCCACGGGCTGTCGCCGTAAGCGTTGATCGCCCGCAGCAGCACGAAGGCGAGCAGCGCACCGGCACCGGCCAGCCACAGCCGACCCTGGCGCAGGAGGGCATCGCCGCCGCGTGCGAACCACGGGCCGATCACCCAGCCCAGTGCAATCACGCCGATCCACGGCAGCACCGGATACGAGGTCCGCAGGCGCAGCCCGTCGGTCACCGTGATCCAGTCGCGCTGGTGCAGCACTTTCCACAACACGGCCAGCGCCCCGTCACCCTGCACGCGGATGCCATCGAGCAGGTTGTGCCCGGCGATCACGGCCAGCGCCAGCACCGCCAGCGCGCCGCGCGGGAGCCAGAGCAGCCCGGCCAGCGCGATCATGCTGATGCCGATTGCCCAGATCACCTGCAGGTACACGACGCTCGGTGGGAACTGCAGCGTCCAGGCGAAGTTGACGACCAGCAGTTCCAGCACCACCAGGAACAGGCCGCGCTCGAGCAGGAAGGCCGAGGCGGCCCGGCGCCCATCCGGTTTGCCGCTGGCGTACAGCCAGGCCGACAGGCCGGTCAGCAGCACGAACACCGGGGCACACAGATGCGCCAACAGCCGGCTGACGAACAGGGCCGGCTCCACCTGGTCCACCGCCATCGGGTCGGCCACCTGGGCATGCAGGTAGAAGGTTTCGCGCACGTGGTCGAGCAGCATCAGCACGATCACGGTGCCGCGCAGCTGGTCGATGGAGGTCAAACGGGAGGCGGGGGAATGCGTCACAGCGGCGCCGGGTACTCGGCGCGATAGGATATAACATAACTAAAGTGGACGGGCCCGGCCTGGGACGTTGCCGAGTCCGGCGTGTGGCCACTCCGGTGGCACGCGCAGGTCAACAGGCGCCTCGATCAGGCGGTGAAGCGTTGCCGGCCAGCGGCCGGCACTACTGGACTTGCCCGTACATGAACGCTAGCGTGGCAGGGATTTTTTGCCAGCAGGGGCTTCCATGAACAACGACGCTGCGCCACGCCAGCTCACTTTCCGTGCGGTGGTGCTTGCCATCGTGCTGGCGGTGATTCTGTCGGCCGCCAACGCCTACCTCGGTCTGTTCGCAGGCCTGACCATCGCCACCGCCATTCCCGCCGCGGTCATTTCCATGGGGGTGCTGCGCCTGCTCGGCGGTGGCACGATCCTGGAAAACAACATCGTCCAGACCGGTGCTTCGGCCGGTTCGTCGATCGCCGCCGGTGTGATCTTCACCATCCCCGCGCTGGTGATCATGGGCTACTGGCCGGACTTCAAGTACTGGTGGGTGCTGGGCATCGCCGGTCTGGGTGGCCTGCTGGGCGTGCTGTTCTCGGTGCCGCTGCGCCGTTCGATGATCGTGGAAGATCCGCTTCCGTTCCCGGAAGGCAAGGCCGCCGCCGAAGTGCTCAAGGCCGGTGAAAACCCGGGCCCGGGCCTGAAGATCCTGGCCGTGTCGGCGGTGATCGGCGCCTTCGTGAAGCTGGCCGCCGAAAGCGGGCTGCGCCTGATCCCGGATGCCTGGGCCACCTCGGCCTACGTCGGTACCTCGAAGATCACCGCCTTCATCGGCACCAACCTGTCCCCGGCGCTGCTGGGCGTGGGCTACATCGTCGGCCTGAATGTCGGCATCGTGGTGGTGTCTGGTTCGATCCTGACCTGGCATATCGCCATTCCGCTGTACCAGGCGTTCTTCATGAACACCGATCCGGCGCTGGCGGCCTCGATCGCCACGGCCAGTTCGACGGAAGCGGCCTTCGCCATCTGGGGCGCGAAGATGCGTTACCTGGGCGTGGGCGCGATGCTGATCGGCGGCGTCTGGACCCTGATCTCGCTGCGCAAGTCGCTGCTCAACGGCGTCAAGAGTGGCTTTGCCGCGGCCCGCAAGAGCGGTGGCCCGGCGCTGGCGCACACCGAACGCGACCTGCCGATGAAGTGGATGCTGGTGGCCCTGGTGGTGTTCACCCTGCCGCTGCTGGCGCTGTACCAGGCCATCGTGGGCCAGTGGCATGTCTCGATCCCGATGACCCTGATCATGATCGTGGCCGGCTTCCTGTTCGTCTCGGTCTCGGCCTACCTGGCCGGCCTGATCGGCTCGTCCAACAACCCGGTCTCGGGCATCACCATCTCCACCATCCTGTTCGCCTCGGCGGTACTGGTGCTGCTGCTCGGCAAGGATGGCCTGACCCCGGTCGGCATCGGCGGTGCGCCGCTGGGCGCGGTGGCCGCGATCATGATCGGCGCGGTGGTGTGCTGCGCGGCCGCGGTCGGCGGTGACAACCTGCAGGATCTCAAGGCCGGCTACATCGTCGGCGCCACCCCGTGGAAGCAGCAGCTGATGCTGGGTATCGGCGCGTTCTCGTGCGCGCTGATCATGGCCCCGGTGCTGAACCTGCTGGCCACCGCCTACGGCATCGGCGTGAAGTCCGAGCTGCATCCCAACGCGCTGGCCGCGCCGCAGGCCAACCTCATGGCCTCGGTGGCCAAGGGTCTGTTCGGCGGCGAGCTGCCGTGGACCTTCATCGGTATCGGTGCGGTGGTCGGTGCGGCGATCATCGCCTTCGACAGCTGGCTGAAGTCGCGCAATGCCCGCTTCCGCGTGCCGGTGCTGGCCGCCGCGATCGGCATCTACCTGCCGCTGGAACTCATGGTCCCGATCTTCCTGGGTGGCCTGATCGCCTACCTGGTGGAGCGCTTCCACAAGATCCGTGGCGATGATGAAGAAGGCCGTGACCGCGTGCACAAGCCGGGCGTGCTGTTCGCCGCCGGCCTGATCACCGGTGAAGCCCTGATGGGCATCGCCATCGCGATCCCGATCGTGGTCAGCAGCCGCGCCGATGTGCTGGCGCTGCCGTTCCACCTGCCGGGCGCGCAGTGGATCGGCCTGGCCGTGCTGTTCCTGGTCGGTTGGCTGATCTACCGCACCGGCAAGCGCGCGGTGGGTTCGGTCTAAGCAACAACGACTCCGATCCGGGTCGTGACACACCCCGCTCCGGCGGGGTGTGTCGTTTCTGCGTTCAGCCAATGCGCCGGCATGACCGATGGCCTTTGCATGTGCGGCCCTTGCGGCCCTAACATCGGCGTTTTGCCGTTCCGCGGAGACCCCGATGAAACTTCGTTACGCCCTGCTGCCGTTGTGCCTGCTGACCGCGATGCCCTCGCTGGCGGCCACGCGTGGCCTGGATGTGCGCGACATGATCGCGCTGGATCGTGTCTCCAGCCCGCTGCTCACTGCCGATGGCGGCAACGTCATCTTCGCCAAGCGCGTGGTCGGCACCGACAGCAAGGCCAGCACCGGCCTGTACATCCGCAACCTGCGCACGCGCGACCTGGCCCCGCCCAAGCCGCTGACCCCGGCCGGCTGGAACGTCAATTCCGCCGCGCTGTCGGCCGATGGCCAGACCGTGTATTTCCTGAGCGCCAGGAACGGCAGCCAGCAGCTCTACGCGCAGCCGGCCACCGGCGGCACGCCGCGCCAGCTGACCGATTTCCCGGTCGATGTGGACAGCTTCCACGTCTCCCCGCAGGGCGACCGCGTGGCCTTCAGCAGCGGCGTGTTCCAGGACTGCGGTTCGGACCTGGCCTGCACCAGCAAGAAGCTGGACGCGCACAAGGCGCGCAAGAACACCGGCGAGGTGTTCGACAACCTGTTCGTGCGTCATTGGGACACCTGGGCCGACGGCCGCCGCAACACGCTGTTCGTGGCGCCGCTGCCGGCCGCCAAGGCCGCGGCGGTGAAGGGTGCCTCGGCGATCAGCGCAACGCTGGCCGGCGATGCACCGTCCAAGCCGTTCGGTGGCAATGACGACTTCACCTGGTCGCCGGATGGCAAGAGCGTGGTCGCCGCGATCCGCGTGGCCGGCAAGCAGGAGCCGTGGTCGACCAACTTCGACCTGTACCGCCTGGATGCCGAGGGCAAGCAGGCGCCGGTCAACCTGACCGCGTCCAACCCTGCCTGGGATGCCGGTCCGGTGTTCAGTGCCGACGGCAAGACCCTGTACTACCGTGCCATGAAGCGCCCGGGCTTCGAAGCGGACCGCTTCGGCCTGATGGCGATGGACGTGGCCACCGGCAAGACCCGCGAGATCGCCCCCAAGTGGGATCGTTCGGCCGGCGAGATCGTGCTGTCCGGTGACGGCAGCCTGATCTACACCAGCGCCGACGACATGGGCGAGCACCGCCTTTTCGCCGTGGACATCGCCACGGGCAAAGCCGAAGTGGTGGTGGACGGCGGCAGCATCGGCTCGCCGGTGATCGCCGGCACTACCCTGGCGTATACGAAGAACAGCCTGAAGAGCGGCGACCAGATCGTCGTGGCCGCCTTCGATGGCGCCAACCCGCGCGAGATCACCCCCAGCGCCGGCGAGATGCTGCCCGATGTCGCCTTCGGCGATTACGAGCAGTTCCAGTTCAAGGGCTGGAACAACGAGACCGTGCACGGTTACGTGGTCAAGCCGTACAACTACCAGGAAGGCAAGCGCTACCCGGTCGCGTTCCTGATCCACGGCGGCCCGCAGGGCAGCTTCGGCAATGGCTGGAGCTATCGCTGGAACCCGCAGACCTACGCCGGGCAGGGCTACGCAGTGGTCATGATCGACTTCCACGGCTCCACCGGTTACGGCCAGGCCTTCACCGACGCGATCAGCCAGCACTGGGGCGACCGCCCGCTGGAAGATCTGCAGAAGGGCTGGGCCGCGGCACAGAAGCAGTACCCGTTCCTCAACGGCGACAAGGCATGCGCGCTGGGCGCCAGCTACGGCGGCTTCATGGTCAACTGGATCGCCGGCAACTGGAACGAGCCGTGGAAGTGCCTGGTCAACCATGACGGCGTGTTCGATCAGCGCATGATGGGCTACGCCACCGAAGAACTGTGGTTCACCGAGTGGGAGCAGGGCGGCACGCCGTATGAGAAGGCCGCCAACTACGAGAAGTTCAACCCGGTCAACCACGTCTCGGACTGGAAGAAGCCGATCCTGATCGTGCACGGCCAGCTCGACTACCGCATTCCGGTGGAGCAGGGCCTGGCGGCGTTCACCGCCGCGCAGCGCCAGGGCATCGAGTCCAAGTTCCTGTATTTCCCGGACGAGAACCACTGGGTGCTCAAGCCGCAGAACAGCGTGCAGTGGCATGACACCGTCAACGGCTGGCTGAAGCAGCACATCGGCGAGTAAGCCGGTTCGAAGCGCCGCCCCCAGGGGCGGCGCTTGTTCAAGGCACCGGGTCTCGTTGGCCGTGGCGTCACCGGTGATCGGTGGTGTTGTAACCGAGCATTGTCGGCGGTGTGACCGGCCAACGTCGGCGGTGTAACCGGCCAACGTCGGCGGTGTAACCGGTAGAGCCGACCGTTGGTCGGCTGCTCTTTTACGGCAGCCGACCAACGGTCGGCTCTACCCGTGATTGTTTCCCGAAACGTGCCGAATCGCACGCCCATCGTCCAGGCACTCCACACCCGTGAAAGCACCCGCCCTGATCCAGAACGATATCGTCGTCTTCGGCCTGATCGCCGCCACCCTCGGCGCCGTGTTCTGGACTGCCTCGCGCGAGCAGGGGCCGTGGAAGCGTTTCTACACCTACGTGCCAGCCCTGTTGCTGTGCTACCTGATTCCCGGGGTGTACAACACCGTCGGCCTGATCGACGGCCAGAACACCCATCTCTACAACCCGGTCGCCCGCGACATCCTGCTGCCCGCCGCGCTGGTACTGCTCACTTTGGCCGTGGATATCAAGGGCATCCTGCGGCTGGGACCGAAACTGATCGTGATGTACCTGGGCGCCTCGCTGAGCATCATGGTCGGCGCGGTGGTCGCGTTTCAGTTGATGAAGTGGCTGCATCCGGCAACCGTGGCCGGCGATACCTGGGCCGGCATGGCCGCGCTGGCCGGCAGCTGGATTGGCGGCGGCGCCAACATGCTGGCGATGCGCGAAGTGTTCGATGTCAACGCGACCACCTTCGGGCAGTTCGCGGTGGTCGATGTCGGTGTCGGCTACGTGTGGATGGCGGTGCTGATCTTCATGGCCGGGCGTTCGGCGAAGATCGATGCGCGCAGTGGGGCCGATACCTCGGGCATCGATGCGCTCAAGCTGCGCATCCAGGCCTTCCAGGCGCAGCACGAGCGCGTGGCCAGCCTGACCGACCTGATGCTGATCGTCGCCGTTGCCTTCGGCGTGGTGGGGCTGTCGCATGCGATCGCCGGTCCGGTCTCGGCATGGTTCAAGGGCCATGTCGCCTGGGCCTCGCAGTTCAGCCTGGACGCGCCCTTCGTATGGGTGGTGGTGATTTCCACCACCTGCGGCCTGGCGCTGAGCTTCACCCGTGCGCGCAACCTGGAAGGCGCCGGTGCCTCCAAGCTGGGTTCGCTGCTGCTGTACTTCCTGATCGCCTGCATCGGCATGCAGATGGATCTGCTGGCGTTGCTGGACCGCCCTTGGCTGTTCCTGCTTGGCCTGATCTGGATCGCGGTGCACATCGTGCTGCTGTGGGCGCTGGCGCGCGCGCTGAAGGTGCCGTTCTTCTACTTTGCGATCGGCTCGCAATCCAACATCGGCGGGCCGGCCTCGGCGCCCGTGGTCGCGGCGGCGTTCCACCCCTCGCTGGCACCGGTCGGCGTGCTGCTGGGCACGATGGGCTACGCGACGGGCACGTACCTGGCCTACATCGTCGGCATCACGCTGCGCGCGATGGCGGGGTAGAGCCGACCGTTGGTCGGCTGCTGTAACGTCGCGTCACAGCGTACGACAGCCGACCAACGGTCGGCTCTACGGCAGAAGCAACCTGCGCTAAATCAGCCAGGCGATGCATCAGGTGTCCAGGAGGTTGCCGGCCAGCGGCCGGCACTACCGGGAATCCGGGCCGCCGGGAGTTACCGCACATGCGGATTTACGCAGGAAGAAGGCCGCGTTCGAGCAACCATGCTCTGGCATCTTCCGCATCCTGCTCGAACCACGCCTTCGTAGACCCCAACCGATACGTATACCCCCACGCATCCATGTCGGCCATCAGGCGCGCGCTGCCTACCCCCGGTAGTTGCCCGGCCAGCACGATCTGCAGGTAGCAGGTGGCGTCTTCTTCGGGTACCGAATCGGTGGCATCGGTGTGCACCAGCGCACGCCGCTCCGGCGGCAGCACGATCAGATGGCAGGCTTCGTGCAGCATCGAGTGCACGGGCGTGTCATCGCGGACATAGACATCGCTGCCGATGATGCCGGCTTCAGGTTCGCCCCAATAGCTGCCCGGAATCGGCGCGCCATCGGCCACACGATGCAGGCGCAGATCGTGGGCCGCGAGCAGGGTGTGGGCGTCGTCGAAACGGATATCGCCGAGGCGGGTGACCTGCGGTTCGGCGGTGGGGGCAGCGTCGTTCATGGGTTACCGCTCAACCGCCCCTTCCGGGGCGGAAGGGGCGATGTCGATCAGGGCTGCTGCGGGCCTTCCGGCAAGGCGACGGAAATATCGAGCACATCGTGCTCGCCGTCCTTGACCAGGTCGACCTTGACCGCATCAGCGTCGATGTTGACGTACTTCTTGATCACTTCCAGCAGCTCGCGCTGCAGCAGGGGCAGGTAGTCCGGGCCGCCGCGGTGGCTGCGTTCCTGCGCGATGATGATCTGCAGGCGGTTCTTGGCCGTTTCGGCAGTGGTCTTCTTTCGGTTCAGGAAATCGAACAGTCCCATGCTTACCCTCCGAACAGCTTGCTGAAGAAGCCTTTCTTCTCCACGGTGGTGAAGCGCATCGGACGCTCTTCGCCAAGGATGCGGCCCACCGCATCTTCGTATGCCTGGCCCGCCGCCGATTCGGGGTCCAGAATGACCGGTTCACCCTTGTTGGACGCATTGAGCACGTCGCCCGACTCGGGCACCACGCCAATGGCCTTCAGGCCCAGCACTTCTTCGACGTCGGTGATGCTGAGCATCTCCCCGCTTTCCACCCGCACCGGGCTGTAGCGCGTGAGCAGCAGGAAGGCCGGCACGTTCTTGCCGGATTCGGCCTTGTGGGTCTTCGAGTCGAGCAGGCCGATGATGCGGTCCGAGTCGCGCACCGAAGACACTTCCGGGTTCACCACCACGACCGCACGGTCGGCGTAGTACATCGCCAGGAACGCGCCCTTCTCGATGCCGGCCGGGGAGTCGCAGATGATGTATTCGAAGCCGTCGGCGACCAGGTCGTCGAGCACCTTGCGCACGCCTTCCTGGGTCAGCGCGTCCTTGTCGCGGGTCTGCGAGGCAGCCAGCACGTACAGGTTGTCGAAGCGCTTGTCCTTGATCAGGGCCTGCTTGAGGGTCGCTTCGCCGTGCACGACATTGACGAAGTCGTACACCACGCGGCGCTCGCAGCCCATGATCAGGTCGAGGTTGCGCAGGCCGACGTCGAAGTCGATCACGGCCACCTTCTTGCCACGACGTGCCAGCCCGCAGGCCAGGCTGGCGCTGCTGGTGGTCTTGCCGACGCCGCCCTTGCCGGAGGTGACTACGATGATTTCAGCCAAAGGATTTCTCCTGATTCTTCTGTTTGGGGGCTGCGTCAGTCCAGCGCAGCGATCTTGATCTGGTCCTGTTCCAGCCACACCTGCACGGCCTTGCCGCGCAGGGAGTCCGGAACATCGTCCAGTACCTTGTAATGGCCGGCGATGGCGACCAGTTCAGCGTGGAATTCACGGCAGAAAATACGCGCCGTGGTGTTGCCCTGGGCACCTGCCAGGGCACGGCCCCGCAGCGTACCGTAGATGTGGATGCTGCCGTCGGCGATCACTTCGGCGCCGGCGCCGACGGTGGCCATGACGGTCAGGTCGCAGTTCTCCGCGTACAGCTGCTGGCCCGAGCGGACATTGACGGTCTGCATGCGGCCCGGCTTGGGCGCGCCGCCGGTGGCCACGGCATTCGGGGCAGGCGCCGCGGGTACGGCGGCAGCGGCACGCGAACGGCGCGGCGGCTCGGCCACCGGCGCGCGGGCAGGCGCGGGGGCCGGCTCGGCTTCGGCACGCTCGTACTGGGCGCGGAACTTGGCCAGCAGCGGCAGGCCGAGCTGCTGGGAGAGCAGGTCGGTTTCGGTGGTGCCATAGGCCAGCGCGACCGGCAGCACGCCGGCCTTGCGCAGGCCATCCAGCAGTGCCTTGGCGGTGGCCACGTCGGGTATTTTGCTGAGTCCGCCGAAATCCAGGATCACCGCGGCACGCCCGAACAGCTTCGGCGCACGCGCGACACGTTCCTGCATTTCCCGGGTAAGGCGTTCGACATCGAGGGTGCGGATGCGCAGATTGGCGATGCCGACCTGGCCGATCTTCAGTTCGCCGGCCTGTTCAAAATCCATGTTCGCTGCCACCGATCAGGTCCCCGTCTGCTGCTGCGCGCGCAGCGGCTCGCGGCGATGGCCCACCCAGGGCACATCCGGCAGCTGGTCGCCGTAGGTGTCGTGCACCCACTGGTAACTGCACAGGTCCTTGAGCAGCATGCTGGCACGCACATCCACGTGGGCCATGTTGTTCTGCCCGACTTCGCGGAAGCCGAAGCTGCCGTGGAAGAGCAGGGCGGCATCGGCGCCGTGGTCCAGGAAGACTTCGCAGGTGAGCTGCGGATAGCGCAGCTCGGCGTAGCTCTGGGCGTCGGCATAGAACGCACGGCCGACACCACCGCCGCGACGGCGGCTGGCGACCACGATGCGGTCGATGTAGAAGAATTTGGTATCCAGCTGCTGCTTGAACCAGGCGAAGTTGCTGCTGTCGTGCTGGCTGTCGCTGCCGAAGCCGATCAGGAAACCGGCCAGGTTGCCGTCGCGCTCGGCGACGCGGAAATACTCAGCGCTTTCATAGAACAGACGCAGGCGGGCGGCATCCAACGGCAGGATGGCCAGGCCGGCATTGTTGTTCAGGGCCAGGACGGAATCGAGCTCGTGCTCGCGCACGTCGCGGATGACAATCGACATTGTGACTCCGTGGGGTAACGCGGTTGGCCCATCGAGGGGCCCTCGGTCCGATTATTGCATGGGTGGCTTCCCCCCGCGAGCCGACAGGCATGACTTCTGTGGGAGTGCAGGGGAACAGGTTCAGCCTACTATGCGTCCATGTTGGGATACCTCAGCCACACCCGAGTACTGCGACTGGCCGGCCTGTTCACCTGGGTCATGGTCGGACTTCCTCTGGTTTACTCGCAGTACGAAGCGCTGCTGCGCCGCGGCGGTGGCGTCGATGCGTGGGCGCTGTGGCTGTTCGCCGCGTACCTGGCCTTCGGTGCCGGCTACTTCTGGCTGACCCGCGGGCTGCGCAACGGCGGCCACTCGCGCTGGTACGACCGGGTCATGCTGGTGCTGCTCACCGCCTCGGCGCTGGGCGTGAGCTACCTGAGCGGTTCGGGCCTGGGCAGCATCCTGATGATGGTCGCTGCCGGTGTCATTCCCTGGATGCTGCCGGTGCGCGGGGGGGTGATCTGGCTGTTGTTGAGCCAGCTGGCGGTCCTGCCGGTCTACTACCTGATCCTGAATTTCTCGCTGTTCGAGGCGGTGATGCAGTCGCTGCTGTATGGCGGCTTCTCCATGTTCATCTTCGTGACCAGCCTGGTGGCCCGGCAGCAGACCGATGCCCGCGAGGAACAGCGCCGGCTCAATACCGAGCTGCGCGCCACCCGCGTGCTGCTGGCCGAAAGCGCCCGGGTCAATGAACGCACCCGCATCTCCCGCGAGCTGCACGACCTGCTGGGCCACCACCTCACCGCCCTCAGCCTCAACCTGGAGGTGGCCGGCCACATCACCGAGGGCCAGGCCCAGGAGCATGTGCACCAGGCCCACACCCTGGCCAAGCTGCTGCTGACCGACGTGCGCGAGGCGGTGAGCCAGCTGCGCGACAGCGGCGCGATCGACCTGGCCGCGGCCCTGCGCCCGCTGACCGAGCAGGTCCCCTCGCTGGACATCCACCTGGATATCGACGAGCCGCTGAGCGTGGAAGACCCCGAGCGGGCCCACGTACTGCTGCGCTGCACCCAGGAAATCATCACCAATGCGGTGCGCCACGCCGGCGCGCGCAACCTGTGGATCAAGGTCCGGCGCGAGCCACCGGGCATCGTGGTGCTGGAAGCGCATGATGACGGGGTGGGGGCCGACGGCATCGTGGTCGGCAACGGGTTGCGCGGGATGCGCGAGCGCCTGCAACAATGCGGTGGTGAGCTGCAGATCGAAACCCGCCGGGGCCAGGGCTTCCGCCTTCGTGCCTCGGTACCCGGCGTGCCAGTATTGATGCTGAGCGCTGTCATTGAAGGAGTGCGTTGATGATTCGCGTCTGCCTGGTCGACGACCAAACCCTGGTGCGGCAGGGGATCCGCTCGCTGCTGGCGCTCGATGACGGCATCGAGGTGGTCGCCGAGGCCGCCGATGGCCGCCAGGCAGTCGAGGTGGTCCCGCAGGTCCGCCCGGACGTGGTCCTGATGGACATGCGCATGCCGGTGAT
Source organism: Stenotrophomonas sp. BIO128-Bstrain (assembly GCF_030128875.1). Taxonomy (NCBI): domain Bacteria; kingdom Pseudomonadati; phylum Pseudomonadota; class Gammaproteobacteria; order Lysobacterales; family Lysobacteraceae; genus Stenotrophomonas; species Stenotrophomonas sp. BIO128-Bstrain. Next base: position 2,693,367 of record NZ_CP124620.1, on the reverse strand, counting down.
GTCCGGCCTGGAGGCGCTGCAGATGCTGTCGCGGCTGAACCAGCTGCCGCCGACCATCATCCTGACCACCTTCGATGATGACCAGCTGGTGCTGGCCGGGCTCAAGGCCGGCGCCAAGGGCTATCTGCTCAAGGATGTGACCCTGGACCAGCTGGTGGGGGCGATCCGGACCGTGGCCGATGGCGGCTCGCTGGTCCAGCCGGCGGTCACCCAGCGGCTGCTGTCCGGCCTGGAGCACATGCGCAACGAGTTCGTGAGCCTGGACCGGCCCGACCCGCTGACCGACCGCGAGACCGAGATCCTGCGGCTGATGGCCAGCGGCTTCTCCAACAAGGAGATCGCCAATTCATTGGGTGTGGCCGAGGGCACCATCAAGAACCACGTGTCCAACATCCTCTCCAAGCTGGGCGTGCGCGACCGCACCCGGGCCGTGCTCAAGGCCTTCGAACTGCAGCTGGTCTGAGCCGGGCGGACCGGCGGAGGCCATTGTGCAGCCGCCGGTCCCGACGTATTTGCCGAATTTCGTGAAACCCTTGCGGCGCAAGCGATGCGGGGGTGTTTTCGGGCCTGACGGCCGAATCCGGCAAAGAAATATTGTCCATCCGCTACGTGCTGACACGCGCGATGCGTTATCTTTCCGCTCCTTGTCTATGCAAAACCGCTGCCGACATGGAAACCGGTGTGCCAACCCTGATCAACAACACCGGCGAAGCCTGCTAGGATTGGCGCTTCGCTTCAATCAACCCGGCCGTGGGATCGGCCCCGGAGACTCCTGAATGACCCGTATTATCGAGTTCCTGATCGCCTTGGGGATCGTGGCTGGCCTGTTCGTCATCATTGGCGTATGTCTGCCGGGCGAGCGCCATATTTCCGAAAGCATCGAGACCAACCGCAAGATGACGATCGTGTTCGACACGGTCAACAGCCTGCGCCGCTTCAAGGACTGGAACCCGCTCTTGCTGCGCGATCCCGCCGTTGAACTGAAGCACTCCGGCCCCGCTGCCGGCGTCGGCGCACGCCTGGACTACACCTCCAAGGAAGGTTCCTTGGGCCAGGGTAGCTGGGTGATCACCGAGTCCGAGCAGAACAAGCACGTTGCCATCGCCATCGAGGACGAGAGCAAGGGCCACGACAAGGTGACCAACTTCACCCTCGAGCCGACCGGCAAGGGTGGCCGCAACGTCAAGATCACGCAGGACTACAACGTCAAGTACGGTTTCAACCTGTTCGGTCGTTACGCTGGCCTGTACGTAAGCCGTCACGCCGGTGACGACCTGAAGCTGGGTCTGTCGCGCATGGCCAACATGCTGGCCACCGTGCCGAACGTGGACTACCGCACCGCCGAAGCCCCGCTGACCGATCTGGCCATCGTGGACGTCCCGGCCGAGGACCTGCTGGTCGTCACCGCCGGCAATGTGGACCGCGGCCAGGAAACCATCACCAAGTCCATCAAGGACAACCAGGAGTGGATCAAGCGCGTCATGGAGGCCAACAACCTCGAAGCCGCCGGTCCGTTCCGCATCATCACCACCGATTTCGGCGCCGAGAAGTACGCCTTCGACGTGGCCCAGCCGGTCAAGAAGAAGGGTGCTGAAGGCGCGACTGCCGAAGCCCTGACGGTGAAGATCGACGGTGGTGCCCCGGTCAAGTACGTGCATGTCGCTCCGCACCGTTCGGCCCACGCGGCCTACACCGGCCACATGGCTGGCCTGGACATCGCCCGCAACGCCCTGCGTGCGTGGTCGGTGACCGGCGGCAACGAAGTGATCGATCGTCCGTACGAGTCCTGGAAGGACGGCGTGGACAAGTCGTTCACTCCGGAAGGCACGTACGACATCTACTGGGCCGTCAAGTAAACCGACGGTTGCCGTGATGTAACGCACGACCTGAAACGCGCCGCTTCCTGCGGCGCGTTTTTTTTTGGCTCCGCCAGCGGGGCACTGTCTGAAGGACGCAAGCATGCTCAACCTGGAACGACGCACGCGCAAACCCTCCCTGCTGGCCGGCCTGGGTGGCCTGCTGGCGGCCACCGCGGTCGGGCTGTCGGCCTATGCTTCGCACGGCATCGCCGACCCGCTGGCGCAGTCGCACGTGACCACGGCGGCGCTGTACGCGTTCGGGCACGGCGTGGCGCTGGCGGTGCTGGGCCCCGCGCAGCAGAACACGCTGGGCCGCTTGGCGCTGTATGTCCTGCTGATCGGCACCCTGTTGTTCTCCGGCAGCCTGGTGGCAGGCGCGCTGTGGAAGCTCAGCACGCAGCTCGCTCCGGTCGGTGGCACCGCGCTGATGGTGGGCTGGCTGGCCTACGGCCTGAATGCGCTGAGGCGCTGACATGCCCCGTTACCGCCGCGGCTTCGATGTTGATGAAGCGCATGACTGGTTGAGTCGGCGCGACCGGCGGCTGGGCACCTGGATGAAGCGGCTCGGCCCCATCCAGGCGCAGCCCGGCTGGGCGAAGACCTTCGACCCGGTCGATGCGCTCACGCGCGCGATCCTGTTCCAGCAGCTCAGCGGCAAGGCGGCCTCGACCATCGTCGGGCGCGTGGAGACCGCCATCGGCAGTCCCCGTCTGCATGCCGATACGCTGTCGCGCATCGACGATGCGGGGCTGCGGGTGTGCGGGGTATCGGGGAACAAGGCACTGGCGCTGCGCGACCTTGCGCGGCGCGAGGCGGCCGGCGAGATTCCCGACCTGCGCCGGATGTCGGTGATGGACCACGACGCCATCATCGATGCGCTGGTGCCGATCCGCGGCATCGGCCGCTGGACGGTGGAGATGATGCTGATGTTCCGGCTCGGCCGCCCGGACATCCTGCCGGTGGACGACCTGGGGGTCCGCAAGGGCGCCCAGCGCGTGGACAAGGCCGAGCGGATGCCCAGCCCGAAAGAGCTGCTCGCCCGCGGCGAGAAATGGGGGCCGTTCCGGACCTACGCCAGCCTGTACCTGTGGCGGATCGCCGATTTCACGGTGGATCCGAAGGCGACGACCGATCGGTCGCAGGGGTGAGGCTACGCGGCCGGCGGCTTCGGCGCGAAGGCCGGGTCGTCGCTGATTCGTGCCCGTGTTGGCTGGCGCTTCTTCGCCGCAAGGTGGCGGTGATGGCGGAAGGTGGCGACGGTGCCGCGGAGGACCACCACCCCGATCACAAGCGTCGTCCCTATCCTCCGCAGCGTGTCTGCCATGCCTGCGGTGTCCTGCCTCAGATGCATCACGAACACCCATGCCCACAGCGCAGCGGTCAGGCAGGCGGCAACCCGGCTGCGTTTGTAGACCCCCACTGCCAGAGCCAGGTAAACGCAGCTGAGCATCGCCGCAGCGATGACGTTCATCATGGCGAGCACGTGCTGGTTCTTGGCCCACGTCCAGCCGCCCGTGGCGAGGGTGAACACGGTGAGTCCCGCGCCCAGTAACCAGAGCTGCGTGACTGGCCTGGTGATCCCGCTCGGCACCTGTTCCCAGTGCGGTGCCTTGGGCGTGGAGGGGGGAACCTCACCGGCCTGGTAGGGATTCTGATCGTCCATGGTTCTCCTCCTTGTGGGCCGCCCTGGTCACGGTGTGGCGTTGCGCCAGCACCAGTGCCACGGTTCGTAGACGATCCCGTGCGGGTTGTCGCGCGGGTAGCTCAGCTGGAACCCGAAGCGCCCGGCATGCTCGCCCAGCCACGCGAACGCGGCAGTCGACTCGAACGATTCTTCCGCCGGCGGTTCGCCCGGTGTGCCGATATCCAACGCGTAGCCGCTGTGGTGTTCGCTGTACCCGGGCGCGGCGTTGACCGTGAGGATGTCCTCCACGCTCAGCCCACGGCCGCGCTTGCGCGCGAAAATGCCGAGCTGGTAATCGTGGCTGCGGTAACCGGAGATCGCGTCCAGTGCGATGCCATCGGCGGACGCCTGCTGGCGCAGTCGTTGCCAGCCCCGGGCGGCCTCACGGCGCAGCCAGAGGGGGCGACGGTAGCGGTCGAACCCGGCCAGGTGCAGCTGCGCCGGTTCGGCCTCCAGTGCCAGTCCGGTCGCGGCTTCGTAGGCATCGGCATCAATCCCGAGGGTTTGGAGGCGATGCTGCAGTCCACTGAGGGGCAGCACCGCATCGGGCGCGCCGCCACGGCGGTGCTCCAGCAGCTGGCGGTCCAGCGCATCCAGTGCCTCCTCGATGCCCGGCTCGCGCATCAGGCGCGGCACCAGGGGAAGCACGCCGTGGGCGGTAGCGACGGCGAGGTAGCGCCCATCGCGCTTGCGCCGCAGTACCCACTGCGCGCGCGCCAGGGCGCGCGCGTCGGCAGAGCCGCGTGCACGCAGCAGGCCGCCGGGCCACAGTTCGATCTCGGCGGTGTTGATCAGCAGGGCGTGAGATCGGCGCATGCGGCCAGCTTAGTGCGCGCGCGGCGGTCCGGCCAGCGCCTGCAGCGCATCGAGCAGTGCACGTGGGCGCTCCGGGCTGACCAGCACGGCGCTGCCATCGCGCAGCGGCAGGTGCAGCACACGGCTGCTGTCGGTGATCAGGCAGAACGCCTTGCTGCGGTCGGCCATCCGGTAATGACCGGACTGGAACCCGGGCATGCCGTAGCCGTTGGTCTTGATCGTGGGCTTGTAGCGGCCATGCTCGGCGAAATCGACGATGCGCGCCTCATCCAGGCGCATGGCGCTCACCGGCACGCGCTTGCGGTAGAAGGTCGACTGCACCTCCAGCGTGTCCTGGTGCAGCACGATGCTGCGGCGGGTGTACGCCCAGGTCAGCGCCGCGGCCAGCACCGCCAGGAACGGCAGGGTGATGAACAGTTCGGTGTGCGAGCGCTCCGGTGCATCCAGCGCGGTGCCCACCATCACGCCAGCGACCAGCAGCAGCGGAACCCACAACCACAGCAACCGCCAGGCCGGCGATGGGGCGACGTCGAAGCGGTGAAGTGCACTCACCTCATGCCTCCTTCTTGAAGATCAGCACCGACGTCGTGAACGGAGGTGCCGACACCAGGCTGATCGCGTTGACCAGCTCCCAGCCCAGTTGGCCCTGCCTGGTCAGTTCCTGCTGGATCTGCTCGGCGTTGACGATTCCCATCAGGTTCGGCTTCACCTCAATGGTCAGGTAGTTCCAGCGCTTGCTCATGACTTGCTCTCCTTGTCGGTGGTGGGTCTGGGAAGGCGTCCGGCCTTGCGCAGCGCATCGCGCAGCACGTATTCGATCTGCGCGTTGAGGCTGCGCAGCTCGTCGTCGGCCCAGCGCTGCGCCGCCGCCAGGACGTCGGCATTGATACGCAGCGGGTACGCTTTCTTTTCGGTCATGCGGGGTCCTTTATCCACACCCCGTGCCGTCCCCTCGGCGCCGGGCTGCGTTGGTAAGTGCCGACCCTGGGTCGGCACGTGGGTGCATCAATACAGCGAACCGGCGTTGACCACCGGCTGGGTGCCACGGTCCGAACACAGCACGGTCAGCAGGTTGCTCACCATGTGCGCCTTGCGCTCTTCATCGAGCTGCACCACGCCGTTCTTCTGCAGTTCGGCCAGGGCCATCTCAACCATGCCGACCGCACCGGCCACGATCCGCGTGCGCGCAGCAATGACCGCGTTGGCCTGCTGGCGCTGCAGCATCGCCTGTGCGATTTCCGGTGCGTAGGCGAGGTGGCTGATGCGCGCATCGATCACCTGCACGCCGGCATCGGCCAGGCGCTCGGCCAGTTCGTCCTTGAGGTGCTGGGAGATCTCGGCGGCATGGCTGCGCAGCGACAACTGGCCCTCCTCGTGCTGGTCATACGGGTAGCTGGTGGCCATCGCACGCAGCGCCGATTCGGACTGGATGTGCACGAAGCTTTCGTAGTCGTCCACGTTGTAGACGGCCTCGGAGGCGTCCACCACCTGCCACACGATCACCGCGGCAATCTCGATCGGGCTGCCGTCCAGCTCGTTGACCTTCAGCTTGCCGCTTTCGAAGTTGCGCACGCGCTGGCTCACCTTGACCTTGGTGAAGAACGGGTTGTTCCAGCGCAGGCCGTTCTCCTTCACGGTGCCGACGTACTTGCCGAACAGGCTGACCACCACCGCCTGGTTGGGCTGCACGGTATACAGCCCGACCAGGCTGACCAGGGCGGTGGTGGCCAGCAGCAGGCTGCCGATGATCAGTGCCGGGTTGCGGTTTCCCTTATCCACCCCGACCACGAACATCCACACGGCTACCGCGGTCAGGGCCAGCACCAGCAGCAGGAAGGGCAGGCCGGACAGCGAGCGGATCGACTTCTCTTTCATGGCAGGGCGTCCTTGGGTAGTTGATAGGACGATATCAAATTGATATCAGTCCGCAAGTGCCGGGCCAGCCGGCCATGGGGCGGCCGCAGCGGCTAGAATGCCCTCCCGTCTCTGTTGCCCGGAACACCGCCATGTCCACGCTCGGTACGCCGCTGTCTCCTTCCGCCACCCGTGTGCTGCTGCTGGGGTCCGGTGAACTTGGCAAGGAGGTCGCCATCGAACTGCAGCGGCTGGGGGTGGAGGTGATCGCCGCCGACCGTTATGCCGATGCCCCGGCGATGCAGGTGGCGCACCGCTCGCACGTGATCGACATGCTCGACGCGATGGCGCTGCGCGCGCTGATCGCGCAGGAGAAGCCGCACCTGGTGGTGCCGGAGATCGAGGCGATCCACACCGAGACACTGGTGCAACTGGAACAGGAGCAGGGCCTGCGGGTCGTGCCGACCGCGCGTGCCGCGCGCCTGACCATGGACCGTGAGGGCATCCGCCGTCTGGCCGCCGAGACGCTGGGCCTGCCGACCTCGCCGTACCGCTTCGTGGATACCGATGCCGAGTACCGTGCCGCCGTGGCGGCGATCGGGCTGCCGTGCGTGGTCAAGCCGGTGATGTCCTCCTCGGGCAAGGGCCAGAGCACGCTGCGCAGCGAGGCGGACATCGCCCCGGCCTGGGAGTACGCGCAGACCGGCGGCCGTGCCGGGGCCGGGCGCTGCATCGTGGAAGGGTTCATCGACTTCGAGTACGAGATCACGCTGCTGACCGTGCGCCATGCCGGTGGCACGTCGTTCTGTGCCCCGATCGGCCATTGGCAGAAGGACGGGGATTACCGCGAGAGCTGGCAGCCGCAGCCGATGTCGCCGCGTGCCCTGGCACGGGCCGAGGAGATCTCGCAGGCGATCACCGATGAGCTGGGCGGCTGGGGTCTGTTCGGGGTCGAGTTGTTCGTGAAGGGCGACGAGGTGTGGTTCAGCGAGGTGTCGCCGCGTCCGCATGACACCGGTCTGGTGACGTTGGTTTCGCAGGAGCTCAGTGAGTTCGCGCTGCATGCGCGCGCGATCCTGGGGCTGCCGATTCCGGTGATCCGCCAGAGCGGTCCGTCGGCCTCGTGCGCGCTGTTGGCACACGGCGAGGGTGTCCCGTTCTTCAGCAACGTGGCCGCGGCGCTGGTGCATCCGGATTCGGCACTGCGTCTGTTCGGCAAGCCGAGCGTGCATGGGCATCGCCGGGTCGGGGTGACGCTGGCGCGGGGGGCGGACATCGATGAGGCGCGGAAGATCGCGCGTGAGGCGGCTGAGGCGATCGGGATCGAGTTGCGGTCGTGAGGCAGGGCGCCTTGGGTGCGGCCGGTGTGAGGTGATCGGTCTGCCCGATCACCTCCTCGTGGAAGGTCGGTTGCGCGGTTCGAACAGCGGAGCAAACGAAAAACGGCGAGCCTTGGCTCGCCGTTTTTTTGTTAAGAGCGACGCGGGCCTTACTTCAGGTCGACCCACACGAGGTGGTGGTCGCTGCCGTCGGCGATTTTTGCTTCCGGGCTGTCATTGGACGGCCAGAACACGCCGCTGCCGAGGTAGCTGAAGCCGACCGAGGGCAGCACGTAGTCCAGGCGCATGGTGCCGGATTTCGGGCCGAAGTCACCGGTGGCATGGAAGGGGGCGCCCTTGCGGACGATGCCTTTCTCGGCGTACGCCAGGCTGGTCTGTTCGGCGCCGACGCTGCGCGGGGTGGGGTAGCGCAGGACACGCGGGTTTTCGATCAGTTCGACGATGGCCTCGTGGCGGCCGTCGCCGTCGACCGGGTCGTTGTTGAGGTCGCCGAGGATGACGAAGCGCGCGTCCTGCGGAAGGCCGCCACAGTGGCCACGGTCATCGCACAGCCAGGACGTGTCGCGGTCCTTGAGGTAGTCCTGCCACAGGCGCAGTTCGTCGTGGTTGCGGGCGGCGTTGCGCTTTTCCGGGCCGTCGAAGACCGGCGGGGTCGGGTGCGAGACCAGGGCGTGTACGGTGCCGTTCGGGGTGTTCACCGGCACGTCCCAATGCGACTTGGAGGACAGGCGCAGCTGCGACCAGACGTGGTCGTTGTAGAAGGATTTACCGGTGCGCGGATCGATCGGGCGCAGCGCGCCGGGCATGGTGCTCCACTTCAGCAGCTGGAAGCTGCGGACCTTGGCCGCGTCGATCGGGTAGCGCGACAGCACCAGCATGCCGTACTGGCCCGGGTGCAGGCCGTAGCCCCAGGCATCGTTGCCACGGGCGCGGCCTTCGCCGCCGATCTCGCCGTTGTTGTCCAGGTCCAGGCCGCTCTGCACGCCGGTGTTGACCGGGGCGAGGTAGCGGTAAGCGTAGTGCAGCGGCTCGCCACCGCCGGGCTGGGCGGCTTCCAGGTAGCGCTGCTGGAACAGGTCGGCGGCGCGGTGGGCGTCGTCGTAGTCGAACTCGTTGAGCAGCACCAGATCCGGGCGGACCTGCTGCAGGACGGCGGCGATCTTGCGCGCGTGTTCGCTGTCGCCTTCGAGCTCGGCGATCAGGCCGCCGGTCTCGTCGCTGTACAGGGAGGTGTTGTAGGTGGCGATCCGCAGCGGTGCGGAAGCAGTCTCCGGCATGGCGGCGGTCTTGGCAGGGGTCTGTGCGCAGGCGCCGCAGAGCAGGGCCAGGGCAAGGATCAGGGGATGGGCTTTCATCCGCCTATTTTGCACCCGGCACGGTGTCAGTGTTGCGTCAGCGGCCGTCCCGTTCGTCATCGAAGGCGTGCCAGCGGCGCCCATCGTAGGCCTCCAGCGGGCGGAACCGTCGCTTGTAGTCCATTTTGCGGTGGTCGCGGATCCAGTAACCCAGGTACAGGTGCGGCAGCTGCTCGCGCTGGGCCCAGGCGATCTGCTGCAGGATCGCGAAGGTGCCCAGGCCGCGATGGGCTTGGTCCGGGTCGAAGAAGGTATAGACCGCCGAGAGCCCCTGCGGGGTCACATCGGTCACGGCGACCGCGAGCAGGGGGCCGCGGTGGCCGTCCGCGGCCGGGCCGCGGATCTCGATGAAGCGGCCCTGCGACCAGCGCCCGATCAGGAACTGGTCGAACTCGTGCGGGCCGTGCTCGTCCATGCCGCCCTGCGCGTGGCGGTGGGTGAGGTAGCGGTGGTACAGCGCGAACTGCTCGTCGGTCTGCTCGGCCGCGACGATGCGCACTTCCAGGTCCGCATTGCGGGCCAGGCAGCGGCGCTGGCTGCGGTCCGGCGCGAAGCGGGCCACGGGGATGCGCACGGCCACGCAGGCGTGGCAGTCGGCGCAGTGTGGGCGGTAGACCAGATCGCCGGAGCGGCGGAAGCCCCAGCCCAGCGCCATCGGGTACAGCGTGCCCAGGCGAGGATCGTTGGGATCGAGCACCAGATCGCGTGCGGCCCGTTCCGGCCAGTAGCCACAGGGGTGGTCGCCGGTCTGGAACAGTCGCAGCTCGTCGTCGCGGTCGCCGTGTATTGCCATGCCCACAGCATAGCCCCGTGCCGTCGCAGCCGGCACGACTGTCTGCCAAATGAATGTGGCCGGCCGGGCTGTCAACGCTGCTGGCGTCCACGCGTTGTTACCGGTGTGGGTGCCATGCACCACACGCAGAACCCCTTACGAACCGGAGTTACCCATGCGCAACCGCAAATCCCTCCTGCTGCTGGCCCTGCTGCTGTCCACCGGTGCTGCCGGCCTGGCGGTCGCCGCCGATACCCCCGTCGCCGGCGACAAGCCTGCCCGCGCCAAGCTGGATACCAATGGCGATGGCTTCATCGACCGCACCGAAGCGGCGAAGGCCCCGCGCCTGGCCGCGCAGTTCGACACCCTGGACACCAACAAGGACGGCAAGCTCTCCCGCGAGGAACTGCCGCGCGGGCACGGCAAGCGCCACGGGCGTGGCCCGGGTGGCCATGGCGACTGGATGGCCAAGCTGGACACCAACAAGGATGGCCGCATCAGCCGTGAGGAAGCCAAGGCCGATCCGCGCCTGGCCGCGCGCTTCGATGAGATGGACGTCAACAAGGATGGCTACCTGGACAAGGCCGACCGCGAGCTGCGCATGAAGCAGCATCGTGACGCCTGGTTCGCCGCGGCCGACACCAACAAGGACGGCCAGCTGAGCAAGGCCGAGTTCGATGCAGCCAAGGGCCCGTTCGGTGGCCCGCGTGGCGATCATCGCGATGGCAAGCACCGCGACGGCAAGCCGCCGATGGCGCCGAAGGCACCGGCGGCGAAGTAAGCATCCCGCTGAAGCTGCGCAGGACGAAAGCGCCGGTCATCGACCGGCGCTTTTCTGTGTCAGATCCGGCCGTTCCTGTACATCGCCCAGACGATGGTGCCGACCACGAACAGGTTCATCACCCACAGCGCCTTGCGGCCGTACAGCGACTCGTACTTCCAGTTCGGGCCGGTGCGTCCATGGCGCGCCGCATCGCGCGCGATCATCGGGGCCATGATCCGCTGCAGCGGAACGAGACACTGATAGTTGATCAGGCCAAGCCCGATCGCCAACGCCACCACGGGCCAGTACCAGGCAAGCGGCAGGAAGCTCAGGGCGAAGACGGCGACGCACGTCAGCATGGCAGTGAACGTGCTGTAGTGCACGAACCCGCGGATGGCGGTTCGCTCACTCTCGTTCTCGGCGTACGAGAGCAGGTAACGGCCCCCCAGGTAGCTGCCCAGTACGCCCCCGACCACGCTGCCGGCGATCGCACCCCAGGCGAAATCCGGCGGCAGCACGTGGCTCTGGCTGGCTGCCGCACTCAGTGAACCCAGGGCGGCACCGCCGGAAACACTGGCACCGCCCAGCCCGAGCTTACTGGTGCCCAGCCCAGTGCCGAGCAGGATCGCGGCACTGGCCGTACCGGGCGCGGCGACCAGCACCATCGAGACCACCGTTGTGGCGAACGCGGCACTCGGCGCGCTGCTGCGCGCGAACTCGCTGAAGCGGCGCATCATCTCGTCGCGAACGGTGGCGCGAGCGCGCGAGAGGCGCTTGCGCACGGCGGCATCGCTGAGGCCGAGCAGATCGGCGACCTGCTGCGAGCTCTGGCCTTCGCGGTAATACAGCAGCAGGGTCTCGCGGCTGTCTTCGGGCAGCGCCGAGATGATCTCTTCGGCCGCCAGTTCCTCTTCCACCCGCTGCAGGTGCTCCGGGGCGCTCGGGCTGGGGTCGGCGGCCATGTTGATGGCGATTTCGGCGGCTTCGCCGGAGAGCGGACGGCCGCGGTTGGCGCGCAGCCAGTCGCGGGCCAGGTTGCGGGTGATCTGGCGCAGCCATGGCAGGAAGCTGGCATGGCTGTGCAGCTGGTTGAGCTGCTGCCAGGCCTTGATGAAGGCCTCCTGCGCGATGTCCTCACTGGCGTGCACGTCGCGGGTGATCGCCAGCGCGATCGCGGTGACCGTGTTCTGGCAGGCCAGCACGATGCGGCCGTAGGACTGCTGGCAGCCACCGGCGGCGGCGGGCAGCTCGCGTTCGAGCGTGGTGGTCAGCGGATGCGGCGTCATGGTGTCCTCCCCCGGGGATGGTCCCATCATGACGCGTGCCGGGCCCGGATGTGACCGGGTCGTGCCGGCCGCTGGCCGGCTCTGCAGGCTTCCAACCGCACGAGGAGCCGGCCAGCGGCCGGCACTACGTTATTCGGTGGGCTGGATCCGGACCCGCACTTCCTCTTCTTCCGGTGGGGTGGCCGCCGGTGCGGTCGGCGTCGAGGCCGGCTGGGTCACCGGTGCCGGGGCGGGCGCCACCACCGGCGCGCCGCGGTGGCGCATGACCACCACCATCGCCACGGCAGCGATCACCAGCAGCAGGCCGATGCGGATGCGCCAGGCCCAGTTGCGCGGGGCGTCGGCCTGGGCGACCTCGTCGCGGAACGCGAACTGCGCGGTCGGGTGGTCGCGGCGGGTGGTTTCCAGCAGGCGCGCATCACGCAGGATCTCGCGGGCGCGCGGCTGGTCGTCGGCATGCACCACCCACAGGGTCGGATGGGTCGTGGCCTTTTCCTTGTCCAGATAGCTGAACTGGCTGCCGCGCTTGCTGTGGTACGAGCGCCCGTTGGTGATGCGCACTTCAATGCCGGCGTCGCGCAGCAGCTGGGCCACGCCTTCGACGGTTTCCACGCGCTGGCTGTTGAAGATCTGTCTCATGTCAGTCCTTGGCCGGTACGGCGGCGGCCGCGGCACTGTCCTCGACCACCCGGATCAGGCCTTCCTGTGCGGTGCTGGCGACCAGGATGCCGTTGCGGGTGAAGAACTGGCCACGCGCCAGTCCGCGCGAATCCTGCGCGCTGGGGCTGTCGAGCGAGTACAGCAGCCAATCGTCGGCGCGGAACGGGCGGTGGAACCAGATCGCGTGGTCCAGCGAGGCCATCTGCACGTGCGGCTGGTAGTAGCTGATGCCGTGCGGGAAGGTCGCGGTGCCGAGCAGATGGAAATCCGAGGCGTAGGCGAGCAGCGCCTGGTGCAGCTCAGGGGCATCGCCAACGGTCTCGTTCAGGCGCAGCCACACCTGGTGGTACGGCGGACGCTTGGGCGGATTGAGTTCATCGCGCGGGTACACGTGGCGGAACTCGAACGGGCCGCCCCGCGAGAGCCAGCGCTGCACCTTGATCGGCAGGCGATCCAGGACCGCCTGCGGCAGCGGCTGGTTCGGCTCGATGTCTTCGGGCTGCGGCACTTCCGGCATCTTGTGCTGGTGCTCGGCGCCGGTCTCGGCCTGCTGGAACGAGGCCGCGCAGAAGAAGATCACCTTGCCGTGCTGGATCGCGGTGACCCGGCGCACGGAAAAGCTGCCGCCATCGCGGGTGCGGTCCACGTCATAGACGATGGGATGGTCGATGTTGCCCGCGCGCAGGAAGTAGGCGTGCAGCGAATGCACGTGGCGGCCGTTCTCGACGGTCTTCTGGGCGGCCGACAGCGCCTGGCCCAGCACCTGGCCGCCAAAGACGTACTTGGTGCCGATATCGCGGCTCTGGCCGCGGAACAGATTGTCTTCCAGGCGTTCGAGCGAGAGCAGGTCGATCAGCTCGGAAACGACGGGTTCGTGCGTGGCGGACAAGGGAAGCAACCTGGGGTGGGCGAACGCAAATTATAGGGTAGTGCCGGCCCATGGCCGGCAACCACGCACCACTTCGATCTTTCATTGCCTGGTTGCCGGCCAGCGGCCGGCACGACCGGTGTACATGGCGTCGAGAAGCGCCGGCCAGCGGCCGGCACTACCGGTGTGCGCGGGTGCGTCAGCCGTGGTGGGTCATCCCTTGCCCAGCCTGGCCACCAGCCCCTGCAGTGCCTGCTGGGCGTCCGGGGCGTACCAGGCCTCGACGAAGCGGTCGAGCTGGATCAGATCGGCGTGCAGGGCCTCGTGCAGGTCGGCGCGGGCGATGGTGCGGGTCAGCAGCATCGGCTGCCGCGGCAGCTTGAGCAGGCTCTGCAGCCAGGCCACGGCGCGGGCGACGACCAGGTCGGCATCGACCACCTCATCGACCAGCCCGATCTCCAGCGCACGCTCGGCCGGCACCATCTCGCCGCCGACCAGCAGGGTGGTGGCCCGGTGATGCCCGACGACGCGGCGCATCAGGCGCTGGATCCCTTCCGGCGCAACCAGCCCGACCTGGACCTCGTTCAGGCCGATCACGGTGGGATGGGCGGCATCGGGGCTGCGCGCGATGATCCGGTAGTCGCAGCACAGGGCGAGCACGCAGCCACCGGCCGGGGCGTGCCCGGTCAGGGCTGCCACTACCGGTACGCGGCATTCGGCCAGCGTGCGCACGGCGCCGAAGAAGGCCTGCCAGCTGTCCAGCAGCTTGTGCTTGTCCTCGCCGTGGCTGAGCAGGTGCGGCACGTCCATGCCAGCGCTGAAGATGCGCTCGCTGCCCGAGAGCACGATGCCGTGCACGTCATCGGCCATGGCCTGGTTGATCGCCTGGATCAGGTGCCGGCACAGCTCGGTGTCCAACGCATTGACCGGGGGACGCGCCAGCCGCAGTTCGCGGATGGGGCCATGGTTGATCACCTCGATGAGCGTCGTCATGCTGCAGTCTCGTTGCGGACAGGGAACGAAGCCGATGATAACCAAACCATTCGTGTGCGTATTGTTGGGGGTGTGTGCGTTCGCAGCATCGGCGGTGGCCATGGCGGCGGAGCCCGCCTGCGTGTCGCTGCGCGATGGTTGGCTTCGCCTGCCTCCGGGCGCGATGCCGATGGCGGCCGGCTACGGCCAGATCCGCAATGACTGTCGCGCCCCGGTGGTGGTGGTCGCTGCAGGCAGCAAAGCGTTCGGCGATGTGTCGCTGCACGAAACCACGCTGGTGGACGGGGTCAGCCGCATGCGCGCGGTGGAGCGCCTGCCCATCGCGGCGGGCGCGACGGTCGAGCTGAAACCCGGTGGCCTGCACCTGATGTTGATGCAGCCGGAGGTGGCGCTGAAAGCGGGGGCGCAGCTGCCGTTGCGGCTGAGCCTGGAAGACGGGCGCAAGGTGGATGGAACGTTGCAGGTGCGCAGCGCGCTACCGTAAACCTTCATGGGGCGTAGAAGGGTAGTGCCGGCCGATGGCCGGCATTACCTTTCAGTTCGGCGCGGCGAAACCTGTCAGCTTGACGCGGCGGAACCTGTCAGCTTGACGCGGCGGAACCCATCAGCTCGATGCCGTACGGATCGCCTCGGGCAACGGCGCGCTCTTGCCGGTCTGCGTGTCCATCCAGACCACCACCACGTTGCCGTCCGAATACAGCGTGCTGTCGTTCTTCTCGTCCACGATGCGGTGGCCGATGGTCACGCTGCTAAGGTAGCTCTAAGACCAGTCGAAGGAGAACAGCACCGTTCGGCTTACCGGTTCGTACAACATCACGATCGCATCGGCGCCTGCCGCGCACCAATTGTAGCCGGCCACCTCGGCCACGGCGAAGAATTTGTGGCCGTCGCGGGTAACGGTTACGTCTTCCATATCCGCAGTACGGTCGCGTTCGTGCATGACTGGAAGAATCGAAATCTCGAAAGCTGGCGGGATTTCTGCCGTCTCTGTCCAGTTTCCCCATGAAATCGGCCCGCCCAACGTATCAAGGAATGCATGTTCCCTGGGCTCGCCATCGCCGTAACGTGAGTAGCTGGCCAGTTTGCTGTGCTGCTGGAAGTACGCTTTGGCTTTGGCATGGCTGTCACGCATTTCGGCGACGTGCGTGCGCCCACCTTCGTCTTCTACCGCATCTCCCTGAAAGTATCCCTCGTTGCCGAGAAAGCGCATGCGGTCATCCGCAGTCAGCTCGAAGGCGATCCAGTTGCTGCCGGTGAAATCATTATGCTGATCTTCGGTGTTGTCACCGATGCAGCCCTCATACGGCTCGATCGGGCACAGCATGGTTGCCACCTGGCCAGCCAGTTCCGGGCGCAGCACGCCAAGGTCGATCTTCAGCAGCGGCAACAGGTGCTGGCTGAGCCAAGCCTGGTCGGCAGGGAAGACGTCGTTGGGGAAGGGGACCATGCCGGGCAGCAGGTCGCGCAGTTCGGTCTGGTGGATCATCTCAGTCCTTTGAAGGTTCTCGGTGGCAGAGTCGAGCAGCCTCGACTCTACCAAGTGCTGCCAGGCTCGTCAGCTCGATGCCGTACGGATCGCCTCGGGCAACGGCGCGCTCTTGCCGGTCTGCGTGTCCATCCAGACCACCACCACGTTGCCGTCCGAATACAGCGTGCTGTCGTTCTTCTCGTCCACGATGCGGTGGCCGATGGTCACGCTGCTGTTGCCGAGGCGCTCGACGAACAGCTCCACCACGATGTCGTTGGGCCACACGATCGGCAGGCGGTAGTTGACGTTGGTCGCCGCCACTACCGGTGCGATGCGGTCGGTCATCGAAACGCCCTCCACCCCCAGCATCCAGCGCACACGCGCTTCTTCCAGGTAGGAGATGTACTTGGCGTTGTTGACGTGGCCCATGCTATCCATGTCGCGCCAGCGGACGCTGATCGGTACGCGGGCGAGGATCTTGTGTTCGCTGCTCATTACTTCTTCTTCGCCTTCGTGGTCTTGGCAGGGCTGGTTTTGCTGGGGGTTGCCGCACGCGTGGCGGCAACCGCCTTCTTGGCCACCTTGGCCGGCTTTTCCGGCTTGGCCTTGCGCGGCGGGCGGGCGTCGGGCTTGTTGGCCACGGCCGCCGGCTGTTCCGGGCGCGCGCTGGTGGAAGGCAGCATCTTGGCAAGGAACTGGCCGGTGTACGAGGTCGGGCAGGCCGCCACGTCTTCCGGCGTACCTGTGACCAGGATGGTGCCACCGCGATGGCCGCCTTCCGGACCCAGATCGACGATCCAGTCGGCGGTCTTGATCACGTCCAGGTTGTGCTCGATCACCACCACCGTGTTGCCTTCGTCGCGCAGCTTGTGCAGCACGCCGAGCAGCGCCTCGATATCGTGGAAGTGCAGGCCGGTGGTCGGCTCATCCAGGATGTACAGCGTGCGGCCGGTATCGCGGCGCGACAGTTCCTTGGAGAGCTTCACACGCTGCGCTTCACCACCGGACAACGTCGTCGCGCTCTGGCCCAGCTTGATGTAGCTCAGGCCCACGTCGACCAGCGTTTCCAGCTTGCGCGCAATGCTCGGCACCGGCTCGAACAGCTTCAGCGCATCTTCGACGGTCATCTGCAGCACGTCGTTGATGTTGTAGCCCTTGTAGAGGATCTCCAGCGTTTCGCGGTTGTAGCGCTTGCCATGGCAGACATCGCAGGGCACGTACACGTCCGGCAGGAAGTGCATTTCCACCTTGATCAGGCCATCGCCCTGGCACGCTTCGCAGCGGCCGCCGCGCACGTTGAAGCTGAAACGGCCCGGCGAATAGCCACGTGCACGTGCTTCGGGCACCTGCGCGTACAGCTCGCGCAGCGGCGTGAACAGACCGGTGTAGGTGGCCGGGTTCGAGCGCGGGGTGCGGCCGATCGGCGACTGATCGATGTCCACCACCTTGTCGAACAGATCCAGCCCGTCCACTTCCTTGTAGGGAGCGATCGGGTGCGAGGAGCCATTGATCTCGTTGGCCGCCAGCGAGAATAGGGTGTCGTTGATCAGGGTCGACTTGCCCGAGCCGGACACGCCGGTGATGCAGGTCAGCAGGCCGGACGGGATGTCCAGGTCCACGCCCTTGAGGTTGTTGCCGCTGGCGCCGCGCAGGTGCAGCGTCATCTTCGGGTTGGGCTTGTGCCGGCGCGCGGGGATCTCGATGGCGCGCTTGCCCGACAGGTACTGGCCGGTCAGCGAACGCGGTGCATCCAGGATGTCCTGCAGGGTGCCCTGGCCGACGATCTCGCCGCCATGCACGCCCGCGCCCGGACCGATATCCAGCACGTAGTCGGCCAGACGGATCGCGTCTTCGTCATGCTCGACCACGATCACCGTATTGCCCAGGTCGCGCAGGCGGGTGAGGGTGCCGAGCAGGCGTTCGTTGTCGCGCTGGTGCAGGCCGATGGACGGCTCATCCAGCACGTACATGACGCCGACCAGGCCGGCACCGATCTGCGAGGCCAGCCGGATGCGCTGGGCTTCGCCACCGGAGAGGGTATCGGCCTTGCGCTCCAGGGTGAGGTAATCCAGCCCGACATCGACCAGGAAGCCGAGGCGTTCACCGATCTCCTTGACGATCTTGCCCGCGATCTCGCCGCGCCAGCCGGGCAGGGTCATGCCGCTGAAGAACTTCAGCGCGTCGTCGATCGGCATCACCACCAGTTCGGGCAGTGCACGGTCGGCCACGAACACGTTGCGCGCAGCCTTGTTCAGGCGCTGGCCGTTGCACTCGGGGCAGTTGCGTTCGCTGATGTACTTGGCCAGCTCTTCGCGCACCGCGGCCGATTCGGTTTCTTTGTAGCGGCGCTCGAGGTTGGGAATGATGCCCTCGAAGCGATGCTTGCGCTGGGTGCGGCCACCGGCTTCGGTGAAGTAGGTGAAGGTGATGGTTTCATCGCCGCTGCCGTACAGCACGGCCTGGCGCACATCCTCGGGCAGGCTCTGCCAGGGGGCGTCGGTGTCGAACTTGTAGTGCTTGGCCAGCGAGGCGATCAGCTGGAAGTAATACGCATTGCGGCGGTCCCAGCCGCGCACGGCACCGGCCGAGAGCGACAGCTCCGGGTGCACCACCACGCGCGAGGGATCGAAGAATTCGGCCATGCCCAAGCCATCGCAGCCCGGGCAGGCGCCGACCGGCGAGTTGAACGAGAACAGGCGCGGCTCCAGCTCCGGCAGCGAGTAATCGCAGACCGGGCAGCTGTACTTGGACGAGAACAGATGCGCAGGCGCATCCTCCACATCCAGCGACTGCACCGAGACCATGCCGTCGCCCAGCTTCAGCGCGGTTTCAAAGCTTTCGGCCAGGCGCTGCTTGATGTCCTCGCGCGGGCGGAAGCGGTCGATCACCGCTTCGATGGTGTGCTTCTGGCGCAGCGCCAGCGGCGGCACCGCATCGATTTCATGCAGCTGGCCATCCACGCGCACGCGCACATACCCCTGCGCGCGCAGCTGGTCGAAGACCTGGGCGTGCTCGCCCTTGCGCTCGCGGATCACCGGGGCCAGCAGCATGTAGCGCTGCTCGGCGTCCAGGGTGAGCACGTGGTCGACCATCTGGCTGACCGTCTGCGCCTCCAGCGGGTAGCCGTGGTCCGGGCAGCGCGGGCTGCCGACGCGGGCATACAGCAGGCGCAGGTAGTCGTAGATCTCGGTGATCGTGCCGACGGTCGAGCGCGGGTTGTGCGAGGTCGACTTCTGCTCGATCGAGATCGCCGGGGACAGGCCCTCGATGTGGTCCAGGTCCGGCTTTTCCATCACGCTGAGGAACTGGCGGGCATAGGCCGACAGCGACTCCACGTAACGGCGCTGGCCTTCGGCGTAAATGGTGTCGAACGCCAACGACGACTTGCCCGAGCCGGACAGGCCGGTGATGACAATGAGCTTGTCGCGGGGCAGGTCGAGATCGATGTTCTTGAGATTGTGCGTCCGCGCGCCGCGGATGCGGATGAAATCCATCGCCATGGGGGATCCGTTGTGGGGCTTCGGCTCAGGGAGCCGGCAAGCGGGTGGGGCAATCGGAAACGGCAATCGGTCAGCCTACCGAGCTTGGGATTTGGGGGCAATCGCGGACTTTGCCACCCCCATGTCTCATTCCCTGAGACCCCGCCAGCCGGTTTCCTGAACCGTATTCAGCCAAATCCGGGTCAGAGCAGGGGGTGGGTTGACCCGAAGTGGTTGAAGTCATTAAAATTCCGCTTCTGTCCGCCCTCGATGGCGGCAGTCCATAGACCACAATAACTACAGAGGAAGTCTGGTCATGTACGCAGTACTGGTAACCGGCGGTAAGCAATACCGCGTGGCGCAGGGCGAAACGCTCCGCGTTGAAAAGCTCGAAGTCGAAGTCGGCAACGAGATCAAGTTCGACAACATCCTGATGCTGGGCGACAGCGATGGCATCAAGCTGGGCGACGCGCTGAGCGGCGCTTCGGTCACCGCCAAGGTCGTGTCCCAGGGTCGTGCCGACAAGGTCCGGATCATCAAGTTCCGTCGCCGTAAGCACCACATGAAGCGCCAGGGTCACCGTCAGTACTACACCGAAATCGAGATCACCGGCATTGCCGGTGGCAGCAAGTAATAAGGAGAAGCAGTCATGGCACATAAGAAGGGCGTAGGCTCATCGCGCAACGGTCGCGACTCCAACCCGAAATACCTCGGCGTCAAGATCTTCGGTGGCCAGGCCATCGACGCCGGCAACATCATCGTGCGTCAGCGCGGCACCCAGTTCCACCCGGGTACCGGCGTTGGCCTCGGCCGTGACCACACCCTGTTCGCGCTCGTCGACGGCAAGGTGGAGTTCTCGGTCAAGGGCCCGAAGAAGCGTCGTACCGTCAGCGTCGTCGCCGAAGCCTGATCTTCAGCGGTACGCAGGCGCCCACGCCACGGCGTGGGGTCGCTGACGAAAGCCCCGCTTCGGCGGGGTTTTTCGTTGGTATCGAATATCGGGCGGGACATTTCCCGCCGCCGGCCCTGGATCGTACCGGGGCCGTTAGACTCTGCGGTGGGGTGCACCTCGCGCCCGCCGCCTCCAGATTGGCATCCAGAATCATGAAACTTGTAGACGAAGCAGAAATCCAGGTGATCGCCGGCAATGGCGGCAACGGCTGCATCGGTTTCCGTCGCGAGAAGTTCATTCCGCTGGGCGGGCCGGACGGTGGCGACGGCGGTAATGGCGGCAGCGTGTGGATCCGCGCCGACGAGAACCTCAACACCCTGGTCGACTTCCGCCATGACCGCATCTTCAAGGCGCAGCGCGGCGAGAACGGCATGGGCCGCCAGGCCTACGGCAAGGGCGGCGAAGACCTGGTCATCACCGTGCCGGTCGGCACCGTGATCATGAACGTCAGCACCGATGAAGTGATCGGCGACCTGACCGGCCATGGTGACCGCCTGCTGGTCGCCAAGGGCGGCCGCGGCGGCCTGGGCAACATGCATTTCAAGAGCTCCACCAACCGCTCGCCGCGCCAGGCGCTGCCGGGCGAAGAGGGTGAAGAGCGCCTGCTCAAGCTCGAACTGAAGCTGCTGGCCGACGTGGGCCTGCTGGGCTTCCCGAACGCCGGCAAGAGCACGCTGATCCGCGCCGTGTCCGCTGCGACGCCGAAGGTTGCGGATTACCCGTTCACCACGCTGTACCCCAATCTGGGTGTCGTGCGCGTGGAGAACTACCGCAGCTTCGTGATCGCCGACATTCCCGGTCTGATCGAGGGTGCGGCCGATGGTGCCGGCCTGGGCGCGCAGTTCCTGCGCCACCTGCAGCGCACCCGCCTGCTGCTGCACCTCGTGGACATCTCCCCGATGGAAGGTGGCGTGGAAGGTGTCTCGCCGATCGAGCAGGTCCGGGCGATCGAGCGCGAGCTGGAAAAGCACGACCCGGAGCTGCTGAACAAGCCGCGCTGGCTGGTGCTGAACAAGGCCGACCTGATGTTCGAGGACGAGGCCAAGGCTGCCGCCGAGAAGATCATCGCCGAGCTGGGCTGGACCCAGCCGTGGTACCTGGTCTCGGCCCTGGGCCGTGAAGGCACCTGGCCGATCATGAACAACATCATGGCCTTCTTCGATCGGCAGAAGGAAGACGAGGCGCAAGCGCGCGATGCGTACTGAGCGCACCCGCGCGCCCCTGAGAAACCCGGCTCCGGCCGGGTTTTTCTGTGGTGCCGCCGTCGCCGCCAGCCGGGCTGGACGTCGCAGATCGCAGGCAACAAAAAACCCGGCCGGGGCCGGGCTTTTCTCTGCGGCTGGATCGAAGCCACGCGTGGCGTGGCTCTACGACACCCGCAGCGCCGTATCAGGCGGCCTTGATGGCCTTGATGCGCGCGGTCAGGCGGCTCTTGTGGCGAGCAGCCTTGTTCTTGTGGATCAGACCACGCGAGCTGAAACGGTCGAGGATCGGCTGGGCAACAGCGAAGGCTGCCTCGGCGCCGGCGGCGTCATTGGCATCCAGAGCCTTGATCACCTTCTTGACAGCGGTGCGCAGCATCGAACGCTGAGCCGTATTGCGCGCGTTGCGCACGACGGTCTGCTTGGCGCGCTTCTTGGCGGACTTGATATTGGCCACAGTGGTGGTTTCCTGAAAAATCGGTGTAATGGGAACAGCAAGCTGGAAAGTATGATGGCTCGAAAAATGTACGTCAAGTCAATTGTCAAGAGGGAACACGGGTGAGTTCACCAAGGATGTTGCGGGGCCTGCTGTCTTTCAGCAGCATGACCATGATTTCGCGGGTGTTGGGGCTGGTTCGCGACCTGGTCATCACCACCACGTTCGGCACCAATGCGGTGACCGACGCCTTCTGGGTCGCCTTCCGGGTGCCCAATTTCCTGCGCCGCCTGTTCGCCGAGGGCTCGTTCGCCACCGCGTTCGTCCCGGTGTTCACGGAAGTGAAGGAAACCCGCTCCCACGCCGAACTGCGCGAGCTGATGTCGCGGGTGGCCGGCACCCTGGGCGGGGTCCTGCTGCTGGTCACCGCGCTGGCGCTGATCTTCGCGCCCCAGCTGGCGACCCTGTTCTCCAGCGGGGTGGATACCGACCCGGCCAAGCATGGCCTGCTGGTGGACCTGTTCCGGCTGACCTTCCCGTTCCTGCTGTTCGTCTCGCTGACCGCGCTGGCGGGCGGGGCGCTCAACAGTTTCCAGAAGTTCGCGATGCCGGCGCTGACCCCGGTCATCCTCAACCTGTGCATGATCGCCGGTGCGCTGTGGCTGGCCCCGCGGCTGGGCGGTACGCCGGAGAAGCAGATCCTGGCGCTGGGCTGGGCGGTGCTGGCGGCCGGGCTGCTGCAGCTGCTGTTCCAGCTGCCCTCGCTGAAGGGCATCAACCTGCTGACCCTGCCGCGCTGGGGCTGGCAGCATCCGGGCGTGCGCAAGGTGCTGACCCTGATGGTGCCGACCCTGTTCGGTTCTTCGATCGCGCAGATCAACCTGCTGCTGGACACCGTGATCGCCGCCAAGCTGACCGACGGCTCGCAGTCCTGGCTGTCGCTGGCTGATCGCTTCCTGGAGCTGCCGCTGGGCGTGTTCGGGGTGGCGCTTGGCACGGTGATCCTGCCGGCGCTGGCCCGCCACCATGTCAGCACCGACAAGGCCGGCTTCTCCAGCGCGCTGGACTGGGGCCTGCGCACGACCCTGCTGATCGCCGTTCCGGCCATGCTGGGCCTGCTGCTGCTGGCCGAGCCGCTGATCGCCACGGTGTTCCAGTACGGGCGCTTCACTGCCTTCGATACCCGGATGACCGCGCTGTCGGTGTACGGCCTGAGCTTCGCGCTGCCGGCGTTCGCGCTGCTCAAGGTGGTCCTGCCGGCCTTCTACGCCCGCCAGGACACCCGTACCCCGGTCCGCGCCGGCGTGGCCGCGCTGGTGGCCAACATGGTGTTCAACTTCATTCTGCTGGCCGTGCTGTACCAGGTGATGGTGCCCGACGCGCTCAAGGCGCAGGGCGTGTGGGTCGCGCTGGGCAAGCAGCCGGGCCTGCACCTGGCGCTGGGCATTGCCAGCGCGCTGTCCAGTTATCTGAACCTGGGCCTGCTCTGGTACTGGCTGGGCAAGACCGATGTGTATCAGCCCAAGCCGGGTTGGGGCGGCTATGTCACCAAGCTGGGGCTGGCCTGCGTGGCCATGGTGGCGGTGCTGCTGGCCCTGCGTTACGGGATGGCGGACTTCACCGGCATGGACAAATGGCACCGGATCGGCAACCTCGCGCTGCTGGTCGGCGGCGGTGGCCTGACCTACCTGGTGGCCCTGATCGCGACGGGCTTCCGCCCGCGCCACCTGCGGGAGCATTGATCCGGGGGCAGCCCGGCTATACTTCATGGCTATCTCTTGCAAAGCATCGGCCCTGGTGGGCCGCATTCCACGTAGATGAGCAGGCTGTTTAGAAGCGTCGAAGGCGGGCAGTTGTTCCCGCACGGAAGCGTGGTCTGCATCGGCGCATTCGACGGCCTGCACCTGGGTCATCGTGCGTTGGTGCGCCACGCCGTTTCGCGCGCGCGCGCATTGGGTGTGGCCGCCGTGGCAGTGGCCTTCGAGCCGCTGCCGCGCGAGTACTTCGCCCAGGGCGAGCCGCCGCCGCGGTTGACCCTGGCCCGCGACAAGGTCGCGATGCTGCGCGAGCTCGGCGTCGATGCGATCGGCCTGCTGCGCTTCGACGCGCGCATGGCCGCGATGCAGGCCGAGGATTTCGTCGAGCAGCTGCTGGTGCACCGGCTGAGCGCGCGCGAGGTGTGGATCGGGCCGGAGTTCTGCTTCGGCAACCGCCGCCGCGGCGATCTGGCCCTGCTGCAGGCGATGGGCCGCGAGCGTGGCTTCAGTGCCGACGAGATCGAACCGGTGGATCTGCACGGTGAGCGCATCTCCAGCACCCGCATCCGTCAGTTGCTGCGCGCCGGTGATTTCAGCCACGCCGGCGATCTGTTGGGCAGGCCGTATACGATTGGAGGCAGGGTAGTGCGCGGCCGCCAGTTGGGCCGTACGCTGGGGTTCCCGACCGCCAACCTGCGCTTCCCGAAGACGCCGGCGTTGTCGGGGATCTATGCCACCTGGGTCCACGGCGTGTTCGACCAGCCGTGGCCCTCGGTCTCCAGCTTCGGTACGCGTCCCACCGTGGATGGCGTGGAGCCGCTGCTGGAGGCGCACCTGTTTGATTTCCAGGGCGACCTGTACGGTCGCCACATCGATGTCGAATTCGTCGCCAAGTTGCGCGACGAAGAAAAGTTCCACGATCTGGCCGCGTTGACCGACCAGATGCACCGTGACGCCGAACAGGCCCGTCACATCCTTTCCGAACACAGATTGCGAGCCACTGCGTGAGCCAGGACTACAAAGCCACCCTTCATCTGCCGGCAACCGAATTCCCGATGCGCGGCGACCTGCCCAAGCGCGAGCCGGGCATTCTGTCGCGCTGGGAGGACGAGGGCCTTTACG
This sequence comes from Stenotrophomonas sp. BIO128-Bstrain, assembly GCF_030128875.1. Taxonomy (NCBI): domain Bacteria; kingdom Pseudomonadati; phylum Pseudomonadota; class Gammaproteobacteria; order Lysobacterales; family Lysobacteraceae; genus Stenotrophomonas; species Stenotrophomonas sp. BIO128-Bstrain. Next base: position 2,668,701 of record NZ_CP124620.1, on the reverse strand, counting down.
CCCGCCTGCGCGACAACGCGCAGGGCCGCCCGCTGTTCGTGCTGCACGACGGCCCGCCCTACGCCAATGGCCAGATCCATCTGGGCCACGCGGTCAACAAGATCCTCAAGGACATCATCGTCAAGTCGCGCTACCTGGCCGGCTTCGATGCGCCGTACGTGCCGGGCTGGGATTGCCACGGCCTGCCGATCGAGATCGCGGTCGAGAAGAAGTGGGGCAAGGTCGGCGTCAAGCTCGATGCGGTCGCGTTCCGCCAGAAGTGCCGCGAGTTCGCCGAAGAGCAGATCGAACTGCAGCGCCGCGACTTCAAGCGCCTGGGCGTGATCGGCGATTGGGACAACCCGTACAAAACGCTGAGCTTCGATTTCGAAGCCAACGAGATCCGCGCGCTGTCCAAGGTCTTCGCCAACGGTCACATCGTGCGCGGCGCCAAGCCGGTGCACTGGTGCTTCGACTGCGGCTCGGCGCTGGCCGAAGCCGAGATCGAATACCAGGACAAGACTTCCCCGGCGATCGACGTGGCCTACGTGTCGCGTGATTCGCAGCAGCTGGCCGCGCGCTTCGGCGCGACCCTGCCGGCTGATGTCGAGGTTGCGGTGCCGATCTGGACCACCACCCCGTGGACGCTGCCGGCCTCGCTGGCGGTGTCCCTCGGTGCGGAGATCGAGTACGTGCTGGCCGAAGGCCCGGCCCACCACGGCAAGCGCCGTTGGCTGGTGCTGGCCGCCGCGCTGGCCGAGCGTTCGCTGCAGCGCTATGGCGTGGACGGCCTGGTCGTGCACGGCCGTGCCACCGGCGCCGCGCTGGAAAACCTGCTGCTGGCCCATCCGTTCTATCCGCAGCGCGACATCCCGCTGCTCAACGGCGAGCACGTCTCCGACGAAGACGGTACCGGTGCGGTGCATACCGCCCCGGGCCATGGCCAGGAAGACTTCGTGGTCAGCCAGCAGTACGGGCTGATGGACAAGTACAACGCCGGCCAGATCAATCCGGTCGACGGCCGTGGCGTGTACCTGTCCTCGACCCCGCCGGCCGGCGATGTCGAGCTGGCCGGCGTGCACCTGTGGAAGGCGCAGCCGCTGATCGTCGATGTGTTGCGTGCGTCCGGTGCGCTGCTGGCGTATGTCGAGATCGTGCACAGTTACCCGCACTGCTGGCGCCACAAGACCCCGGTCGTGTTCCGTGCCACCCCGCAGTGGTTCATCTCGATGGACAAGGCCAACCTGCGCAGCGATGCGATGGCCGCGATCGACAACGTCGGCTGGTTCCCGAGCTGGGGCAAGGCGCGCATCGGCTCGATGGTCGATGGCCGTCCGGACTGGTGCATCAGCCGCCAGCGCACCTGGGGTGTGCCGATCGCGCTGTTCACCCATCGTGAAACCGGTGAGCCGCACCCGCGTACCGTCGAGCTGATGCAGCAGGTCGCCGACCGCGTGCAGGCCGAAGGCATCGACGTGTGGTACTCCCTGGACAGCGCCGAGCTGCTGGGCGATGAAGCGCCGCACTACGAGAAGGTCACCGACATCCTCGATGTCTGGTTCGACTCGGGCGTGACCCATGAAGGCGTGCTGCTGGCGCGTGGCTTCGGCAAGCCGGCCGATCTGTACCTGGAAGGCTCGGACCAGCACCGCGGCTGGTTCCAGTCCTCGCTGCTGACCGGCGTGGCCATCGACAAGCAGGCCCCGTACAAGCAGTGCCTCACCCACGGCTTCACCGTGGATGAGAAGGGCCGCAAGATGTCCAAGTCACTGGGCAACGGCATCGAGCCGCAGGACATCATGAAGACCCTCGGCGCGGACATCCTGCGCCTGTGGATCGCCTCGGCCGACTACAGCAACGAAATGTCGCTGTCGCAGGAAATCCTCAAGCGCAACGCGGATGCCTACCGGCGCCTGCGCAACACCGCGCGCTTCCTGCTCGGCAACCTGGACGGCTTCGACCCGGCCCAGCATCGGGTGGCCCCGGCCGACATGGTCGCGCTGGACCGCTGGATCGTGCATCGCGCCTTCGAGGTGCAGGAGAAGATCAAGGCGGCGTACACCGGCTACAACATGGCCGAGATCGTGCAGCTGCTGCTGAACTTCTGCAGCGTGGATCTGGGCTCGGTGTATCTGGATGTCACCAAGGACCGCCTGTACACCATGCCGGTGGACTCGCGCGGCCGCCGCTCGGCGCAGACCGCGATGTACCACATCGCCGAAGCGTTCACGCGCTGGATCGCGCCGATCCTGAGCTTCACCGCCGATGAGCTGTGGGGGTACCTGCCGGGCGAGCGCAAGGAGAACGTGCTGTTCGCCACGTGGTACGAGGGCCTGGCTCCGTTGCCGGCCGATGCACCGCTCAGCGCGGCCGATTTCGACCAGCTGCTGGCCCTGCGCGAGCAGGTCGCCAAGGTGCTTGAGCCGATGCGCGCCAATGGTGCGATCGGTGCGGCGCTGGAAGCGGAGATCACCGTCGCCGCGGATGGCGAGACCGCCGCGCGCTGGCAGCCGCTGGCCGAGGAGCTGCGCTTCCTGCTGATCAGCGGTGACGTGCAGGTGCGCCCGGCGACCACCGACGAGGTGTTCGTCAGCGCCCAGCCGACCGGCAAGCAGAAGTGCGTGCGCTGCTGGCATTACCGCGCCGATGTCGGCTCGGTCGCTGCGCATCCGGAACTGTGTGGCCGCTGCGTGACCAACATCGATGGGGCCGGCGAAGACCGGCGGTGGTTCTGATGGCCGCCGCCCGTCCGCGTCCGAACGCGCTGATCTGGCTGCTGCTCTCGGCGGCGATCATCATCGCCGACCAGTGGAGCAAGGCCTGGGTGCTGTCCAGCCTGCCCGAGTACGAGCCGGTGGTGGTCATCGAGGGCTTCTGGAACTGGTTCCGCACCTATAACACCGGTGCGGCATTCAGCTTCCTGAGCGATGCCGGTGGCTGGCAGCTGTGGTTCTTCACCGCACTGGCGGTGGGCATCAGCGGCCTGATGGCCTACTGGATGTGGGGCACCGCTCGCGGCGCCTGGCGCAGCGCCGTGCCTTACGCGCTGGTGATCGGCGGGGCGATCGGCAACGTGATCGACCGCCTCATGCACGGTCATGTGGTCGATTTCATCCAGTGGCATATCGGGGACCATTACTGGCCCTCGTTCAATATCGCTGATTCGGCGATCGTGCTCGGCGCGGTGGGTATCGCCCTGTTCGGCCTGTTCGACGGCAAGGCTGCCAAAAAAGCGGGATAATTCCCTCCTGTATCCGTAACAACCCGGCTCACGCCGGCCGGAGTATCTGACCGATGGATGTGTTGCTCGCCAATCCGCGTGGTTTCTGTGCCGGTGTCGATCGTGCGATCGAGATCGTCAAGCGCGCGATCGAGACCCTGGGTGCGCCGATCTACGTGCGCCACGAGGTCGTGCACAACCGGTTCGTGGTTGATGACCTCAAGGCCCGCGGCGCGATCTTCGTCGAGGAGCTCGACGAAGTGCCCGACGACAACACGGTGATCTTCAGTGCCCACGGCGTTTCCCAGGCCGTGCGCCAGGAAGCCGACCGACGTGGCCTGAAGGTGTTCGACGCGACCTGCCCGCTGGTCACCAAGGTGCACCTGGAAGTGGCCCGCCACTGCCGCGCCGGCCGCGACGTCGTGCTGATCGGCCACGCCGGGCACCCGGAGGTGGAAGGCACGATGGGGCAGTGGAGCCGCGAGCGCGGCACCGGCCAGATCTACCTGGTGGAAGACGTGGAGGACGTCGCCACGCTGGTCATCGACCAGCCGGAGAACTTCGCCTACACCACCCAGACTACGCTGTCGGTAGATGACACCCGCGGCATCATCGACGCCCTGCGCACCCGCTTCCCGGCGATGCAGGGCCCGAAGAACGACGACATCTGCTACGCCACGCAGAACCGCCAGGACGCCGTGCGCGACCTGGCCAAGCGGTGCGACCTGGTGCTGGTGGTCGGCTCGCCGAACAGCTCCAACTCCAACCGCCTGAGTGAACTGGCGCGCCGTGATGGCGTGGAGTCCTATCTGATCGACGGTGCCGACGAGATCGATCCGGCGTGGGTCGCCGGCAAGAAGCACATCGGCCTGACCGCCGGTGCCTCGGCCCCGCAGGTGCTGGTGGATGGCGTGATCGCGCGGCTGAAGGAACTCGGTGCCACCGGCGTCGGCGAACTGGACGGTGAGCCGGAATCGATGGTGTTCGCGCTGCCGAAGGAACTGCGCCTGCGACTGGTCGACTGACCAGGCATCGCGACGCCACGCATGCCGTGGCGCTGCCCCGGTAGTGCCGGCCGCTGGCCGGCAGCACACCCCGGTTGGCCCTGATCCCATCCGGCAGACAGAACGTCACCGCACTCGGCTGTGCCAATCATGGCCGCAACGCGACGCATGACCTTTGGCCATGGGGCAGGGCGGTAACGCAGGGCTAGGATCGAGGCTTCCCCCGCTGGAGCCTGCCTGATGAAGATGCGTGCCATTGCCCTGTCCGTGTTGCTGGCCGTGTCCGCCACCGGCGTACAGGCGCAGACACCGCCGCCGCAGGATGTGGCCTTCCCCGGCCTGCTGCGCATCGACGTGGACGCACGTGACATCGGCCGACGGATCTTCAAGGTCAAGGCCACGGTGCCGGCCAGACCCGGCCCACTGACCCTGCTGTACCCGCAGTGGTTGCCCGGGGCACATTCACCGAGTGGCCCGATCGACAAGCTCGCCGGCCTGGTCGTCACCGCCAACGGCAAGCCACTGCAGTGGACGCGTGATCAGTACGACGTCTATGCCTTCACCGTGGAGGTGCCGCAGGGCGCCAGCGAAGTGGTGGCCGAGTTCAAGTTCCTCTCTTCGCAGGGCAACCAGGGCCGCGTGGTGATGACCCCGGACATGCTCAATCTGCAGTGGAATGCCAATTCGCTGTATCCGGCCGGGGTGATCACCCGCAACATCCAGGCGCAGGCCACCGTCACGCTGCCGCCGGGCTGGTCATATGCCACCGCGCTGGATACCGAGCGCCGCGAGGGTGACACGGTGGTGTTCAAGCCGATCAGCTACGACCACCTGGTCGACTCGCCGCTGTTCGCCGGGCGCCACTTCCAGCGCTTCGACCTGGACCCCGGCGCGAAGGTGCCGGTGCACCTGAACGTCTTCGCCGATGAGGCCAGATCGCTGGCCGCCAAGCCCGAGCAGATCCAGGCGCACCGCGCGCTGGTGCAGCAGATGTACAAGCTCTACGGCGCACGCCACTTCGACCGCTACGAGTTCCTGCTTGCGCTGACCGACAAGCTCGGTGGCATCGGCCTGGAGCACCAGCGCTCCAGCGAGAACAGCGGTGACACGGGTTACTTCACCGAGTGGGACAAGACCTGGCTGGGCCGTGATCTGCTGCCGCACGAGTTCAACCACTCCTGGAACGGCAAGTACCGTCGTGGCGCCGATCTGACCACCGCCAACTTCAACGTGCCCATGGGCGACAGCCTGCTGTGGTTGTATGAAGGCCAGACCCAGTTCTGGGGCCAGGTGCTGGCCGCGCGTTCCGGGCTGTGGAGCCAGCAGCAGACCCGTGACGTGCTGGCCAATGTGGCGGGCACCTACGATCGTGGTCGCCCGGGCCTGGCCTGGCGCAACCTGCAGGACACCACCAACGACCCGACCATCGCCCAGCGCCGCGCATTGGCCTTCCGCAACTACCAGATGAGCGAGGACTACTACTCCGGCGGCCAGATGGTCTGGCTGGAGGTGGAGGGCAAGCTGCGCGCGCTGACGGGTAACAAGCGCGGCCTGGACGACTTTGCCAAGGCGTTCTTCGGCATGAATGACGGCGACTGGAATGTAAATCCCTACACCTTCGACGAGGTGGTGAGCACGCTCAACGGCGTGGCGCCGTTCGACTGGGCCAGCTTCCTGCGCGAGCGCCTGGACGGGCATGGTCCGCTCACCGGGGGCCTGGAAGCGGCTGGCTGGAAACTGGTGTACACCGATACACCGAACGAGGCGTTCAAGGCACAGGAAACCCGCGGCAAGAACAGCAACCTGCTCTACTCCATCGGAATGTCGGTCAGCGAATCCGGCTACATCGGCGATGTGCTGTGGGACAGCCCGGCCTTCAATGCCGGCCTGACCCCCGGCATGAGCGTGGTCGCGCTCAATGGCCGGGTGTTCAAGGCCGAGCAGTTGAAGGAGGCGATCACCGCAGCCAAGACCGACAAGGCGCCGCTGACGCTGCTGGTGAAGAGCTTCGACCGCATCGATACGGTCACGCTGGATTACCACGATGGGCTGAAGTACCCGTCGCTGGAGCGCATCGCAGGCAAGCCGGATCGACTGGCGGAGTTGTGGAAGGCGCGGTGAGTGCGCTGCGTGGAGGCCGCCGGATCAGTCTGCGGTCTCCACCTCCTCTGCACTGTTGCATACCCGCTTCGGCGCGCACAGCCGATCCAGCAGGGCCAGCGTGACGCCATTGCTCCAGCCGAAACCGTCCTGCAGCGGGTACTCGCCGCCACCGCCGCCGGCGGCCGAACCGTCCACCACATATTTCTCCACCAGCTTGCCCTCGCGGTCATACACCGTCTGCACCGTGCGCAGGAAGCGCGTGCCGATCCGGCGGGCGAGGGCGTCCTGCCCATAGCGCTGCAACCCGTCCACCGCGACCCACTGCAACGGCGCCCAGCCATTCGGGGCATCCCATTGCTGACCGGTCACCAAGGTGGTGCTCAGCAGCCCGCCATCGCGCAGCAACTGAGCCTGGACGGCCTCCGCAGTACGGCGTGCCTGCGTGCGCCCGGCGACGTCCAGCCACAAGGGAAACAACGCCGCCGCGGTCAGGGCAGGGCGGGTCTGGCCACGCTCCAGATCGCGATCCACGTACCAGCCTTGCTGGTCATCCCAGAGCAGCTGGTTGATGGCGTGCTGACGTGCCTTCGCCAGCTGGGTGAAGGTGCGCGCAGCGGCGCGATCACCGGCCGCCTTGCTGGCGCGGGCCACGGTCATCTCGAGATGGAACAGCAGGCTGTTCAGATCCACCGGCACGATCGCGGTGGTGTGGATGCTCGCCAATGCAGACGGCTCGGCGAGCCAGCGCGAGCTGAAATCCCAGCCGGACTCCGCGCCGGCGCGCAGATCGCGATAGATCTGTGAGGGCGTGCGCTGCGGTGCCTGCGCAGCCGTGGCGAGGTCGTCCATCCAGGATTCGGTGCGCGGCACCGCGCGGTCGTCCCAATAGCGGTTGAGCAGCTGGCCATCGGCCAGCCTGACCACCCGCTCGCGTGCCTCGCCAGGTGCCAGGCTTTCCGCGCCGCGCATCCAGAATGCATGCTCGATGCGCAACTGCGGCAGATAGCGGCGGTAGGCCTCAACGCCTTCATGCGTGGCGAGCAGATCCACCATCAGGCTGAAGAAGGGGGGTTGCGAGCGGCTCAGGTAGTAGCTGCGGTTGCCGTTGGGGATATGGCCGTAGCTGTCGAGCTGGAACGCGAAGTTGTCCACCATGTCGCGCACCTGCTGCCAGCGACCACTGGAGGCCAGCCCGAGCAGGGTGAAGTAGCTGTCCCAGTAGTACACCTCGCGGAAGCGCCCGCCGGGCACGACGTAGGGCTTGGGCAGCGGCAGCAGCGAGCCGTTCGGATCCACCGTGTCGGTGGTTCGGGTCAGCACGGGCCACAGCCCCTCGATGTGCGCGCGCAGCGTCTCGCCCGCTGGCGGCACGTAGGGCTGGGTGTCACCAGGCACTGCGAAGTGCTCGGCTACGAAGGCTGCCAGGTCGAACCCGGGCTGCGTCCTGGCGCGCTGCCACTCGGTCAGTACGGTCGCCGCCGGCTGGCGGGGGACCGCATCGGCGAAGGTCTTCTGATCCTTGAACAGGTGCGCGCCCTGGACCTGCTGGAACAGGGGCTGCCACTGCTGGTCCGGTGTCTGCGGCGTCGGCACCGTGCCTTGTGCCTGCGCGGCGGCGCTCAAGAACAGGGATGACAGCAGCAGGCCGGCCAGGCGGGAACAGGGGCGCATGGGATACCTCCGGAAGTGGGGAGCCCACTGTAGGGGCCGGCGCGTCAAGGGCTGGTGCGGCGGCAGCGGGTCGTGCCGGGGCATTGGGGCATGGGCGCTTCCATGGTGGGGCGCTTCCCTGATTGACCAAAGTGGTCGACACCCCCTAGAATTCACGACCTCGCCGGAATAGCTCAGTTGGTAGAGCGGCGCATTCGTAATGCGTAGGTCGTAGGTTCGATTCCTATTTCCGGCACCAGATACAGCAAAAAGCCCCGGCCTTGGTCGGGGCTTTTTGTTTGGGGCGGCGTGGCGGGTCAGCTCACTCCGCACCGCCGACGGCCGGATGCGACGACCGCCGCCGGAACTTCCGCGACAACCAATCCCCCGCATCATCCACCACGGTGAAGGCCGCCGGAATCACGATCAGGCTCAACAGCGTGGAGGTGATCAGACCACCGATCACGGCGATCGCCATCGGTGCACGGAAGCTGGAATCGCCGGCAAAGCCCAGCGCGATCGGCATCATGCCTGCGCCCATCGCCAGCGTGGTCATGATGATCGGCTGTGCACGCTTGCGGCAGGCATCGATCAACGCGTCGTGCTGGCTCATGCCGTGTTCGTCTTCGGCCATCACCGCGTAATCCACCAGCAGGATGGAGTTCTTGGTGGCGATGCCGATCAGCATCAGCAGCCCGATCAGCGCCGGCAGCGAGAGCATGTTCTGGGTGATCAGCAGCGCGCCGAACGCGCCACCGGCACAGAGCGGCACCGCGGCGAGGATGGTGATCGGCATCAGCGCATGGTTGAACAGCAGCAACAGCACCATGTAGATGCAGATCAACCCGGCCGCCATGGCCAGCATGAAACCGATGAACAGCTCGACGAACACTTCCGCATCGCCGGTGTTGAGGAAGGTGACGCCCGGCGGCAACTGCTTGACGCCCGGCAGGGCCTGCACTTCGGTCATCACATCGCCCAGTGGGCGGCCGTTGAGTTCGGCGGTGAGGGTCACGTTGCGCTGGCGCTGGTAGCGTGAGATCTGCGAAGGGCCACTGCCTTGCTGGATGTCAGCCACGGCCGCCAGCGGGACCGGGCCATTGCGGCCGGGCACGCGCAGCTGGCTGATCAGGCCCGGGTTGGCGAGCGTGGCTTCGGCGAAGCCGACCCGGATCGGCACCTGCCGGTCGGGCAGGTTGAGCTTGGCCAGGCGCTGTTCGTAATCGCCAGCCGTGGCGATGCGGGCGGCCTCGGCGATATCGGCCGTCGCCACGCCCAGGTCGGCGGCGCGGGCGGGGTTCGGCACGATCTGGAGTTCCGGGCGCAGCAGCGAGGCCGTGGAGGTGACGCTGCCCAGGCCCTGGATGCCGCGCAGGTCGCGCTCCAGCGCAGTGGCGGCATCCTGCAGGCGCTGCGGGTCGTCACCGGAGAGCACCAGCTGCAGCAGGTTGCCGGGCTCGGAGCTGACATAGCTGACCCGCACGCCGGGGAGGTCGGCCAGGCGCTCGCGGGCCTCACGCTCCAGCACGCGCTGGTCGCGGTCCCGTCCGTCGGCGCTGCCCCAGTCCAGCACCAGGGTGGCCTTGCGCGGTTCGCCGATGCCGGTCGCACCGGGGTCGCCCAGGTCCAGCACGCTGCCGACGGCGCTGTAGACCTGCTTGAGTTCGGGCATGTCCTTGAGCAGGCCGCGCGCATGCTCGGCGACGGCCACGGTCTCCTGCAGGCGGGTACCCGGCGGCAGTTCGAGGTTGAGGTTGCTGCGGCCCAGATCGGACTGTGGAATGAAGGTAGCCGGGATAAACGGCACCAGCGCCAGCGAGGCCACGAACAGGCCGGTGGCGATCCACAGCGTGCGTCCGCGATGGCGCAGTGCGGCGTCCACCCAGCCCAGGTACCACGTCATCAGCTTGGATTCTGGCTTCTCCTCGCCATGTGGCTTGAGCAGGTAGGCGGCCATCATCGGGGTGAGCAGGCGCGCCACCAGCAGCGAGAACAGCACGGCAGTGGCGGCGGTCCAGCCGAATTCGCGGAAGAACTTGCCGGCGATGCCCGGCATGAAGGCGACCGGCACGAACACGGCAGCCAGGGTCAGCGACGTGGCGATCACCGCGTTGCCGATCTCGCCGGCGGCCTCGCGCGCGGCTTCCAGCGGCGGCTTGCCCATGCGCAGGTGGCGCACGATGTTCTCGATCTCCACGATCGCATCGTCCACCAGGATGCCGACCACGACGGAGAGCGCGAGCAGCGTGATGATGTTGAGGGTGAACCCGAAGAAGTACATCACCGCGAACGTCGGGATGATCGACAGCGGCAGCGCCAGCGCCGACACCCACGTCGCGCGCCAGTCGCGCAGGAACAGCCACACCACCAGCAGCGCCAACAGCGCGCCTTCCCAGAGCATGGTCATCGAGGAATCGTAGGAGCGGTGGGTCTCATCGATCGCCGTGGTGACCAGGCGGAAGTCGATGCCCGGATGCTCGGCCTTGATCTTGTCCAGCGCGTCATGCACGCCGGCTTCCACCTTGACCTCGCTGGAGCCGCGCGTACGCGACATCGAGAAGGCCACCACGCCCTTGCCATCCAGCAGGGCGGCCTCGGTGGGGTCAGCGGCGCCGTCGGTCACGGTGGCCAGCGTGGAGAGCCGCACCGCGCGCCCGTCCGGCAGCGCAATGGAGTAGTCACGCAACGCCTGCGCGTCACCGACAGTACCCAGCGTGCGGATGGTCTGCTGCGCGCCTTCAACCTCGGTCTTGCCGCCGGCACGCTCCACCTGGATGCGGGCCAGTTGCTGCGAAACATCGCCGGCGGTGATGCCCATCGCGATCAGCGCATTGGGATCCAGATCCACCCGGACCTGGCGCTGCACGCCGCCCACGCGGGTAACGCGTGCGACACCGGGTACGCCGTACATCGCACGCGAGATATCACGGTCGACGAACCAGCTGGCCTCATCGGTGGTCATGTGCGGGGCGACCAGCGCATAGGTCATCAGCGAACCGCCGATATCGACCTTGGAGATCACCGGCTCCTGGATGTCCTGCGGCAGATCGGTGCGGATGCGGGTGACCGCGTCGCGGGTGTCGTCCAGCGCGGTGGCCAGATCGGCTTCCAGCTGGAACTCGATGGTGGTGGTGCTGACGCCTTCGCTGACCGAAGACATCACGCGCTTGACGTTGTTGACCGTCGCCACCGAGTCCTCGACCTTGCGGGTCACCTCGGCCTCCAGCTGGCTGGGCGAGGCGCCGGGCTGGGTGACGGTGACGGTGGTCATCGGGAAGGCGATGTCCGGGAAGCGCGCCACCGGCAACTGATGGAAACCCCACAGGCCGGCCACGCACAGCACGAAGAAGATCAGCAGCGCAGGCAACGGGCGTTTGATCGCCCAGGCGGAGATGTTCATCGTGCGGCGGCCTTGGTCGCAGCGACCACACGCACGCGGTCGCCCTCACCGAGGAAGCCGGCGCCATCCACCACGACCTGGTCACCGGCCTTCAGGCCTTCAAGGATCGCAGTGCGGCCCTGCACGGCCTGGCCGGTGCTGACGCGGTGGCGGGTGGCCTGCTGCTTGTCGTTCACGGTGAACACATAGTTGTGGCCGTCGCGCTGCACGATCGCCGCGGTCGGGATGGTCAGCACCGGGCCGTCGCCGGTGACGATGCGGCCATCCACGTAGATGCCCTGCTTGAGTGGGCCGGGGGCTGGCAGGTCGGCATAGATCGTGCCGGTGCGGGTCTGTCCATCGACACCCGGGGTGACCGCGCGGATGCGGCCACTGACCACCTGGCCCGCATACGGCAGCTCAACCGTGTTGCCGACGGCGACATCGGCCAGCTGGTTTTCCGGCAGCTCCGCACGCCACTCCAGGCGGCCATCGCGGATCAGGCGCAGCAGCTCGGTACCGGCGGAGACCACCTGGCCCGGCTGCACCAGGCGCTTGGAAATCAGGCCGTCGGCGGGTGCGCGCAGGTCGGCGAAATCGCGGCGCAGCTTGGCCGCGTCGCGCGCGGCACGTGCGGTGGAGGTCTGCGCTTCGGCATTGATGCGTGAGGCGCGCAGCTCATCCAGGCTGCTTTCGCTGATCAGCTGCTGGGCGGCCAGCTTGGCGCTGCGCTCGTAGTTCATGCGGGCCAGTTCCTGCGAGGCCTGCGCCTGTCGCAACGAGGCGTCGGCCTGCGCCAGCTCGCTGTCCAGGGTGCGGTGGTCCACCTGCAGCAGCACCTGGCCCCGCTTGACCCATTGCCCCACGTCCACCAGCAACGCGGTCACGCGCTGGCCACTGATCTCCACGCCCAACTGCATTTCTTCATAGGCGGTCACCGGCCCGGAGACCAGCACCGTGCGGGCCATGGTCTGCTGCTGCGCGGGCGCCAGCGAGACCGGCAGCGCGGAGCTGGCGGCCGTGGCGTCGGCCGCGGCCTTGTCGTCCTTGCCGCCGCAGGCGGACAGCAGCGCGACAGCCAGGATCAGGGAAAAACTGCGGAGGTAGGGTGCACGCATCGAGAGGCTTTCCGGGTCGGAACAGCGGGAAAAGAAAGGCATCGGGAAATCAGGATTCGCGCGACAGGCGTCGTTCGATGCCATCGAGCATCAGGCCCAGCCCCTGCTCGAAGCGGGCGTCGAAATCGACCTCGCTCCATGCATCACGGGCCTGCCAGCAATGGGGGAAGCGCGCCTCGGCCAGCGCCATGAAGGCCTCACCCAGCGCTTCCATGCTGCCGTCGCCGGGCCAGGACTGCTCCTCGATCACGAAGCCCATCGTGTAGTACACCAGGTCCATCGCCGCGGTCGCGGCAAAGCGTGCCGGCGCGCCGGCGCCCATCAGCGCGGCGATGCTGGCCTCACCTACCCGCAGCACGTTCTCGGTGGCCAGGAAGGTGCCCGCATACACCCGCGCACCATCGCGGCGCGCTTTAAACGCCAGGCGGAACTCACGCCCGATCTGCAGCAGCGTCTGCCGCCATGGCTGTCCGTCGGGAATCACGCGAGCCACGTCGCAGATCATGGCGTCGGCCATGGCGTCGATCAGCGCCTGTTTGCTCTTGAAGTGCCAGTACAACGACGGCGCCCGGATGCCCAGCGAGCAGGCCACTTTGCGCAGGGTAATGCCCTCCAGGCCGGCCTCGTCGAGGATCCGGAAGGCCGCCTTGACGATGTCTTCCCGCGCGATGGGTTGGCGCACTGTGTTCTGGCCTAACGTTGTTAGGGGGCGAATCTAACAGTGTTAGGTTCGCGCCGACAAGTGCCCGTGCACAGATCTCCAATGGGCCCGCGGGACGTGGCTGATGGGTTCAGGCGCGCCCAGGGAGGGGGCCGGGGCCCCAAGCGCCCGGTTGGCTCAGGGGTCGATCAGGTCAGGCTCCAGGACCGCCATCCGGACCCGGTTGCGCCCGCTGGTCTTGGCGTCATACAGCGCCTCATCCGCCCGGGCGATCAGCGCCTCCAGCAGCCGCTGGTCGCGACCTGGCAACGCCTCGCCGATCGCGCCCCCGACGCTGACGGAGACGGCAACGCGCTCGCTGCCCACGAGGATCGGCTCAGCGGCCACCGCACTGCGCAGTCGCTCGGCGGCGGCGGGAATCTCATCGACGGGCGACGCCGCCAGCAGGGCGATGAACTCTTCGCCGCCGAAGCGGGCGAACAGATCGCGCTCCCGCAGGGCGTCGCGGCAGCGCTTGGCGACTACTTTGAGGACTTCATCGCCGACCGGATGGCCGTAGGTATCGTTGATCTTCTTGAAGTGGTCCACGTCCACCATCAGCACCGCCACCGCACGGCCGTTGGCTTCGCGGGCGGCGATGATCTGGGCCGAGCATTCTTCGAAATGACGGCGGTTGGGGACGCCGGTCAACGGGTCCGAGGACGCCAGGCGGCGCAGCTCGGCGGCCATCAGCAGGTCCGCGGTGACATCGGTGAACAGCCAGATGCGCCCGTGTGCGCCGTTGCCGCGTACCGGATGGGTGTCCACTTCGAAGGTGCGTTCGCCCAGGGTCCAGTTCTGCTTGGCGGCGAACTGATCGTTGTTCATCTGAGCGCTGTAGGCCAGTTCCAGCTCGGCGTGGTTGTCGCAGCGTTGGCGCAGGGCGCGCATCGGGCCGGCCAGATCCGCCGCCCGGTGATTGCCAGCCGTGCAGCCCAGCAGCTCCGCGGCGTGCTCGTTGACCGCCGCGCCGACGCCATCCCCGTCGATCAGCACGATGCCCGCCGGCACGCTTTCAAACAGGTCCAGGAACTGATTGCGGACGATCGTGCCGCGCGCGGCTTCGCGCCGTGCGGACAGCAGTCGGGCCACGCTCGTGGCCAGCAGTGGCACCTGTGCCGTCAAGGTTGCAGGGGCAGGGACGCTCCGCCAGAGCAGCAGCAGGCCACTCAGCGGCGCGCCGTGGGAGGGGGCCGGAACGTACAGCAGGCGGGCGGGACGGCCTTCCAGGGCATGGATGATCGCCGTCGGCAGCCGGAAGTCCGCTGCGTCCATGGCCTCGCCGCTCCAGCGCGCCTCGAGGATGCCGCTGCGCGCCAGGTTGAAGCTCGACGAGGGCAGTGCCGGGGCCGAGACAGCCCAGGTCGCCCTCCCGCCGGCGTCCACCTCCACTGCCATCACCAGGTCGGCGTGGGAGGCGAGACGGGCGAACTGGCACAGCGCGGCAAGCGCTTCACTGTCGGAGGTCGTCACCGCGTGGGGCCTGCCAAACGCTGTTCGAGAATGCGCATGACGTCATCGGGTGCCGTCATGTGCGGGATGTGACCGGAAGCATCGATCACATCCAGGGTGGCGCCATCGATCGCGTTGGCCAGCCACTGGCCGACGGCGACCGGTACCGCCACGTCGTGCGCGGTCTGGATCAGGTGGACCGGCGTGGAAACCCGCGCAGCCAGGCTGCGCAGATCTGAGGTGAAGATCGTGCGCGAGGTATTGAGCGCGATGTCCGGGCGCATCTGGAACAGGGTGTTGGAGAAATCGGCAACGACCGCGCTGTCTTCCACGCCGACGACCATCGGGGCGAAGCCGGCGATCCAGGCCTGGTAGTTGGCGCGCATGCTCTCGAACAGTTGCTCCAGGTCCTGCGGTTTGAAACCGCCGGTGTAGCCGTCATCGTCGAGATAACGCGGCGACGCACCGATGATGACCAGCCGCTCGAACAGCTCCGGCCGTGCCACCGCAGCGGCCGCGCCGATCATGCCGCTCATCGAATGGCCGACGTAGGTGCAGTTGTGCACGTCGAGCTCATCCAGGATGTCGAGCAGATCGTCGGCGTAGCCGAACAGCGAACCATGGCGTTCGAAATCGTAAGTCTGCGCACCTTGCGGGCCACAGCCGGCAAGATCGAAGGAGATCACGTCATAGCGCGCTTCAAACCACGGGCGCAATGCATTCCATGCGGTCTGATCGGTACCAAAGCCGTGTGACAGGATCGCGACCGCCTTGCCCTCACCACTACGGCGCCCGTTGAACCGCTCGAAACTTTCCACGCACATCCACCCATGGCGTCTTGCAAGGGCCGAATACTAGGTCACGGGCGCGCGTGGGTCCAACGCGTGGCCATGGCGAATACCAGTTGCCGCAGATAGCCGCCGATGAAACTGGCGATGGCACCGGCGAGGGTACCCAGCAGCAAACGCAGGGTGATGCGCGCGATACGACGGGCATGCAGCCGCACCCATGGCAGCAGTGCCATCGCCTGCGCACCCATGAGCAGGACCAGTACATCCAGACCCAGCGCATCCACCACGGGCAGCAAGGGCGCCAGCAATGGATTGCAGGCCATCACGATCACGGCCGCGCACGTGAGCACGAACAGGCCGCGCCGGGCCATCGGCGTGGCGGTCCAGCGGAGAAGGCGGGCAGTCAGGGACACGGCAGGCTCCAGGCAGTTGGCCGGAGTGTACTGCGGTATCGTGATGCTCGAACTCCCGGGGATCGCCTCATGAAGATCGCAGTATTCAGCGCCCGCCCGTACGACCAGCAGTTTCTCGATGAGGCCAAGCAACGCCGCGGGGCAGGGACGTCCTTCGAGTTCCTGTATTTCGATGCCGCGCTGGAGGTACATACCGCGGCACTGGCGCAGGACTGCGAGGCGGTCTGTGTGTTCGTGAACGACCGGTTGGACGCCCCGGTACTGCAGGCGCTGCATGCACAGGGGGTGCGCGCGATCCTGCTGCGCTGTGCGGGCTTCAACAATGTCGACCTGGCCGCGGCGGAGCAGTTGGGCCTGTTCGTGGCACGCGTGCCGGCTTACTCCCCCGAAGCCGTGGCAGAGCATGCCCTGGCCATGGTGATGACGCTCAACCGGCAGACCCACCGCGCCTACAACCGGGTGCGCGAGGGCAACTTCATGCTCGATGGGTTGCTCGGCCGCACCCTGCACGGCAAGACCGTGGGCATCGTCGGCACCGGTCAGATCGGCCTGGCCACCGCCCGCATCTTCAAGGGCATGGGCTGTACCGTGCTGGGCCACGATCCGTATCCATCGCCCGGATTCACCGCCGTTGGCGCATCGGTCGCGCTGGAGGACCTGCTGGCCCGATCAGACATCGTCTCGCTGCACTGCCCGCTGACGCCGGACACCCATCACCTGATCGACGACGCCTCACTGGCCGCAATGAAGCCCGGGGCGATGCTGGTCAATACCTCGCGCGGCGGGCTGGTGGATACCCATGCGGTGATCCGCGCGCTGAAATCGCGCCGCCTCGGCCACCTGGCCATCGATGTCTACGAGCAGGAGAGTGGGCTGTTCTTCCAGGACCGGTCCGGCGAGATCATCGACGATGACGCGTTCCAGCGCCTGATGACCTTCCCCAACGTGCTCGTGACGGGGCACCAGGGCTTCTTCACGGTCGAGGCGCTGCAGGAGATTTCCGACATCACGCTGCGCAACCTGGCGGACTTCGCCAGTGGGGCGGCGTGCGCGAATCGGGTGCGGGCGGTCTGAGCGGCGCCGCGGGTGACGTGGGGCGTCGGTACGTGTACCGTGGCCGCCCGCCGGCCGTTGCGCAGCACGCGCCGGGACACTGCAACCGGGTCCGCGCTGGCCAGCCCCGGAACTGACCCGTTCATGTCTATACAAGGGCCGGAATGTTGCCGAATCGGGTCATTGCCCGGCACTGCGACAACGTGTCGCAGCCCAAAACAGGCCTTTCCTGCGCTGGATCATTGTCAATGCCTTTCTTAAATGATGCGTGACGGCCTAAAATTGGAAGGCTGACATGATCGTCCTCCGTGCCTGTCCCCTTGGACCGGCACCACCGGCTTTGGCTGGGACGGAGGCGGGCTTGAACTGGCATTCCCTACGCAATTGGATCGACCGATGATTCCGTTGAAACCCCTTGGACGCTTCCTGCGTCCGGGCCTGCTGTTTGCGTTGTCCGTGTTCCTGACGGGCTGCAACTCGGCCATCCTCAACCCCAAGGGCCAGATCGGCCACGACGAGAAGACCCTGCTCATCACGGCGACCGTGCTGATGCTGCTGGTTGTCGTGCCGGTCATCATCATGACCCTCACCTTCGCGTGGAAGTACCGTGCGACCAATACCAAGGCCCGTTATGAGCCGAAGTGGTCGCACTCCACGGCCATCGAAGTGGTGGTCTGGTCGATCCCGTGCATGATCGTGCTGGTGCTGGCCGTGCTGACCTGGCGTTCCTCGCACGCGCTGGATCCGTACCGTCCGCTGGACTCGGACAAGAAGCCGGTGGTGATCGAAGCCATCTCGCTGGACTGGAAGTGGCTCTTCATCTATCCCGAAGAGAACATCGCCACCGTCAACGAGATCACCTTCCCGGTCGATACCCCGCTGAACTTCAAGATCACGTCCGATTCGGTGATGAATGCGTTCTTCATCCCGCACCTGGGCAGCATGATCTACTCGATGACGGCCATGGAGACCAAGCTCCACCTGATCGCAAACGAGACCGGTGAGTTCCCGGGCATGTCCTCGCACTACAGCGGCGCGGGCTTCAGCAAGATGCATTTCTCCGCGCACTCGGTGACCGAGGCGGAGTACCAGCAGTGGCTGACCAAGGTGCGTGCCCAAAGCGCGACCCTGGACAAGACCGCCTTCGCTGCGCTGGTTGCCGAGAAGAACCACGACTGGCACCCGGTGACCTATTACGGCACCACCGAGGCCGGCCTGTTCGACTGGGTCATCGCCAAGCACATGGGCGACAACCAGCACTACGGCATGAAGCACGACCACAAGGCCATGAAGCATGACGGCGCCGAAGGCGAAAGCCATGAAGGCCACGACATGCAGGCCATGAGCGGAGCCCACGACGAAGCGAAGCTGCCGGTCCATGCCGACCAGCCCGCTGCCGCGGACGCCGCACACACTGCAGACGAGCACGCCGCAGCCGGTCACGCCGGTCACGACGGCTCGGGAGAATGACCATGAATCTGTTGGGTAAACTGACCTTTGCCGACATCCCGCACGACCCGATCATCATCACCACGCTGATCGGCGCGGGGATCGGTGGCCTGCTCGTGCTGGCCCTGATCACCAAGTTCAAGCTGTGGGGCTATCTCTGGAAAGAGTGGTTCACCTCGGTAGACCACAAGAAGATCGGCGTGATGTACCTCATCGTCGCCTTCGTCATGCTGCTGCGCGGCTTCGCCGACGCGATCATGATGCGCGTCCAGCAGGCCATGGCCGCTGGCGGCAACGAGGGCGTCCTGCCTCCCCATCACTACGACCAGATCTTCACCGCCCACGGCGTGATCATGATCTTCTTCGTGGCGATGCCGCTGATCACCGGCCTGATGAACGTTGTCGTGCCGCTGCAGATCGGCGCACGCGACGTGGCCTTCCCGTTCGTCAACTCGCTCAGCTTCTGGCTGTTCGTGGCGGGCGCGGGCCTGGTGATGATCTCGCTGGGTGTCGGTGAGTTCGCGCAGACCGGCTGGCTGGCCTTCCCGCCGTTGTCAGGCAAGGAATACAGTCCAGGGGTAGGTGTCGATTACTACATCTGGGGCCTGCAGGTAGCAGGCCTGGGTACCACGCTGAGCGGCATCAACTTCTTCATTACCATCCTGAAGATGCGTACCCCCGGCATGAAGCTGATGCAGATGCCGGTGTTCACCTGGACCGCGCTGGTCACCAACGTGCTGATCATCGCCGCCTTCCCGGTGCTGACCATCACCCTGGTGCTGCTGACCCTGGACCGTTACCTGGGCACGCACTTCTTCACCAACGATGGTGGCGGCAACGCCATGCTGTACATCAACCTGATCTGGATCTGGGGTCACCCGGAAGTCTATATCCTGGTCCTGCCGGCCTTCGGCGTGTTCTCCGAGGTCATCGCCACGTTCTCGCGCAAGGCGCTGTTCGGCTACAAGGGCATGGTCTACGCCACCGCCTGCATCGGCGTGCTGTCGTTCATCGTGTGGCTGCACCACTTCTTCACCATGGGCTCGGGTGCCAACGTCAATGCCTTCTTCGGCATCACGACGATGATCATCTCGATCCCGACCGGCGTGAAGATCTTCAACTGGCTGTTCACCATGTTCCGCGGTCGCGTGCAGTTCACGACCCCGGTGCTGTGGACGATCGGCTTCATGGTCACCTTCACCATCGGCGGCATGACCGGCGTGATGCTGGCGATCCCGGCCATCGATTTCGTGCTGCACAACAGCCTGTTCCTGATCGCCCACTTCCACAACGTCATCATCGGCGGCGTGGTGTTCGGCATGTTCGCCGGCATCACCTACTGGTGGCCGAAGATGTTCGGCTTCCGCCTCAATGAAACCTGGGGCAAGCGCGCGTTCTGGTGCTGGTTCATCGGCTTCTATGTCGCGTTCATGCCGCTGTACATCCTGGGCTTCATGGGCATGACCCGCCGCATGCAGAGCTACCCGAACATGGAGTACCAGCCGCTGCTGATCATCGCCATGTGCGGTGCCTTCATCATCGGTGCCGGCATCCTGTGCCAGATCATCCAGATCGCCGTGTCGATCCGCGACCGCAAGAAGACCGCCGACCTGACCGGCGACCCGTGGGACGCGCGTACGCTGGAGTGGGAAACCTCTTCGCCGCCGTCGTTCTACAACTTCGGCTCGCTGCCGCGCGTCACCGAACTGGACGAGTTCTGGGAGCGCAAGCAGCGTGGTGAGGCGTGGGAACGCCCGGCCAAGTACACCGACATCCACATGCCGCGCAACACCGGCACCGGTGTGGTGATCGGCGCCTTCAGCCTGGTGTTCGGCTTTGCGATGATCTGGCACATCTGGTGGCTGGCCATCGTGGGTCTGGTCGGCATGATCGGCACCTTCATCTGGCGCACCTTCGACAAGGACGTGGATTACTACGTGCCGGCCGCGGAAGTGGAGCGGATCGAAAATGAGCACCGTCGCCACCTCGTGGCGCAGGGCCTGGTGAAATCGGAGCTGAAGGCATGAGCACCACTATCCCCAACACCATGAACCATGGGCACGCCGCGCACGCGGCGGCCCACGGCCTTGACGACCACGAGCACCACGACACCGGCGGCAATACCGTCTTCGGTTTCTGGGTGTACCTGATGAGCGATTGCCTCATCTTCGCCACCCTGTTTGCGACCTACATCGTGCTGTCCGGCGGCACCGACGGTGGCCCCGGCCCGAAGGACCTGTTCGAACTGTCCTTCGTCGCCTGGGAAACCACGCTGCTGCTGGTCTCCTCGCTGACCTTCGGCCTGGGCATGATCGCCATGCACAAGCAGAAGGTGGGCCAGATGTATGCATGGCTGGCCCTGACCTGGCTGCTGGGCTTTGGCTTCATGTGCATGGAAGTGTGGGAGTTCAACCACCTGATCCATCAGGGCTATGGTCCGGACCACAGTGCGTTCCTGTCGGCGTTCTTCGCGCTGGTCGGTACCCACGGTCTGCACGTGAGCGCGGGTCTGCTGTGGCTGCTGATCATGTTCATCCAGATCAAGCAGAACGGCCTGACCCAGACCAACAAGACCCGCATGGCGTGCCTGAGCCTGTTCTGGCACTTCCTGGATCTGATCTGGATCGGCGTGTTCTCCGTCGTCTATCTGAATGGAGCGCTGTAATGGCCGCACATGACAATCACGCACACGATCATGGCCACGGTGCCGCCGGCGAAAGCCACGGCAGCGTCAAGTCCTACCTGATCGGCTTCCTGCTGGCCGCGGTGCTGACCATCATCCCGTTCTGGGCGGTCATGCATGGCGACCTGCCGCGCTTCACCACCGGCGTCATCATCGTCGTTGCGGCGGTGCTGCAGATCCTGGTGCACCTGGTGTTCTTCCTGCACCTGGACCGCTCCTCGGAACAGCGCTGGAACGTCAGCGCGGCGGCCTTCACCGTCGTGGTGATCGGCATCATCGTCGCCGGTTCGCTGTGGGTCATGCACAACATGAACGTGCACATGATGCACTGACGTCTTCGCGACGTTGCCACACACGGAAAGGCCGCCCTCGGGCGGCCTTTCTGTTTGGCGCGCATGACGACGCAGCAAACGTTGTTCAGGGGGGGGCGTTCCACACGCGGCCGATGGGGGAGGGCCCAGCGTGTCCAGACTACTGGTGCCCGGCAACGGGCTGCTCTCCGCGCGTTATGCCACTTTCGCCAGCCGCATGAACTCCACGGCGTCGACCGGCCGCCCGAGGTGATAGCCCTGCAGCTGGTCGCAGCCCATGTCGCTCAGGTACTGGCGTTGACCGGCCGTTTCCACGCCCTCGGCGACGATCTGCAGCTGCAGGGACCGGCCCAATGCAATGATCGAGGAAACGATCGCCGCGTCTTCGGCGTTGTCTTCCAGGTCGTGCACGAAGGCGCGGTCGATCTTCAGCTCGGTGGCCGGCATGCGCTTGAGATACAGCAGGCTGGAGTAGCCGGTGCCGAAGTCGTCGATGGAGATGTTCACGCCCATCGCGGTCAGCCCGTGCAGGATCAGCAGGCTGGCTTCCACATCGCGCATCGCGGTGGTCTCGGTGACCTCCAGGGTCAGCCGCTTCGGGTCCAGCCCGTGTTTGTCCAGCGTGCGGCGCACAGTCTCCAGCAGCGTGCTCGACCCGAACTGCAGCGGTGAGAGGTTCACCGCCATGGTCCAGTCCGGGTGGCCGGCGTCGTGCCAGTGGCGCAGCTGCGCGCAGGCCTGGTCCAGCACCCAGTCACCGATGGAGAGGATCAGGCCGCTGCGTTCGGCGATCGGAATGAACGCGTCCGGTGACAACAGGCCCAGCTCGGGATGTTGCCAGCGCACCAGCGCCTCGGCCCCGATCGGCGATGTCCCGCTGGCCTGGAACTTGGGCTGGTAATGCAGCACCAGCTCGCCGCGGCTGACCGCCTTGCGCAGTTCCTGCAGCAGTTTCAGCTGGCGGTTCGCGCTCACGTTGAGCGACTGGGTGAAGAAGGTATAGCCGTTCCGGCCCGAATCCTTGGTGTGGTACATCGCCGCATCGGCGTGGGCCATCAGGTCGCGTTCGGTAGTGGCGTCAGCCGGGTACAGCGCGATGCCCAGGCTGGCACTGACCTGCAGTTCCAAGGCATCGATCTCGAACGGCTCGGCCACGCTGGCGATGATCCGTTCGGCGACCACGGCCGCATCTTCCGGATCCTCCACCTGGAACACGATGACGAACTCATCGCCCCCCAGTCGCGCGAAGGTGTCCTGTGCACGCAGCAGCGCGGTGATCCGCTTGCTGACCTGGATCAGCAGTTGGTCACCAAGCTGGTGACCGTAGGCATCGTTGATCGCCTTGAAGCCGTCCAGGTCGCAGAACATCACCGCGAAGCTGAACTGCCGGCGCTGCGCCTTCTCGATCGCCTGCTCGATGCGGTCCTGCAGCAGCATCCGGTTGGGCAGCTGGGTCAGCGGATCATGCAGGGCGGCCTGCATCAGCTTCTCGTTGGCCTGGGCCAGCGAATCGGCGAGCAGGCCGGTGCGGGTGCGCATCTGGCGGTCGAACACCGATGCGATCAGTGCGATCCCCAGAGTCGCCAGCGTCGTGACGATCACCAGCACCGCCAGCCACTTGGTCTCGATGCCCTCGCCATACGCCGCGCCACACATCGCGCCCTCGGGGAAGTGGGCCGCGCCCATGCCGGTGTAGTGCATGCCGACGATCGCCAGGCCCATCACCAGGGAGGCCAGCCCGCGCAGCACGAACGGGCGGCGCTGTTCCAGGCGCAGGCGGAAGGCGATCCACAGCGCCGCACCGGCCGCGCCGATGGCGATCAGGACCGAGGCGGCAAACCACAGGGGGTCGTAGTCGATGCCCGGCTGCATCTCCAGCGCGGCCATGCCCAGGTAATGCATGGCCGCGATCCCCAGGCCCATCAGCACCGCGCCGGCGCACAACCTCGACCACGGCAGCTCCGCGCGTGAGACCAGCCACAGCGCATAGGCCGAAGCCCCGACCGAGACGGCCAGCGAGTACAGGGTAATGGCCAGGTCATAGCCGACCGGGATCGGCAGGTGGAAGGCGAGCATGCCGATGAAATGCATCGACCAGATGCCCAGCCCCATCGCACCGGCGCCACCGGCCAGCCACCAGCGTGCCACCCGGCCGCGGGTGGTGGCCAGGCGGCCGGCCATGTCCAGCGCGGTGTACGAGGCGAGGATGGCAACCAGCAGCGAGAACACGACAAGACTCTGGCTGTAGGTGCCGGTCATGGAAAAGCCTGGAAAAATGGAAAGGAGGGGCAGTGGCCCGCCGGAGTATCGGCCTCGGGGCCGGAAACTTGAGCCCACCCGCCCGGCGTCTCGGTTGCTGCGACGCGGCTCGGCTATCCTGCCTGACAATTGATGATGTGGAAGTGGACATGGCCAAGCGACTCACCGCTTACGTCTGCAGCGAATGCGGCGCCGAATTCAGCAAGTGGCAGGGCCAGTGCACCGAGTGCGGCGTCTGGAACACGCTGAGCGAGATCACGCTGGAAAGCGCCACGCCCACCAAGGCGTCGCCGGCGTCGCGGCGCTCCGGCTGGGCCGGCAAGGTCGATGCGCCGAAGATCATGGCGCTCAAGGACGTGCAGCAGACCGAACACCTGCGGGTGAGCACGGGCATCGGTGAGTTCGACCGCGTGCTCGGCGGTGGCCTGGTCGAAGGTGCGGTGGTGCTGGTCGGTGGCGATCCGGGCATCGGCAAGTCCACCCTGCTGTTGCAGGCTGTGGCGAAGATGGCCGCGTCGCTGCCGGTGCTGTACATCACCGGTGAGGAATCGCTGTCGCAGGTGGCAGGCCGTGCAGTGCGTCTGGACCTGCCGCTGGACAACGTCAACGCGTTGGCCGAAACCCAGGTGGAGGCGATCCTCCAGCATGCCAGCGTGGCCAAGCCGCGGCTGATCGTGGCCGACTCGGTACAGACGCTCTGGACCGAATCGCTCACCGCCGCGCCGGGCTCGGTCAGCCAGGTGCGCGAGAGCGCCGCACGGCTGGTGCGCTTCGCCAAGGAAACCGGCACCGCCGTGTTCCTGGTCGGTCACGTGACCAAGGAAGGCGGCATCGCCGGCCCGCGCGTGCTCGAGCACATGGTCGATGCGGTGCTGTACTTCGAAGGCGAGAGCGGCAGCCGATTCCGCCTGCTGCGCGCCTTCAAGAACCGCTTCGGCGCGGTCAACGAACTGGGCGTGTTCGCCATGGGCGAGAAGGGCCTGAAAGAGGTCTCCAATCCCTCGGCGATCTTCCTCTCCGGCGGCAGCACCCAGCAGCCGGGCAGCTGCGTGATGGTCACCCGCGAGGGCACGCGCCCATTGCTGGTGGAGGTGCAGGCACTGGTGGATGCCTCGCCGCTGTCCAACCCGCGCCGCGTCGCGGTGGGTCTGGAGCAGAACCGCCTGGCGATGCTGCTGGCGGTGCTGCACCGTCATGGCGGCGTGCTCGTGGGCGACCAGGACGTGTTCGTCAACGTGGTGGGCGGCATCCGCGTGCAGGAGACTGCGGCCGATCTGCCCGTGCTGCTGGCGGTGCTGTCCTCGTTGCAGGACCGGCCATTGGCAGAGAAGACGATCGCCTTCGGCGAGGTGGGCCTGTCCGGCGAGATCCGCCCGGTGCCCAACGGTGAGGATCGCCTGCGCGAGGCCGCCACGCATGGCTTCAAGCGCGCCATCGTACCCAAGGCGAACGCGCCGAAGACCGGCAGCGTGAAGGGGATGGAAGTGATCGCAGTGGAGCGGCTGTCCGAGGCGATCGACGCGCTGTAAGCGGGGCCGGGCAGACGCGGGGTGCCACGGGAAAGTGCGTCAGCGCTCACCCGGCCTGTGCTAGTTTTCCCGGCTCGACGAAGGCGCCCTCCGGCGCTTTCCGTGGCAAGGAGTAACCGATTACATGCAGGACCCGATGTTCAGCGCCCCCGCCGCCGAAATCCGCCGCGCCGGGGTCGATCTCAATGGACTGATGACGGTGCTGGGCAAGCACCTGTATTCCACGCCGATGGTGGCGCTGCGCGAGCTTGTGCAGAACGCGCACGATTCGATCATCCGTCGCCGTATCGAGCAGCCCGGCAGCCAGAGTGTGTCGCGCATCGACGTGCAGGTCGATGTCGCCGCCGGCGTGCTGCGCATCACCGATACCGGTGCCGGCCTGACCCGGCAGGAAATCCACGATTACCTGGCCACGGTCGGTGTCGGTTACACCCGGGGCCTGCGCCAGGACGGCGAGGACGATGAAGGCCTGATCGGCATGTTCGGCCTGGGTTTCCTGTCGGCCTTCGTATTGGCGCGCCGTGTCAGCGTGCGCACCACCTCCTACCAGACACCAGAGCTGGGCCACCTGTACGTGTCCAGCAACGCCGAGCAGTACACCGTCAGCGACGTGCCGGCGCGCGCGATCGGCACCGAGGTCGAGCTGGAACTGCATCCGGACTTCCTGCCGCTGGCCAACGAAGCGCGCCTGCACGAGGTGCTGGGCCGCTACTGCGCGCTGCTGTCCGAGCCGATCTTCATCGGTGCGGCGACCACCGCGATCAATCCCGAACCGCCGCCGTGGCGCGGGCAGGGTGACGTCGCCCTGCATCCGGTGCAGGCACGCCGCCAGGCGCAGCAGTTCGCGGCCCGTTTCGAACACGATTTCGAGCCCATCGTGACGATGCCGCTGCAGTCCGATGGCAGCAGCGACGCCGTCGGCATGCTCTGGGTGCAGGACGGTGCCACCTATGGCACCAGCGACAACCGCAACCTGTCGGTGTTCGTGCGCGGCATGCTGCTGGACGACGATGCACGCGACCTGCTGCCGCCGTGGGCCGGTTTCATCGGCGGGGTGATCGAATCGTCGAAGCTGACCCCGACCGCCAGCCGCGAGGACCTGCAGCGCGATGACCACTATCGCGCCGTGCAGCATGCCCTGCTGGAAGCGCTGATCGATGGCCTGGCCGATGTCGCGCGGCAGCAGCCGGAAGCCTGGCGCCGCGTGCTCAGCCGCCACAATGAAGCCCTGCTGGGCGCGGCGCTGTGCGATGAGCGCCTGTTCGAGCTGCTGCTGGAACACGTGCGCGTGCCGACCTCGCAGGGTGACCTGCCGGCCAGCGCGTTGCCGGCGCGCGGTGCGGTGCATGTGATCCTCGACAACGGTGGTGGCTTCGAGGAAATGCTGTTCCGCGCGATGGGCGTGCCGGTCGCGCATGGCCATCGCTACGCGGTGGTGCCGTTCCTGCGGCGCTGGGCCCAGGCCAAGGGCCTGCGCCTGGTCGAACTCGGTACCGAGCAGGGCAACCGCGCCCTGTTCCGCACCGACGACAGTCTTGACGATACGCAGTTGGCCTGGCTGCGCGAGCACCTGGGCGATGGCGAGCAGCTGCTGCCGGCGCGGTTCAGCCCCGAGGCACTCCCGGTGGTGGTGGTGCCCGACCGCGAAGCCGAACTGAAGCAGCGCCTGGAAGACGACGAGAACGACAAGCGCGTATCGATGGCCGCATTGCGACTGGCCCGCCAATTCACCGCGCGCATCGAGGCACGTGCGCCGTCGCGGCTGTACCTCAACCTGGACAATCCAGCGGTGCAGGCGTTGCTGCAGGCCCAACGCGAGGGCCACCCGCAGGCCGGGGCGGCCGCGCGCCTGCTGCGCTCACTGAAGATCATCGTGTCTGCGCAGGGCCGGCCGTTGCAGCGGAGCACCGCGACGCCAGGCCCCGATCTCAACGGTGCATTTACCGATATTGCCGGTGCCCTGCAGCAGATGCTGCGCTGAGTACCGCCCCCTCTCTCATCAAGCCTTCGCTAGACAGGAGCCTCAACCCCCATGGATATCTGGAACTGGGTCGAAAAACTGCAGGAAGACCTGCGCCAGGCAGGCCAGGCACAGAACGCCCACCTGCTGACCCGCCTTGCCGATGACGTCAGTGAACTGCAGGTCGACCGCGTCGATGCACTGCTGCCCGAAGCGCGCGCGCTGGGCAAGGCATTGGACAACCCCTGGGTCGACGTCTATGTCGGCCACTGGGCCCTGCGCAACCGCGTCGGCAACCGCATGGAAGGTGAAAGCGCGCTGGGCGAGTCGGTGGCGCTGTTCGAGCGCGCACACCGCGCCGATACCCTGGACTGCCCGCAGTCGATCTGCGTCACCCAGGATCTTGCCGCCTGCTACGGCAACATCGATGGTCCGGGCTGGGTGCCCGAACGCATCGAGGTCTGCGACGAGACGCTGGGCCGCATCGACCCGAGCTGGGCCTGCTTCCAGTGCCTGAGCTGCGAGAAGGCCGACGCGCTGCTGGACGACGGCCGCGGCCAGGACGCGCTGGAGTACCTGCAGGTGCAGGCGGCGGCGATCCAGGCGCGCGGCAAGGAAGTGTTCGACAGCTTCCCTGAAATGCAGATCAAGATCCTGCTGGCCAGCGGTCGTGCGCAGGAGGCGCTGGCGCTGATCGAGACGCGCGAAGCCGAAGTGGCCGCTGCGGGCGAATACGAGCCTGCCAACTGCACGGTGCCGCGCCGGCTGTCCAAGGCCTGGGCACTGGCCCAGCTGGGGCGCGATGAAGAGGCGCTGCAGCAGCTGGTGCCCTGGAGCGAGCTGACGCCGAATCACTGGCGGCTGTGGGCCAATACCGCTTCGACACTGTGCAGCCGTGATGGCGCACGCAATACATGGGATCTGGGGACGCGCTTCAACACGATCATCGAGCACTTCGCCGCTGTCGGCGCGCATCGCCTGGTGATCGAGATCGCCGCGTTGAGCCTGGAGCTGGCCCTGCAGCGCGGTGCACGCTGGGTGGCGCAGCGCCAGCTTGGACTGGCCCGCACCCATCTGGCGCAGCTGCGGCAGGATCGTGGCGCTGCCGCGCTGGTGAGTGGATTGGCGGCGCGGATCGAGGCGCTGCCGGAGATGGCACCCTTGCCGGTGCCGGCCGATGAACTGCTGGCGTGGCTGCAGGCTCAAGGCGAACAGCACCAGTCGCGCGATCCCGAGCGTGAAGCGCAGTGGCTGCTGCAGGCGCACGCCGAGCGGCCGGACGACGGCGCACTGGCCGAAGTTGCCGCCTCGGCGTTGCATGCCTGTGGCGCGAAGACCGAAGCGCAGGCGCTGCTGTGGGACTTCGTGCGCGGCCACGCGCAGGAAGATGGCGCAGCGGCCTACACGCTGATGCGTTGGCTGGCCGAGCAGGGCGATGATGACGGCCTGCGCAGGCTGGCGGCGACCTACCGCGACAGCGTGCCGGTGTTCGCGCACTGGTGCGAGGTGCAGCGTGCCCGGCGCGCGTCCGACTGGCCGGCGCTGGAACAGGCCGCGCAGGCGTTGCTCACGCTGTCGCCAGGCTCGAACGGCGCACGCGGGACGCTTGCCCGCATGTACATGGAGACCGGCCGCTTCAGCGACGCCCAGGCCTGCTATGCGCAGCTGGTGGAGACGCTGGATGAGCCCAACGCCGCGCACTGGGACCACATGAGTGCGGCCAGCGCGGCGCGCGACTGGGAGGCGGTGCGCCGCTCGGCGGCGGCGATCGGCATGGAACTGTCCAGTCAGCAGGGCGTGGTCGAAGAGTCCTGGGGCTGGGTGATCATCCGCAGCGAAGAGGGCGGCGAGCCGATGGAGTACTACGGCCGCCGCACCGGACCGGTGACCGCGCGCATCGTCGAGAACGCACCGGCCAACCGCGCGCAGCAGGTGGGGGACTGGGTGGTGTTTGACGCCGGCCTCGTACACCCCGCGCCGGAGGACGAAGCGGAGCGCGAGCACTTCATTCCGACCTATGCGCAGGTGCACGTGCTGGAGCGGGGCGGTTTCGCACGCAGCTGGCTGGTCGACGGCGCGCACCCGGGCGAGGAGGCGTGGAACGCTCTGGTAGCAGCGGCAGAGGCACAGGGCTGGAAGGTGTGGGCGCACAGCCGGCCGGACTACACGGTGACCGATCCGGATGCGGAAGGCGGGACGCTGCCGGGCCTGCTGTTCACTATCGCCCAGCCACAGGATCACGCGCCGCTGGCACTGCATCGCTTCCTGCAGCAGGTGACGGCGGAGTGGGCGCACCCGCACTGCTGGCTGCGCCTGGCCGAGGCCTGCGACCAGGACCGTCAGCCGCATCTGGACGCGATCGAACGGTACGGGTTGTGATCAACGGATAGCGGATTGGTGCCCGCCAGCGGCCTGCCGGCCAACAGTCGGCAGCTCCCCTTGCGAGGTTCGGGCAGGTGCCGACCGTTGGTCGGCACGCCTCTATCGCGTGCGGCCGAACACCAATTCGATCACGAACTGGCTGCCGAAGAACGCCAGCAGCAGCAGCGCCATCGCGGTCAGGGTCCAGTGCACCGCCTTCGCGCCGCGCCAGCCATAGCGGCGGCGGCCGATCAGCAGGGTGCCGAACACGATCCAGGACAGGATGCTGAGCACGGTCTTGTGGACCAGCTTCTGCGCCAGCAGGTCATCGACGAACAGCACGCCGGTCACCAGGGTGAGCGTCAACAGTGCAAAGCCGACCGCGATCACGCGGAACAGCAGGGCTTCCAGATCGGCCAGCGGGGGCAGGGCGCGCAGCCACGGCCGGAAATCGCGGCGGCGCAGGGCGCGCTCCTGCAGCCACAGCATGATCGCCAGCAGCGCGGCCACGCTGAGGGTGGCGTAGGCAAGCAGGGCCATCCACGCGTGGGTGGCCAGCTGCCAGCCCAGCGGCCTGCTCGGCTCGTGGCCGTAGGCGTGATAGATCCACAACACCGCGGCGGCCATCGGGAACACCAGCACGCCAAGTGCTGCCATGCGCCCGCGCGCGGCGACCAGCGAGGTCAGCCACGCCATGCCCAGGCCGACCAGCGACAGGGCCGCGAAAAAGTGCATGTCCGGGCCGCCGCTGGTGCGCATCGCCACCAGCACGTGATAGCCGCCGTGCAGCAGCATCGCCGGGAGCGCCGGCCACAGCCAGGCCGGGGAGGTCACCGCATCATCGCGGACGACCGCGCGCACCAGCAGGCCGGTGGCGGTCAGGTACAGCAGGGTCGCGATGAGAACGATTGTCATCGTGTCAGTTTCGCATACCCCCGGGGTGCTGGCGATGCCCGGCGGGCGGCAGCTTGCGGCCGGTCCGGGAGCCGGGGCGGAACCGTTATACTGGCGGTCTCATTGTCTTTTGTTCTGAACAGGTCGCTTCCATGTTCGAGTCCCTGACCCAGCGCCTCTCCGGCACCATCGAGCGGCTGCGCGGCCGCGGTCGCCTGACCGAGGAAAACATCCGCGAGGCCACCCGCGAAGTCCGCATCGCGCTGCTCGAGGCCGATGTCGCGCTGCCCGTGGTGCAGGCGCTGGTCGAGCGCATCAAGGTGCGCGCGGTCGGCCAGGAAGTGCTCAAGTCGCTGACCCCGGGCCAGGCGCTGATCAAGGTCGTGCGCGACGAGTTGACCGCGGTCATGGGCTCGGCCGCCTCGGACCTGAACCTCAACGTGCCGGCCCCGGCGATCATCCTGATGGCCGGCCTGCAGGGTGCGGGCAAGACCACCACCGTGGGCAAGCTGGCCAAGCACCTGAAGGAAAAGCGCAAGAAGAAGGTGATGGTGGTCTCGGCCGACGTCTACCGTCCGGCCGCGATCGAGCAGCTCAAGACCCTGGCCGACCAGGTGGGCGTGCTGTTCTTCCCGTCCACTGCCGACCAGAAGCCGGAAGCGATCGTCCGCGCCGCGATCGATGACGCGCGCAAGTCGTTCGTCGATGTACTGATCGTCGATACCGCCGGTCGCCTGGCCATCGACGAAGCGATGATGGCCGAGATCAAGGCGCTGCACGCCGCGGTCAACCCGGCCGAAACGCTGTTCGTGGTCGACGCCATGACCGGCCAGGATGCCGCCAACACCGCCAAGGCCTTCGGCGATGCGCTGCCGCTGACCGGCGTGGTGCTGACCAAGACCGACGGTGACGCCCGCGGTGGTGCCGCGCTGAGCGTGCGCTACATCACCGGCAAGCCGATCAAGTTCGTCGGTGTCAGCGAAAAGCCCGACGGCCTGGATGTGTTCCACCCGGACCGTATCGCCAGCCGCATCCTGGACATGGGCGACGTGCTGTCGCTGGTGGAGCAGGTCGAGCAGCAGGTCGACAAGGACAAGGCCCAGAAGCTGGCCGAGAAGGTCGCCAAGGGCAAGAAGTTCGATCTGAACGACATGCGTGACCAGCTCGAGCAGATGCAGAACATGGGCGGCATCGGCGGCCTGATGGACAAGCTGCCGGGCCTGGGCCAGATTCCCGAGCATCTCAAGCAGCAGGTCAGCCAGGGCAAGGAAGTGCCGCGCATGATCGCGATCATCAACTCGATGACCAAGAAAGAGCGCCGCAACCCGGGCCTGCTCAACGGCTCGCGCCGCGCCCGCATCGCGCGTGGTTCCGGCCTGACCCCGGCCGACGTCAACAAGCTCATGAAGCAGTTCCAGCAGATGGAAAAGATGATGAGCAAGATGGCCGGCGGCGGCATGAAGGGCATGATGCGCAGCATGAAGGGGATGATGGGCGCCATGGGCGGCCGCGGCGGCATGCCGTTCGGCTGAGTCCTGCGCGCATGCATTCCGGGTGGGGGCGGTGCGGCGTATGCTGGCACCGTCTCCTTCCCCAGGTGCGCCGCGCGTGAATGGTTCCCCGCTTCTCGAACGCGCCGACAGCTTCTGTCGGCGTTTTGCATTGCAGGCCCCGATCCTGCTCGCGCCGATGGCCGGCGCCTGCCCGGTGCCGCTGTCGGCCGCGCTGGCCAACGCCGGCAGCATGGGCGCGATGGGCGCGGTGCTGTCCCAGCCGCAGGACATTGTGGCGTGGATGACCGATTTCCGCGCGCAGTCCGCAGGGCCGGCGCAGGTCAATGTCTGGATTCCTGATCCGCTGCCGCGGCGCGATGCCGATGCGGAAGCCGCGACACGTCGCTTCCTGGCGCAGTGGGGGCCGGAGGTGCCGGCCAGTGCGGCCGATGCCGGGCCAGCCGATTTTGATGCGCAGTTCGATGCCCTGATCGAGGCGCGCCCGGCAGTGGCCTCGACCATCATGGGCGTGTTCTCCGCAGCGCAGGTGCAGCGCCTGAAAGACGTCGGCATCGCCTGGATCGCGTGCGCGACCACCCTGGCCGAAGCGCGCGCCGCACAGGCTGCCGGCGCCGACGCGGTGGTTGCGCAGGGGTTTGAAGCCGGCGGGCATCGGGGCGCGTTCGATCCCGATGCGGCCGAGCGCCAGCTGGTCGGGTTGTTCGCGCTGCTGCCGCGGCTGGCTGATCATCTGGACATCCCGGTCATCGCCGCCGGTGGCATTGCCGATGGTCGTGGCATCGCCGCGGCGCTGACGCTGGGCGCCAGTGCGGTGCAGGTGGGCACCGCGTTCCTGCGTACCCCCGAGTGTCATTTGAATCCGGCGTGGTCGCAGGCATTGGCCGAGGCCGAACCCGAAGATACCTGGCCGACCCGCGCCTTCAGTGGTCGCCTCGGCCGTGGCCTGGCGACCGCGTATGTACGTGCCGCCGCGTCTGCCGATGCGCCGCCGCCGCGCCCGTATCCGGTGCAGCGTGGCCTGACCGCACCGATGCGCGCGCAGGCGGGCCGCGACAGCAACCTCGATGCGATGCAGGCCTGGGCCGGGCAATCCGCGTGGATGGCACCGGCACGCCCCGCCGCCGAGGTGCTGCAGCAGATGTGGTCCGACGCCAAGGCGTTGCTGGGATGACGCCGTACTGCAATGGCCGGCCGGCCACGGTCGATGATCTTGCCGGGGCGCTGACCAACTACGGCCATTTCACCTCGTTGCAGGTGCGCGGTGGTGCGGTGCAGGGCCTGGACCTGCATCTGCAGCGCCTGCAGCAGGGCACGGCCGAGCTGTTCGGCAGCGCACTGGATCCGCTGCAGGTGCGGGCCTGGATGCACGGCGCGCTGCGGGTCGAGGACGTGGTCGATGCGTCGCTGCG
Source organism: Stenotrophomonas sp. BIO128-Bstrain (assembly GCF_030128875.1). NCBI lineage: Bacteria > Pseudomonadati > Pseudomonadota > Gammaproteobacteria > Lysobacterales > Lysobacteraceae > Stenotrophomonas > Stenotrophomonas sp. BIO128-Bstrain. Next base: position 2,635,470 of record NZ_CP124620.1, on the reverse strand, counting down.
GGTGACTGTGTTCTCGCGCCAGTTCGATTTCCGGCGGCCGCTGCAACCGGTGGCCGTCGATGTGCTGGTCGCCGTGGCGCCACCGGTCGATCTACCGGCGATATCGCGGCGGCTGCGGACGGTGCGCTATCAGCGCGAGCTGCCGCACGTGAAGCATGTCGGTACGTTCGCACTGTTCCAGCATCGTCGCGAGGCATTGCAGGCTGGCGTGGACGACGCGCTGTTCGTTGGCGACGACGGGCATATCAGCGAAGGCACCACCTGGAACATCGCCTTCGCCAGTGGTGGCACGCTGGTCTGGCCGCAGGCGCGCGCGCTGCGCGGCACCCACGAACGCCTGCTGCAGGCAGGGTGGGGCGGCGATCAGCAGGTGCGGCCGGTCGCGCTGGCGGACCTGGCCGGGTTCGACGCCGCCATCGCCTGCAATGCCGCCGGCATCTGGCCGATCGCGAGGGTCGATGACGTCGCACTGGGGAACTCGGAAGCCCTATGCGCCAACGCCCGGCGGGTGCTCGCCGGGACACCCTGGCAGCCCTTGTCGTCGTGAACGCGCCGATCAGTGAGCCCTGTTCAGCTTTCACGGCCTTCACAGGCTTGGAATGGCGGGAGGCCGCCGCTATAATCGCCGGCTTACCGCGCCATCCTGGCGACTGGGCAATTGAGGAAACAACACCATGGTCAAGATTCGACTGACCCGCGGCGGCGCCAAGAAGCGTCCGTTCTACCACATCATCGTGACCGACTCGCGCAGCGCCCGTGATGGCCGCAACATCGAGCGCGTCGGTTACTACAACCCGGTTGCCCAGGGTGCCGAGTCCCGCATCGTGCTGGACCTGCCGCTGGTCGACAAGTGGGTCGCCAACGGCGCCCAGATGACCGACAAGGTCCGCAACCTGTACAAGGAAGCGACCAAGGCCCAGGCCTCCGCGGCCTGATCCTGAAGGGCCGCGCCTGCCGCGGCCCATTCGGTCTATTCAGATGAAAGATACCGAGCGCCGGATCCTGCTGGGCAGGATTGTCGGCGCTTTTGGTGTGCGAGGCGAGATCAAGCTCGAGTCCTGGACCGAGCCGCGTACCGCCATTTTCCACTATCAGCCCTGGATCCTGCGGACCCCCGCCGGCCAGGAGAGCACGCTCACCGGTGCGCGCGGACGTCAGTCCGGCAAGCATCTGGTTGCCGTGTTTCCCGGCATCACCGACCGCGACGTGGTCGAGGCGATGTACGGGACCGAAGTCTATGTCGCGCGCAGCGCACTGCCGCCGCCGAAGCCCGATGAATATTACTGGGTGGATCTGGAGGGCCTGCAGGTGCGTACCGTCGATGGCGTCGAACTTGGGCGGGCATCCCACCTGTTCTCGACCGGCTCCAACGATGTGCTCGTGGTGCAGGGTGACCGTGAGCGGATGATTCCGTTCGTGCAGCCCGAATTCGTGGTCTCGGTGGATTTCGAGGCCAACCTGATCGTGGTCGACTGGGATCCGGAGTTCTAGGCCGGATGCGTATCGATGTCGTCACGTTGTTCCCCGAGTTCATGGCGCAGTCGGCCGCGCTGGGCGTGGTCGGCCGTGCCGCTGAGCGCGGTCTGCTGGACCTGCACGGCTGGAATCCGCGTGACTATGCCGAAGGCAACTACCGCCGGGTGGACGACCGTCCGTTCGGGGGTGGCCCGGGCATGGTCATGCTGATCGAGCCGCTGCGGGCCTGCCTGGCTGCGGCCAAGGCGGCGGACCCGGCGCCTGCGCCGGTGATCTACCTCAGCCCGCAGGGCAGGCCGCTGACCCAGGCCAAGGTCCGGGAACTGGCGGCACTGCCGCGCATGATCCTGCTCTGCGGCCGCTATGAAGGCATCGACGAGCGTTTCCTCGAGGCCGAGGTCACCGAGGAGATCTCGCTGGGCGATTACGTCCTGTCCGGCGGAGAGCTGGGCGCGGCGGTGATCGTCGATGCGGTCACCCGCCTGCAGGACGGGGCCCTCGGCGATGCCGAATCGGCCGCCCAGGACAGTTTCGAAGGCCCGCAGGGGCTGCTGGACTGCCCGCACTACAGTCATCCCGCGCAGCATGAATGGGGCACTGTCCCGGACGTGCTGCGCTCGGGCAACCATGCCGCCATTGCCCGTTGGCGACGGCAGCAGTCGCTGCTGCGTACCGCGCTGCGGCGGCCGGATCTGCTCGATGAAAGCCAGTTGCCCAAGGCCGACCGTCTCCTGCTGGAGCAGGCACGGCAGGCCCTTGCCAAGGATCCGACCCCCTAGCGCGGGGGCGGGATCTTGTTTACAATTCGGGATTGCCATCGGCCTTTTGGGCGCGGTGGCATGAATCCCTACAAAAAACGTGCAGCACAGTCCGGTGACTGCATGAGCCCACGTTGTCGAATGACACGACCACCCGAACACTATCGGTGCACCCATGAGCAAGCTGAACAAATCCATCCTCTCGGACTTCGAATCCGCCCAGATCACCCGCGAGCTGCCGAAGTTCAGCCAGGGTGACACCGTCGTCGTCAACGTGAAGGTGAAGGAAGGCAACCGTGAGCGCGTGCAGGCTTACGAAGGCGTCGTCATCGGCACCAAGAACGCCGGCCTGAACTCCGCGTTCACCGTCCGCAAGATCTCGCACGGCTACGGCGTCGAGCGCGTCTTCCAGACCCACAGCGCCATCATCGACTCGGTCGAAGTGAAGCGTCGTGGCAAGGTCCGCGCCGGCAAGCTGTACTACCTGCGTGGCCTGGAAGGCAAGGCTGCCCGCATCAAGGAAGATCTGGCTGCTGCTGCGCAGGCCAAGGCCGCGCGCCTGGCTGCCAAGGCTGCCCAGTAATTCCCGGCCGGCAACTTCGGTTGTCGCCTCAAACGGCCACCTTCGGGTGGCCGTTTGCGTTTGTGGCCTCGTGATGGAGAAGCACATGGACCCTTATCCCGCCGACGTACGTTTTGCCCTGCAGGCCATGGCCGACGCCAGGGTGCCCGCCGGCATGCGCGCACCGCCGATGCATCGGCTGCTGTGGCGCATGGGGCTGCGCGTGCCGCCCCCGCTGCTCGCCAGCTTCAGCAGCAACCTGTTCGTGATGGGCGGACTGTTCGGGGTGCTGTGGGGCGTGCTGTGGCGTCTGTTGATGGGGCTGGTGCTTGACCTTGGCTCGCTCACGCTGGGCATCACTGTGGGCAGTGCTGTCATGGCCGGGCTGTTGTTCGGCCTGCTGATGGCGCTGCTCATGCGCTACCAGCGCCGGCGCTACAGGCTGCCGGCCTGGAAGACCCTGCTGCAGGGTCGCGTGGCCTAATCCGGACGTGCGTTGCCCGCCGCGGCGGGCTGCAACGTGGTGGGATTCGGGTCCGCCACGGGCGACGGCGGCGACGCCGGGATCTCGGCCGGGGCTGCCAGCTCTTCATGATGGCTGGGCAGCATGCGGGCCTTGCGCCAGCCGCCCCAGCGGTAATACGCCAGCGACATCAGCATCGCGCAGAACGAGCTGACCGGGAAACTCCACCACACCGCGTCGGCGCCCCAGCGGTCCTGCAGCAGCTCGGCGAACGGCACGCGGATGCCCCACAGCGAGGCGGCCAGGATCAGCAGCGGCGGGATCACCGCGCCGGTGGAGCGCACCACGCCGGAGATCACGAAGTTCACGCCGAAGAACAGGAACGACCACACCGCGATGTGGTTGAGGTGGCGGGCCACTTCCAGCGCCTGGCTGCCCTCGGGCAGGAACAGCGCGAGCGTGTAACGATCAAGCAGGATCAGTGGCAGGATCAGCACGCCGGTCAGCAGGAAGTTGTAGAGCACACCGCTGCGGGCGGTGCCACGGACGCGGTCCCATCGCTGCGCGCCGACGTTCTGTGCCGCCATGGTCGAGCACGCCGCGCCGATCGCCATCGCCGGCATCTGCACATAGGTCCACAGCTGCAGCGAGGCGCCATACGCGGCCGCGGTATCGGTGCCGTAGCCGTTGACCATGGTCATCATCAGGATCATCGACAGCGAGATCAGCACCATCTGCAGGCCCATCGGCACGCCCTTGACCACCAGGGCGCGCAGGATCTCCCCATCGATCTTGAACAGCGCCATGTCCTTGCGCCCCAGCCAGAGCACATGGCGCTTGTTGCGCATGTACCAGAGCAGGCCGAGCAGCGAGAGGGTCTGCGCGATCAGCGTGGCCCAGGCCGCGCCGGCGATGCCCAGCTGCGGGAACGGGCCGATGCCGAAGATCAGCAGCGGGTTGAAGCCGATATCCAGCAGCACCGAGAGCAGCAGGAAGCGGAACGGCGTGCGTGAATCGCCCACGCCGCGCAGTGCCGAGCTCAGGAAGGCGAAGGCATACAGCGTGGGCATCGCCAGGAAGATGATGCGCAGGTAGGCCTCGGCCAGTGGCAGGGATTCGGCCGGTGTGCCCATCGCCGCCAGCAGCGGGTGTGAGAGCCACCAGCCGGCAATCGCGATCACCACCGACAGGCCGATGAAGAAGGTCGCGCTGGTGCCCATCACGCGCCGCGCCTGCGGCAGGTCGCGTGCGCCCATCGACTGGCCGATCAGGATCGAGGCGGCCATGCCGATGCCGAACACCGAGCCGATCAGGAAGAACATGATGTTGTTGGCGTTCGCGGTGGCGGTGAGCGCCGCTTCGCCGAGGAAGCGGCCGACCCAGATCGCGTTCACCGAGCCGTTCAGCGACTGGGCGATGTTGCCGGCCAGGATCGGCAGGGCGAACAGGAACAGATTGCGCCCGATCGGGCCGGTGGTCAGGTCAAGCGGCGCTTTGGCCATGTGCGCTGGAGATCATGCTCAGAGAGCGGCACACTAGCACCAAGCCCATCAAGGGGATATCGCGATGCGCACTTCCGCGTCTCAACGCACGTCAGCCGCTCCCCCGGCAGTGCCGGCCGCTGGCCGGCTGCCGATCCTCCTGGATGACCGGTTCATCCGCACCACGCTGGCCCTCTTGATTGCCGCCTCGCTGGCCGCATGTTCGAGTACGGACGACCGCCTGCGCGACGCACAGGTAAGGCCCATGGACCGACCGGAATGCCAAGTCGGCAGTCAGCGCCGTGATCTGGATGCCGGAGTGCCGGCGCTGATCGGTGGCACGGGGTGCCGCGGCAATCCGGACGCGACGCAACCGCTAAATCGACAACCGGCCAACGCCGTGGAGCTGGGTAGAACGCATGACTGAAGCAACACCGGTAGCCGCCGTGCGGCTGGACGTGTGGCTGTGGGCCGCACGGTTTTTCCGGACCCGCAGCCTGGCCAAACAGGCGGTGGAAACCGGCAAGGTGGACGTGGCCGGGCAGCGTCCGAAATCCTCGCGCGCGGTGCGCGTGGGCGAAGCCCTGCAGATCAGCCGGGGCGATGAAGTGTTCGAGATCGAGGTGCGTGGCCTGAGCGATATGCGCGGCCCGGCACCGGTGGCGCAGCAGTTGTATCTCGAAAGTGAAGCGTCGCTGGCTCGCCGCGCGGAGGTGCGCCTGCAGCGTGCGGCGGCGAAGAACGGTTACCTGCCGCCGGAGCACAAGCCGGACAAGCGTGCGCGTCGATTGATCCGTGCGCTGGGCGATCTGGACGCGCTGTAAGGGGCACCCTGCAGAAATGAAAAGACCGGGCCAGTGGGCCCGGTCTTCGTGTGTGCCTGCGACGGCGGATCAGCGCAGGTCGTAGCGGTCCAGCTCCATCACCCGCGCCCAGGCAGCGACGAAGTCGCGGACGAACTTCTTCTCGCCGTCCGCGCTGGCATAGACCTCGGCCAGTGCACGCAACACCGAGTTCGAGCCGAACACCAGGTCCACGCGGCTGCCGCTCCAGCGCGGCGCGCCGGTGCTGCGGTCGCGGCCGCTGTAGCCATCGCCGTTGGCCACCCACTGCGTGCGCATGTCGAGCAGGTTGACGAAGAAGTCGTTGCTCAACGTGCCGACGCGATCGGTGAACACGCCGTCCTGGCTGCCGCCGACGTTGGTGCCGATCACGCGCAGGCCACCGACCAGTGCGGTCATTTCCGGGGCGGTCAGCGTGAGCAGCTGTGCGCGGTCGATCAGCAGCGCCTCGGCAGGCACGGCGTAACGGCCCTTGACGTAGTTACGGAACCCATCGGCGTACGGTTCCAGCACCGCGAACGAGTCCACATCGGTCTGCGCCTGGCTGGCATCGGTGCGGCCCGGGTTGAACGGCACGCTGACCTCATGGCCACCGGCCTTGGCCGCCTGCTCGACGCCGACATTGCCGGCCAGCACGATCAGGTCGGCCAGCGACACCTGTGCACCGCCATCGCCCTTGAAGCCGCTCTGGATCTTCTCCAGCGCGGCCAGCACCTTGCCCAGCTGCTGCGGCTGGTTGACCGCCCAGTCCTTCTGCGGGGCCAGGCGCACGCGCGCACCATTGGCGCCACCGCGTTTGTCCGAACCGCGGAAGGTGGACGCCGACGCCCACGCGGTGGAGACCAGCTCACCTACGCTCAGCCTGGCCGCAGCAATCTGCTGTTTCAGCGAGGCGATGTCCTGCGCGCTGATCGTGGCCTGGGGGGCCGCCGGCACCGGGTCCTGCCAGACGAATTCTTCGGCCGGAATCTCCGGCCCCAGGTAGCGTGTGCGCGGGCCCATGTCGCGATGGGTCAACTTGAACCACGCACGGGCGAAGGCATCGGCAAAGGCCTGCGGGTCGGCCAGGAAGCGACGCGAGATCTTTTCGTACGCCGGGTCCACCCGCAGCGACAGGTCGGTGGTGAGCATGGTCGGGCGATGCTTCTTCGACGGATCGTGCGCGTCGGGAATGATCGCCTCGCTGTCCTTGGCCACCCACTGATGCGCACCGGCCGGGCTCTTGGTCAGCTCCCACTCGTGGCCGAACAGGATCTCGAAGAAGTCATGGCTCCACTGCGCCGGTGTGCGCGTCCAGGTCACTTCCAGGCCACTGGTGATGGTGTCGCCGCCCTTGCCGGTGCCGAATCGGTTGGCCCAGCCCAGGCCCTGGCTTTCCAGCCCGGCCGCTTCCGGTTCGACGTCGACATTGTCGGCCGGGCCGGCGCCGTGGGTCTTGCCGAAGCTGTGGCCACCGGCGATCAGGGCGACGGTTTCCTCGTCGTCCATGGCCATGCGGCCGAAGGTATCGCGGATGTCGAATGCTGCCTTGAGCGGATCGGGGTTGCCGTCCGGGCCTTCCGGATTGACGTAGATCAGGCCCATCTGCACGGCGGCGAGCGGGTTCTCGAGATCGCGTGAGTGGATGTCGCCGTCCGCGTCGTCATCGGAGACCAGCACACCGTGGTCTTCCTGCACGCCTTCGGAGCCGTGCGCATACCGCACGTCGCCGCCCAGCCAGGTGGTTTCACGGCCCCAGTACACGTCCTGGTCCGGTTCCCAGGTATCGGGGCGGCCGCCGGCGAAGCCCAACGTCTTGAAGCCCATCGATTCCAGTGCGACGTTGCCGGTCAGCACCAGCAGGTCGGCCCAGGAGATTGCCTGGCCATACTTCTGCTTGATCGGCCACAGCAGGCGGCGGGCCTTGTCCAGGCTGACATTGTCCGGCCAGCTGTTGAGCGGTGCGAAGCGCTGCTGGCCGCGGCCGGCGCCACCCCGGCCATCGCCGATGCGGTAGGTGCCGGCGCTGTGCCAGGCCATGCGCACGAACAGGCCGCCGTAATGGCCGAAGTCGGCCGGCCACCAGTCCTGCGAGTCGGTCATCAAGGCCTTGAGGTCGGCCTTGAGCGCGGCGTAATCCAGGCCCTTGAAGGCCTCGGCGTAATCGAAGGTGTCATCCAGCGGATGCGAGCGGCTCGAGTGCTGGTTGAGCAGATCCACCCGCAGCTGCTTGGGCCACCAGTCCCGGTTGGTGGTGGCATCGCCGACGAGGGCGTGGTTGAACGGACACTTGGCTTCGCTTTTCATGGGTATCTACCTGTGGACTGGCGAACGTGAAGACCACCGGCGCGGGGGAGGCGATGGCGACGTCGGGTAACGTGGCACCTGCACGTGCGGCGCGTGGGGCGGCGCGATGTGAAGGCATACGTCCACGTTAGGCACTGCCGTTCATTCAGTAAATTCGAATGAATCAACCGATGTGATAGGCGCAGGCTATTTCGCGTCTCGCCCTCAGCGCTTGCCGAACAGCCCGCCACCGAGCTTGAGCAGATCGCCGACGCCCAGCTGGCCGTCGCCGTCCTGGTCCAGCACGGAGGTCAGCAGGCCACCGCTGTTGGCGCTCTGCGCTTCCTGGCCGAGGGCCTGGCTGAGCTGACCTGGGCTGGCGTTGCCGCCGCTGGCGAAGCGCTGGGCCAGATAGGACATGACGATGGGGGCGAGGATGGCGAGCAGCTGGCTGGTCTTGCTGCTGTCCAGCCCGGTGGCCTGGCTCAGACCCTGGGTGGCGCGGTCGGTATTGCCACCGAAGACGTGGCCAAGGATGCCGGCGCCGTTGGTCGCATTGCCGCCGCCACCGCCGAGCACGCTGCCTAGCAGCCCGCCCAGATCGAAGCCGCCGCCGCTGGCCGGCGCGTGGTCGCGCTGCAGGGCGCCGAGCAGGGCCTGCGCGCCCTGGGGTTCCTGGGCATTGCGGCCCATCGCGCCCAGCAAGAGGGGCAGCGCCGCCCCGATGGCGCCACTGGCCTGGTTCTGATCGATGCCCAACTGCTGGGATACCTGCTGCAGGCCTTGGCCCTGCTGCAGTTGCTGGAACAGGGACGCGGCAAGCGATTCGGTATTCACGGCGGACTCCAGGGCAGGGATGGGTACCGCCCGAGCATAGCGCCGCGTTCACTACGGGAATGCGAAGAATTCACGCGGGCCCGCGCGCGCACCCGACCAACGGTCGGGTGCTACCGGCTCTGCGGGGAGCCGGCCAGCGGCCGGCACTACCGGATCGTCAGAGCAGTGTCTTCAACCGGTACAGCGCTTCCAGTGCCTGCTTCGGGGTCAGCTCGTCCGGATCGATCGCGGCCAGCGCGTCCTGGGCAGCGGTGTTGGGCGCGTTGAACAGCCCGAACTGCTGCGGTGCATCCAGCGCCTGCGCGTCCACCACGGCGGACTGCGTCTCGTGGCTGCGCTGCTCCAGCTCGGCCAAGCGACGTCGCGCCTGGGCGACGGTCGATTTCGGCAGGCCAGCCAGTGCGGCCACCTGCAGGCCGAAGCTGCGGTTGGCCGGGCCATCCTTCACGGCGTGCATGAACACCAGCGCGTCGCCGTGCTCCACCGCATCCAGGTGCACGTTGGCGATGCTGCTGGCGCCGCCTTGGTGCTGTTCGTCGGCCAGGGCGGTCAGTTCGAAATAGTGCGTGGCGAACAGCGTGTAGCAGCGGTTCTGGTAAGCCAGATGGCGTGCGACCGCATCAGCCAGCGCCAGGCCGTCGTACGTGGACGTGCCGCGGCCGATCTCGTCCATCAGCACCAGCGACTGTGCGCTGGCGTGGTGCAGGATGTAGCTGGTCTCGGCCATCTCGACCATGAAGGTCGATTGCCCGCGGGCCAGATCGTCGCCGGCGCCGATGCGGGTCAGGATGCGGTCGATCGGGCCGATCACCGCGCGGCTGGCCGGCACGAAGCTGCCGATGTGGGCCAGCAGCACGATCAGTGCGTTCTGGCGCATGTAGGTGGATTTACCGCCCATGTTCGGGCCGGTGATCACCAGCATGCGGCGGTCCGGATGCAGGTCCAGGTCGTTCGGTTCAAACGGCTGCTCGCGTACTGCTTCGACCACCGGATGGCGCCCGCGCTCGATCTTCAGGCAGGGCGCGGTCTCCAGTTCCGGGCGCGCCCAGTCCAGCGCCTGCGCACGCTCGGCGAAACCGGCCAGCACGTCCAGTTCGCTCAATGCCGCCGCGCACTGCTTGAGCGGCTCCAGCCCGCTGGCGAGGATGTCCAGCAACTGCTCGTACAGGAACTTCTCGCGGCTCAGCGAGCGCTCGCGCGCGGACAGCACCTTGTCCTCGAAGGACTTCAGTTCCTCGGTGATGTAACGCTCGGCATTGGTCAGCGTCTGGCGGCGCGTGTAATGCACCGGTGCCTTCTCCGACTGGCCCTTGCTGATTTCGATGTAGTAGCCGTGCACGCGGTTGTAGCCGACCTTGAGCGTGGCGATGCCGCTGCTGATGCGCTCGCGCTGTTCCAGGTCGATCAGGAACTGGTCCGCATGCGTGGAGAGGCGGCGCAGCTCATCGAGCTCGGCGTCGTAGCCTTCGGCGATGACGCCGCCATCGCTGAGCTTCAGCGGCGGGGTCGGGGCGATCGCGCTGGCCAGCAGGTGCGCGCATTCGTCATGCGAGCCCAGCGCATCGTGCAGGGCGATCAGGCGCGGCGAGTCCAGCGGGGCGAGCACCGCGCGCACGTCCGGCAGCAGGCCCAGGCCATCACGCAACGTGGAGAAATCGCGCGGGCGCGCCGAGCGCAGGGCCACGCGGGTAAGAATGCGTTCCAGATCGCCCAGGGCGCGGAAGGCATCGCGTACGTCGCTGTCGGCGCCGCGGTCGATCAGCGTGGCGACCGCATCGTGGCGATGCACCAGCACCTCGCGCATGCGCAACGGGCGGTGCAGCCAGCGCCGCAGCAGGCGACCGCCCATCGGTGTCACCGTGGTGTCAAGGACACCGAGCAGGGTGTTGCGGGTATCGCCATCGACGCGCGTATCCAGCTCCAGATGGCGGCGCGTGGCCGCGTTCATGGCGATGGCTTCGCTCGCGGTTTCGGTGGCGATCGCAGTCAGGTGCGGCAGGCGCTGTTTCTGGGTTTCTTCGACATAGCCGAGCAGGGCACCGGCGGCGGCGGTGGCGCGCGGCTTGTCGTCGATGCCGAACCCGGTCAGGTCGTGCAGCTTGAAGAAATTCAGCAGCTGGCGGCGGCCGCTGTCGGCATCGAACAACCAGGGCGCACGGCGCCGGATGCCGCTGCGGTACTGCAGGAAGGCCGGCCAGTTTTCTTCATCGGGCACCAGCAGCTCGGCCGGTTCCAAACGCGCGAGCTCGGCTTCCAGCGCATCGTCCGAATCGACTTCGTTGACCAAAAAGCGGCCGCCGGCCAGATCGGCCCAGGCCAGGCCGTAGCCGTGCTTGCCGCGCGACAGCGCCATCAGCAGCGTATCGCGGCGCTCGTCCAGCAGCGCTTCATCGGTCACGGTGCCGGGGGTGACGATGCGCACCACCTTGCGTTCCACCAGGCCCTTGGCCAGCGCCGGGTCGCCGATCTGCTCGCAGATCGCCACCGACTCGCCCAGGGCGACCAGACGCGCCAGATAGCCTTCGTAGGCGTGGACCGGGACGCCGGCCATCGGGATCGGCGCGCCCCCGGAGCTGCCGCGCTGGGTCAGGGTGATGTCCAGCAGCCGCGCCGCCTTGCGGGCGTCGTCGTAGAACAGCTCATAGAAGTCGCCCATCCGGAAGAAGAGCAGCAGGTCCGGGTAATCGGACTTGGCGGCGAAGAACTGCTTCATGAGTGGCGTATGCTCTGACGAGACCGTTGATTTTTTGGATTGTTCTTTTTTATCAGTCATTTAGAGCGTATTCGCACGAGACGGAAGTGGTGGTGAGTAGGTGCTAGTGGAAGGGTTTGGAGGCTATTGTAGTAGCCAAAGGTAGCCAAATCCCTGCAGGGGCCGATTCATGCCAGAATTTGGCTACCCGGCACCGGGCAGCGTGCCGCGACATTCACCCAAAGGACAGTGGTCGCCATGGCATTCCGACTGAAGCTCACCCCTGAACAGCTGAGACAGCTTCGCAGCACCCTGCGCCCGAAGCTAGACAAGAGCGGTGCGGTCGTCACCAACGCCAAGGGGTATGCGGTGCTCGAGCCCAACCCCGACGGCAAGCAATGGCGGTTCCTCGATGGATCCCCAGGCGCGCCCATTGGGTTTGGGGTGTTCGTGGGCAAGCTCAAATCCACTTATGAAGTTCAGCGCAAGATCGGTGGCAAGGTCATGCGAATCAGCGTGGGGGACACCAGCGAACTGGCCCTCAAGGACGCCCACGACCTGGCCGGGGTGAAGGTGGCCGGGGCCAAGAAGGAGGGGCAGCACCCCAAGGCACTGGCGGAGAAGGAACTGTCGATCCAAGCCACCAAGGCGCTGACCGTTAACCAAGCGATCCAGCTCTACCACGACATGCTGGCCCGCCGGACCCGTCCGGCGACCGCGGGCACCCTCAAGACGTTGACCAATTCCATGGCCCGTTTGGAGCGGCCGGAGGTGGGCATCGGCCACACCCCGATCATGGAACTGGACGAAGACAAGGTCAGCAAAGCCTTCGAGGCCACCCGCCTGTCGGCCGCCTTGCATTCCAACCGGTTGTCCCAGGCCATCAAGGACGTCATGGCGCGGACCGGGCGGGTGGAGCTCACCGACGAAGAGCTGGCCAGGGTGGGCGTTGACAGTGAGGCCATGCGCACCCGCATCCGGGCGGCGGGGGTGTCGGCGGCCGAACAGACCTTCTCCACCGCGTTTCGGGCGATCAACTACGCGGTGGACAAAGAGGCCCGCGCTGCCAAGAAGGCCGAGCGCAAGGCGGTGCTGTTCGGAAACGACTTTGGCGTGCTGTGGGAGGAGGGGCGGATGCGCGACGCCGCGGGCCTTCACGTCTACTACGAGAAGGCCCGCGTCCGAAACCCGCTCGGGAGCGAAGACAACACGCTGGGTCGGGCCATCGACTACCTGTGGAGCCGGCGAGAAGCCCAGCGGGGGCAGAACGAAAGCGGGGTTTACTACCTGCTCACCACCTTGTTCCTGGGCGCGCGGCGCAACGAGACGGCGAAGCTGGCGTGGTTCGACCGGCTCACCCCGGTCGAACGGGAAACCCAGTCCTGGGTGTGGCTGGATGAGATGGACCCCAAGGCCCGGCGAGAGGGGCGCGTGTCGGTGAACCCGCTCACCAAGAAACCTGGCCCGCAGGTTTATTTTGCAAAAACGAAGAACAAGCGCGACCACAGCATGCCGTTGGGCCCGTTCTCGCTCCAGCTCATCAAGCGTCGGTTTGATCAACGCCTGCCGGTCGACGAACCTCGGGGGCGGTGGGTGTATCCGGCGCGCAGCTCGCGGGCGGCAGAAGGGCACTACAAAGACAGCAAGGCCATCATGAAAGGCTTGGGGGAAAAGCTGTCGGTGGAATTTGGGCCCACCCCGCACGACCTGCGGCGGACCTTGGGGCGCTATGCAACGCGCGTTGGGATCTCCAACCGCATCACCAGCCGGCTGTTCAATCACCTTCCGCAAAAGAAGGACGGCGAGGACGAGGGTTCCAAGTCCTCGGTGCGCTACCAGGAACCGGAATGGTTTGAACTCCAGGATGCACTGCAGCGGGTGGAGCAGTTGATGGCGTCGAGTTCGCCCGCGTTCTACAACATGCTCAAACCGGTGGACTGGCCGCTGCTCCCTCCGCGCAACGACACGGCTACTCCGCAACAATAGCCACCGATAGAATGGGGCCATGGATGGCTCTTTCCCCTTACAACGTGATCCCGATCTCGCCTCGCCGGTCACCGACGCCAATAAATGGCGCCAGGAGATTGCCGAGGCCAAACAAGGGTTGCGAGCCAAGATCAGCACCAAAGCGGCTGCGCACTACGTCGGCGTGCACCACACAACCTTGAGGGAGTGGGTGCGCGAAGGCCAAGGGCCCCAGCCCATGCAGAACCCGGCAAAGGCCGGCACGATGGCTCGAAACCAGCACCTGGGTTTCAGCTTGGACGCGCTGGACGCGTTCTTGGCCAGCCGCAGCGGTGAACCCATCACGCGCGGCAAACGCACCGACGCGGACGACGTGGTCCGCAAAGCCGAACGCATCGAAGCCTTGATCGCGCTGAAAGAGGCTGAGGACCGGTTGGCCAAGGCCCGGGCCCGGGCGCGGCGGTTGGGCGTGGTGGCTTACGCCTCGCTGGCCGACGTGCTGGAGATCCAGCCTTGGGTCACCCTGGGTGGGCGCATCGCAGGCCACGCATGGGCGGTGGACGACACCACGTTCAACGCCGCCGATGAGGACCAGTGGGAAGGAACCTTGGAAGAAGCGTTGGCCCAGCCTTGGGCAAGCACGGAGGCACGTCAGGCTTACCAGGATGCGTTTGTGGCCGTGCTCACCAGCACACAGCACCTGATCGAGGCCGCACGGTCGCGGCAGCTTGCCAATGATCTGGAAGAGCGGTGGGACAGCGCGAACCACGAGCCAAAGCCCGTGCGGCCGTTCGAAAAAACAAGGGGGCGGCTTTGAGCCCGCGCGATCCGGACATTCTGGGCGGGCGTCCTGGCCGGCCACCGAAGGATCCCAAGTCCTTGGCGTTGACAGCGGCTGAAGATAAAGAGTTGTCCAAGGCAAAGTCGGGCAAGCTGGAATGGGTCGGCCCTGGCGTGGCTGCCTACATGCTGGGCATCTCGAAGGACGCGCTGAAGAAGCGCCGGCAACGAAACGAAGGGCTGATCCCGGAATACAGGCCCGTCAAAAGCAACCGCCAAGGGGCGCAATACCGGTGGTCATCGGTGGAGCGTTGCGGCGGTGCCGAACGCATGACCCGGTCCACGTTGCCGCTGGTTCAAGCCGTGGAGCCTTACGCCGGTGCCGAATGCATTCCGCCCAACGTCTTGGCGCAACGCCTCGACGACGTCGTGGCCTTGCTGAAGAAGCTCGGCGTTGAAGGCCTGAAAAAGGACCTTGCCTGGGCTTACAACGACGCCGATCGCCTGGTGGGGTTTGCTTCGCTTCATCCACAACTGCCCGCGCGTGCGCTCACGCTGCTTGAAGCGCTGGACGCCCCGTGGGTGAGCAGCGAAGCGCGTCAGCCCTTCCACGACTGGGCCATGGGCGTGCTCCACTCCGCCGCCGAGAGCGCCGCGAAAGCCGCCGACTAAACCCCATTCCCGACTTTTTGTCGGGAAACGCATGAGTAAGGCGCACCAACGCTTCTAGGCCGTTGTCGGGACAGTTGTCCCGATAAAGCGGCGTTTTCGCATGGGTGGCCTACAGGGCCAGAACTGCAATCTCGTGTCCGTTCCGATTGGGAACGATATGCGAATACAGCAATGAAGAAATTCACTTTCGAGGTGGTCAAGGCTGCAGAAGTCTTGATGATTGGCGAGATCAGTGTCGAGTCCGAAGACGAAGCTGGTGCGAAGGATCTCGTTCTTGAGTCGGATTGGGAAAATAAGGTGTTTTGGGACTTCGGACCCGGCATGCATTTCGTGGGTGATCTTGATGAAGACGACCTCGAACTGCTGCGCATGGAAGAGATGGTGGATGGGGAGGGGGTCGCATGAGCGCGACGGCCAACACTCGTCCGCAGAAGCTTCAGCAATCTGGCCATGGCTCAAAAAAGCGTTTGAGCCCTGCACGCGTGATGTGCATCGACGCGAGGAGGCGCGCGTGAGCACGTCGCAATAGCAGACCACGGGGCATCCCTCTTCTCGGGGCCGTTCGAGCCCAACTCCCAAAACCCAATCCTTCGACGCGGCCATCCGGCCGTGTTGGCGGAGCTTTGCCTGGAGATTTCTCATGCAACCCAAAACCAATGTTGTGCCGTTCAAGACTGCCAACCGCCCCAACCGCCTCGCAGCGGCTAAACCCACTCGGCTCACCTCCGTTTGCTACAAGGCCAGCGACAAGGCCCACACGAGCGTCGATTGGTATACCCCGCCTGCCATCGTCAGGGCGCTGGGGGGAAGGCGGGGCTTTGACCTCGATCCTTGCACGCCCGAAGACCCGTCGCGGCTGCCGGCGCCCACGGCCCGCCGAATGATCCCGCCGAGCCAGGACGGCCTGCTCACGCCTTGGCCCCCGCAAGCGTTCGTGTGGACGAACCCGCCCTACGGCAAGGGGATGGAGAAGTGGCTGAGCAAGCTGGCAAACCACCCCGGCGGCGGTATCGCCCTGGTGCCGGTCAACATGGAGACGGGATGGATGCACGACTGCGTGCTTTCCCACCCCAACGCGACGGCGATCCTGTTCACCCGTGGGAGGCTGAGGTTTGTGCGTCCCGACGGAACCACCGGCGCGGCAGCGCCGTCGGGATCGTTGGTGGTGGCTTACGGCAAGCGCGCGGCCGGTCACCTTCAGCAAGCGCAGGCAAGCGGTGTGCTGCGCGGGAAGTTCTTTGCCATCCAGCGCGTGGCGCAGGTGGCCACTGCGAACCAGGGGAGCTCCAATGGCTGATCACTGGAGCGTTGTTGTCTTGGGCCGCGCGACGGCCGAATTGGAAATCCGAATCGACGCGGACTCAGAGGCGGCAGCCTTGGAGATTCTGAACTCGATGGGAGTGGCTGACATTCATGCCGGTGGTTGGCGTACCGAGTTGGAGGAGGTCTACGGATTTGTGGAGGTCATCAGCCCCGATGGTTCCGATCGCGAAGATCTCAACTGGCCGTGTCCACCCATGCGCCACCACCTCAACTATTAGGAGAAGCCGATGGGAACTTACGAATTCGTCGTCCGGGGTGACTACTTGGTGAGCAAGGTGATTGAGGTCTCCGCCCAGACCCAGTCCGAGGCAATGGAGGCATTCGCGCGACTGTCCTTGGCGGAGTTGGATGCCATCGATTGGCACCATGGCGCCCTTACGATTGATGAAGAGGTGGTGGTGACGGAGGTGGAAACCGGGAGGGAGTTTCAGCATCCGTTCTTGACCGATTGCAAGCGCGAGCAACTGGAGTGCTTGGCCGAAGATGATTAGGAACTTCCGGCTGCTGGTCTTCCATTAGCCAGCAGCGATCGAAGGCCAGCAGGAAGACCAGCAGTGCAAGGTCGTTGAATCCCAAGGGATTTCTGCGACTAAAAAGTGCGCTGCTGGCTTGCTGGCTTTCGATTCAACTCCCCTGTGCAAATGCGTCCAAAGAGCACGGAAAGCGTTGGTATCTCAAATTTCAAAACCGATTCTTTTTTGACCCAGCAGACCAGTGGAACGGTTTTCTATGAATGCAAAGCTTTTGGAATCAAGGGTTTGTAGCTGCTGGTCTTCCTGCTGGTCTTCTCTTTCTGCTGGCTAATGGAAGACCAGCAGGGAAGGGAAAGCCAGCAGAACAGGGCTTCCGGAAAAAGTGCGAGAGATTCCGCAGTTTTCGTGTTTAGTCAAAAACCGTGGGTTGCGGAAAGCTCCTGGAGTGGTTGAGTGGAAGTGTCCCCCATGTGGGACACACCAAACCTTTCACCTTCGGAGTTGCCACCGTGAACGCCGCCACCCATCCCTCATCGCCGCCGACTTACAGCATCCGCGCCAGCGTGAAAAAGCACGTTCGGATCAAACGCCCCTTGGCGGAACGCCTTCGTCTCGCCGCGGCCGAAAACGAGATGACAGAGAGCGAGTTCATTCGCCGCGCCTTGGAAACCGCTCTCCCACGCGCTGCCTGAGCAAGCCTGTCCCCCCACAACGACAAACCCCCACCGGCCAGGGCGAGGGTTTGAGAGGAGCCAACAACAATGTCTACAACAAATGTGTCCCCAAAAGGGAAGGCTGTCAACCCGACGACGGAAGAGCCGAGCAACATCGTGCCATTCGAAGCGTCGCGTTTCCTGGGTGCGGAAGCCTCCGCGCGCAAGATCAACCTGGAGGCAGAGGAGCACAAGCAAATCTACCGCCACTCGGTTGATCGAGAGGGCCAGCGCAAGCCGCCCTCGCTCCCCATCCTGTTTGCCCGCCGCACCACCGAATGCGTCGACCGCTTGTGGGCGTGCCAAGCCACCAGCGGCACCGGCGAGATCGTACACCATTGGAACGGTACCTATTGGCAAGCGATCAGCGACGCGGAAGGTGTGGGTGTGGCATCCGATTGGATCGACCGCAACGCCGACTTCGCGGGCAGCCCCAAGCTCGCTAAGGACTGCTGGGACATGGCTTCCCTTCGGCTGCGCCAGAAAAACCCCATGCCGACCCAAGCCAAGCGGGCCATCGTGCCGGTGGCAGACGGCTACGTGGAAATCCTTCCCACCGGTTTCCATGTGCTAGCCCCTGATCCCGCCTTGGGCATGACCCACGCGGTCAGGGTGGCCTGTGGTGGCAGGCAGGGCCACGCATACAAGCCCCAGCCCTTGCCGGCGGACTCGCGCTTCGCCAAGTTCCTCCGCCAAGCCCACGACGACCCGCGCGTCATCGACCTGCTCCAGGAGCAGTGCGGCATGACCCTGTTGCCGGGCGTTTACAGCCAGGCCGCCTGGTGGCACGGCGTCGCAGGCTCCGGCAAATCCACCTTGGCGGAAATCGTGGAAGCCATGCACCGCCAGGTGGCCCGCTGCAACCTTGAAACCTTGGGCGACCGCTTCAGCTTGGAACCCATGATCGGCGCCAGCCTGATCCTGGTGGACGAAGTGGAGTGCGAGAAGTGGGCCGAAGGTCGGTTCAAGACGATGGTCTCCGGCAATGGCATTGGCATCGACCGCAAGAACCAGAAGCAGCTGGCGAGCTACCATTCCACGGCCAAGTGGATCATCACGTCCAACTCGGCGCCCTTCATCCGCGACAAGAGCAACGGGGTGTGGCGCCGCCTCACCGTCGTGCATTGGAAGAAAGCAGTGCCGGTGAACCAGCACGACCCTGATCTGGTCAAGAACATCCTGGGAGAGGAAGGCCAGCTTGTGCTGGACTGGATGCTCGAAGGCGCCCGACGCATCGTGGCCCGTGGTAGGGCGTTGTCCGACGCAGACGCCGACATGCCCGAAGCCGTGCGCGCGGCGAAGCTGGCCGCCCGCCATGGCAGCGACCAGGTCATGGCTTGGGCTCAGGCCGAGCGCGTGGTGCGTGTTGAGACGGATGAGTGCACGCTTTCCATGCGGCAGGTCTACGAGAACTACAAAAACTGGGGCTACCGACAAGGGCTGGCGGACATCGATCTCCTCACCGGTCGCCAGTTCTGGCGAGGCTTGAAAGAGATGGGCCTGGACGACGGCGCTCGCTCGAACCGCCGCATCAACGGCAAACAGGAAGAATGCGTGCGCCTGCGAATCAATGGAGCAGCCACCGTAGGCGAGGCCTGTAGCGATGTGCCGTTGAGGTCATCGGCGACCGTGACAGCACTGCCCGTGGCGCAGGAGCGCTCTCAGTCTTTGGAGCCTTGGGAAACCGATGTAGCGCCCTCCCTCGAACAGCAAGGGGCTCGGCAGGAAGAGATGGAGCGTCGATTCGACCGCTTGAGCGCTCAGCAGCAGGCGGCTGAGATGGGAGCTCTCCATGCCGATGCGTTGAGGGAGGAGGCAGGGCGCGCCAGAGCCCAGGCAATCCAACTCCAGCTGCAGGAACGTATCAATGAACTGGAGATTCGTGCGCTGTTCGGTGAGCCGTTGGCGGGCCGAGAAAGCAGCGAAACCCAAGGTGGTGGAAAGGTGGGAGATGGGGATGCGCGCCAACGGCGGTCGTAAAGGCGGGGCCAAATCCGCGTTCCCATCTTCCGTATCAGCTCGAGCCAATGGATTGGTCGGTGACGCTAACGGTCCAGCCCGGGCTTGCCAAATCCTTATCCCGTCGCATGCTGAAGCCATGACTCCTTCCGACGCCTTCGTAGACGACAGCATGGGCCGCCAAGACGCTTTGGCGGCCTCCCCCCGTTTCACCGTGCAACGAACGCCGGATGGCGTCCGTGTGCAGCTCCAGGAGGGCGACGGAGAACCTGGCGCCGGTTTGACCATCGACCGGGCCTTGGCGTTGCTGGAGAACCTATTGGAGCAGGGACGCGCCGTCACCATTCGCGATTGAAGTTTCCAGCCTAACCCCCTTGGCGTTGCCGACAGGCGCCTTTCCTTGCCTTCCAGGAGAGCCTGCCCGTGTCCGATGCCACCCCCAACGAAAGCTTCCTTCAGCGCCATTCCCGCGACGTCGTCGAACGCCTGATCCGCCAAATGGAGGAGGGCACCGGTCCCTTCCTCAAACGCTGGGACGCCCGCGTGGACCTCGGGTTGCCCATGAACCCCACGACGGGCAAGAGCTACCGGGGCGGAAACCTTCTCCACCTGTGGGCCCTGCAGAGCGCTTGGGACTGCCAGGACAACCGGTGGATGACTTACAAGCAAGCTGCGGCCGTGGGCGCTCAGGTTCGCAAAGGCGAGAAAGCCAGCGTCATCGAATACTGGGATTGGTCACCGGTGGAGGAGGCCAAGAAGAGCGGGGACCCCGAGCTCATCGCCAAGGCCCACCCCAAGGTCTTCTTCCCCCGGGTGTTCAACGCGATGCAGATCGATGGGTTGCCGGCACTGATGCTGCCAGCCCCGCGCCCAGAGCCCGACGTCCATCAGGCCTGCGAAGCGGTGCTCAAGGAGAGCGGGGCCGAGATCCACCACGACGGGGGCAACCAGGCGTTCTACCGGCCGATGACGGACAGCATCCACTTGCCCCAGCGCAACAGCTTCCACTCGGCCAGCGGCTACTACGCCACCGCGTTGCACGAACTGGGCCACTGGACGGGCTTTCCCACCCGCCTCAACCGCGATCAGAAGGGGGCTTTTGGGAGCATCGACTACGCCAAAGAGGAACTGGTCGCGGAGGTGTCATCCATGCTGATGGGCGAACGCCTGGGCATTGGCCACGATCCCACCCAGCACGCGGCTTACGTGAAGTCCTGGATCCAAATTCTCCGGGACGATCCCCGGGAGCTCTTTCGAGCCGCTGCGGCGGCCGAGCGGGTGGTGGAGTTCCTGAAGGTGCCCGAGTTGGTTCGCGAGCCGCTCCCGAAGGTTGAGCAGGAGCGGCAGCCTGTGGCGGCCAATCAGCAGGAGCTTGAAAAACCTAAGGGCACGAAGGCCCGCACGAAAGCGCGTGAGAAGGCCAGGCAGAGGAGCCACGTGATGGTGGCCTGATACCCATTGCGCGTTTGCGAATCTGCGCTATGAGTGGATAGAACAACTCGTACTGGAGGTGACATGAACATTGCGCAAAGATTGAAAGAATTCGTGCGACTGACCCAAGAGGGGCCAGTCCTCTCAGGCCTCGCGCAGCTCATAGGGAGGTCAGCCGATACGGCCAATTCGGACCAGGAAGCGATGGGCATTGCGGACCTTGGCCCGGTGCCAAATCGTGAGGGCACACGTGATCTCCAACATGGCGTTCCGCTGCATGATCAGGTCGAAGCGGTGCCTGTCGTGCGACTTCATGCCGATACGTTCAATTCGGGCCAGGACGCGATGGGCATTGCAGACCCGGACCCGGCGCCAAACCGTGAGAGCACTCGTGACCTTCAAGGTGCTGTTCCGCCGCGTGAGCGGATGGAAGCGGCGCCTGTCGCGCTACTTCATGCCGGCGCGGTTGATTCGGACCAAGAAGCAATGGGAATTGCGGACCCAGACCAGGTCCCAAATCGCGAGAGCATTGTAGACCTTCAAGCTGCTGTTCCGCTGCATGAGCGGGTCGTAGCGGAGCCGGTCACGCTATTTCATGCCGCGACGTCCGAGGCGGTTGCCGCAGCACTGGCGCGAGGCGAGAGTGTAAGCGACACCGATGAGCAAGGCCGCACTGCTCTTCACCATGCTAGAAATGGGGAGGTGGTGCGGGCATTGGTGGAGGCAGGGGCCGATCTTGAAGCAAGGGATCTGGAAGGGAACATTCCTGCTCACACCGCGCACGATGATGCGATGGAGGAGCTGATCGCGGGTGTGGGTAGGAGCATCATCCAAGAAGGCGTTAAAAACAACCGTGGCGAGTGCGCATGGGATACCCGAGACTACTTTGAGGGGCGTCGCCGTGAGCAGGCCTACTACGAGCAGTTGGAAGAAGAGGAGGCAGCGAAACGAGCGGAGAGCGATAGGAGTGAACAAGCCTTCGTATTTAAGGTCGTTGCTCTCATTGAGGCCGGCGACTCGAAGGCGCTTCTTGAGCTGGTGGAGGACCCCGACACAGCGCTGGTCAGTAGGAGCCGTTCTTACAACATCGATGGTGACGAAGGATGGGCCTACAACGAGTATGCCGGCTACAGCGTCCTTCATGAGGCTGCGAGCGTTGGGAATGCCCAGCTGTGCCGCGAGTTAGTTTTCGCTGGGGCCGATTGGAACAAGAAGTGCTATTTGGTAGGCGAATCGGGCTTCGATGACTACGTCAACGGCTTTCGAGACGAGGGCCTGAAGCCCGTCGACTTTGCGGGGAACAAGGAAACGCGCACCTTCCTGGAAAATGCGGCGCATGAATTGCGTGCTCATAACCTTTCCAAGCGATTGGAGGAGATTTATCCCTCCGCCGACTCCTGGAAGCCACCTGCAGGAGGCTTTGCCGCCGAGGCTCAGCGGCAAGCGACTGCCGCCTTGAGGGCAAATGGGCAGGACACCCAAGTTCAAGAGGCACCGCGCATGCGGGCCCGGCTCTGAACCTATGGAAAGGCAGCTAAAACCGCCTTTCCTTTTTCCGCCCCCCTTGCGCATTTCCAGAATCGATCTATGCATAGGTGAACCTACTCACGAAATGGAGGTGCACCTTGAAACCCATCGTTCTGGCGCTTGCATTGGCGTTGGTCGCTCCGGCCGCCTCTGCCGCCGATTCCACCTCCGCCCGCCGTTACGGCTCGTCCGAAGCCCTGTCCGTCCAAGACGCCCGACTGGGCGAGGTCCTGATGGTCCGCACGGTTCAACTGAAGTCCGACCAGCGTCTGAACGCCGGCTCCGCCATCGGGGCGGCCGTTGGTTATGGGGCTGCTAACCAGGTCAAGAACCGGGACTACCGCAATGCAGCCCGGGTGGCCGGTGGCGTCATCGGTGCGGTTGCCGGAACCGCGGTTCAAAAGGGCCTCAGCGGCCGGCGTGCGGTGGAGATCTACGTGCGCGATCTGTCCGATCGCCGCCAGCGCATCCTCGCGGTGGTCCAAGACGCCGACGTGGACGTGCGCGAAGGTGATCGGGTCTTCTTGGTGGGGAAGGGTAAGAAGACCCGGGTGGTGCCGCTTGATGCTTCGCCGGTGCGCATTGGCGATTATTCCCGGGCGGTGCCGCTTGATGCTTCGCCGGTGCTCCTTGGCGACTATTCGTGCGGAAGCCCTTGTGCCATTGGCATCAATGCCCGGTCGGACAACAACAGCGCTCGCGTGCGCGTGGGGCCGTAAGGATGCACGAAAGCGAACACCTTGGTGGAGGCGTGTATTGCGAAGGCACGGCTTGCGGGCTTGTGGTTGGGCTCATGAAGCGGCCATCCGTTGCCCACCGCCGCTCTGAGGTCGCCCGGATGTTCCGAGAGGGACACCGCCGGGCCGTCATCGCCCAAGCCCTGGGCGTTCCATCGCCCGTGGTGAGCGCCGATCTGGCCCACCTGGGGTTGCGTCAGAAGCCCCGGCGCCCACTGGCTGACCAACACGCCCTGGTGGTGCGCCTCCTGGAGCAGGGGAGCAACGGCCCTGCAATTGCCAAGCGCCTCGGCGTGACCCGACAGGCAGTCCACGCTTACCTGCAGGCCCATGGCCTGCTCCGAACCCAGAGGAGGATCCCATGACCGTTTTTCTGGTGGTCGTGCTGTTTGAGCTCGCCATGTTTGCGATCACCTTCGGAATCGCGTGGCTGTGCGCCTCCAAAGCCCGCAGCGCACGCAGGGGCTGGGAGGCGTTCCAAGCCGGCCGACAGGACGCCCCATCCGTGGCTGCGTTGTTGTGGCGCCTGGCCCTGTTCTACGCGTGCTTGGCGTTGCTGGCCTACCAACTTCAGCACGTGGTGACCGGGGTCTGGTTGGATCCTTCCAACCCATACCTGCCATCCTCGCTGGCTCTTGTCGTCTATTCGATCACGTGTGGGCTGCTTCACGGCAGCGGGCTGGCGCGGAGGCGGGCATGAGAAGCAGCCATGGCCGGGTGCGCCCAGACCCCGTCGACGCCCGCCCTCGCGACGACGGGCTGTTCCAGGGCGAAGGCACGGGCGAAGAAGCTCATCAAGAACGTGACTCATTGCTTCAAGCGCTTTACACCGAATCGCTCCATGCCCGCGGGGACGTGGACGCGATTGATCGCTTGCTCGACGCCCACCGAGAGGCGTTTGGGGATCCCGATCAAGTCGCCTATGCCCGTCAGCGAGACGGACGCCATGATCGGGCGTTGCCATTGCCGAGCGGTGGCCTGCCGTTTGGGCCGTCCATGGAGCGCTACCTGGAGGAGCATCGGTCATGGAACCCGCCGACCGCCAAAGAGGTCGCCATCGCACGTTCCAGGGGCCCTTCCTTGGTGCTAGAAGGGAAGGCGTGGCGTGCTGCAGACGACGTTGCCGAGGTTGCCGTGGAGGCGCCCAAGGACGCCCCACGGCAGCGGATGCGATGACCGCCCTATGGGGCTTGAAGCGGTGTCTTGCCCAAGCCTTTGGCGGTGCGCTTGTTATGCAGGAAACACGCGAAGAAAACTGTGTGTGTTCTTTCCAATGGCAGGATTCGGTAGGACCTTCTCTCCACCCAAAATCTTGCGGGCGATCTTCAGCGACGCGTCGTTGCCTTCGTCAACCACCGCCTCAATGACGTATCCACTCTTAAGCTTGCCCTGCATGCCGTTGGTGAACTCCATCAATGACTTCAACGCCACGGCGATGCCAAAGCCTTGCCCTCTGTAGCTTTCAAGAACCGCCCAGTCCATTTGAAACACCGGCGTGTTTGCTTCGACGCGATCGAGCAGCATGACGCAGCGGGCGATAACTTCGTTCTCGACGGTGGGGCTGATCATGACGTAAGTCAGCCTCATCATTCCAGCAGGTTGATCAGCGTGCGCAAAGATGTCTTCGTGAACCCGCCCGCGCTGGAAATCGATGTCCCCGTTCTTGGCGGCGATGGCCACCTGCCGAAGGCCTTCTTCCGCCAGCTCCGCCCCGGTCATAGGCTTGCTTGCCTGCTTTTTGAACTTGCCGAACATTCCTGTGTCCCCTGTTTGCGGTCCTTGATCACTCAATGTATCGGATCGTTTGCATCCAGGCACGTGTTTGACCACTGATTGCTCTCCTTGATTGCAATCCCCAACCGGACAGTGGCCTCTTCGACGGGGATCCTGGCTCCGCTGACGCAGCCGCAAGGGCAGGCCTCCTCCACGGTGTTCCGGCCCTTTGCTGCGCGCCTGGCAGTGCTCTCTCCCGGGTGCGGATTCGTCCAACGCTTCGCCCACCGGTCCCCACGAGGCGCATCCCGCGCCGGTGGAGAAAGCAAATGAAGCGAGCCAACGACATTCGGGCCCAATATCAGCTGGCCATGGACGAAGAGGGCATCCTCCTGGCCGCCTCGCACATCCTGGAGCGTCGCCTCCACCGCCAAGGGGCCATCACCGACCCTGCCAGCGCCAGTAGCTACCTCACCGCCCGCTGCGCGCACCTGGATCACGAAGTGTTTGGCACGGTGTTTCTAGACACCCGCCACCGCATCCTTGCCACCGAGCACCTCTTTCAAGGCACCATCGACGGGTGCGAAGTCCATCCCCGCATCGTCGCCAAGAAAGCGCTGGACCACAGCGCCGCCGCGGTCATCTTCTTTCACAACCACCCCAGCGGAAACCCCGAGCCCAGCGCGGCCGACCGCGCCATCACCGACCGCCTCAAGCAGGCCCTTGCCCTTCTCGACATCCGAGTGCTGGATCACCTGGTGATCGCGGGCACCTCGCACGTGTCGATGGCCTCACGGGGGTGGGTGTGACCACCCCCGTGGGAGAAAAAGCCTGTGCCGGAAGCCGCCGCCGGCCGCTGCGCGCCGGCATCTGAAATAGCATCCGCATGGATGAAAAGCACCAACGCCTTCGGCGCGATAAGTGATGTTAGGAAAAACTGCGGCCTTAGCTCCGCAGTTTTTGCTTTTAGTCAAAGTTTTGTCCGCTACAGCCGTGGACAAATTTTCAGGGCGATCTACCTTGAATTCAGTGGTAGGCACTGCCGCCGACCAAGACAAGAGGTGTCAAATGAGCGGAACCTTCACAGTCCACGAAACCAAGATCATCGCGTTGGGATTGAATCCCGGCTTGATTGAAGATTATGCAGCGGTCTCCTTGGAGCCCGTGAGCTTTGAAGAAGAGGACAGCCTAGGCTGGGCGACCACTTGGACCGCGGTTCATGCCGTCGAGCTCCACAACGGCGGGAAGGTCTACGTTAACGGCCGATCCTTCCACGTCACCCAAGCCAAGCCCGGTTACAAGCACTTGCTCAAGTGCTGGCGAGAAGAGCAGGGGCGGCGCGCGGACTTGCCTTATTGGGAGGCTCGGGATGGGCACTGACCTTGGCTCCTTTTCTCACCCAGGCCAAAGATGCGCCGGTTGTGATGGGTGACTCGATCCCCCGGATGAACGGACATTGGGGGGAGGGAGAGCTCGGAAAGAGTGAGAGGGCAACCGTGCTTCACGGCATCCATTTCATCAGTCCCTCGGTGGGTGGCCCGCTGTTCAATACGGTGTGGCTTCCCACGCTGGCCGACTTGCGGGCGCTGCTCGCTGACGCCGATCTCTGCAAAGCAGCCGAAACCGAGGTGGGCGCGTTCATTGACACGCGCGTTGATCCGTTGCCTCCTGAGCTCGATGAGGCCATTTACCAGCGATCGATAAGGCAGATTTCCAGCCTGCCGGATAACTATGGGATCGGCGTGGGCGTTTTTGTGACTGACGCGTTTGCGTTCGTCCTTCAGCGCATGATTCAGGAGGCAATGGCTCAGCACCGGGCGCGTGAGCTGGATCGGGTATGGGAACAGTCAGCCACCGGTGGCAAGCGCCCCAGGCTCTAACGGCTGGCTGGGTGGCCCCCTTGCGCGTTTTCAGATTCGAGGTATCGGTAAGGGGATGGCCCATTAAGGGTTACTCATCCCCACTCAATCCCTCTCAAGGAGACGATACCCATGACACGCAAGACCTTCCTTCGCGCCCTGCTGCCCGTCGCCCTGGCTTCGCTGGCCCTGCCTGCGTTCGCCGCCGACACCACCGCAGACCTGACTATTCAGGGCACCCTGACCAACACCTGCAACTTGTCCGTTTCTCCGGTCACGGACATGGATTGGTCGGGCACTTCTGACAACTCCACCCGAACCTCTGCGTTGAGCATCGTGTGCAACCAGGGAACCACTTACTCCATTTCCCCAGGACAGGGACAGAACTTCGGAGCGTTGGCGGGTTACGAGACCTACCGCGCCGTGAGCAACGGTTCGGGTGCCTTCATTCCGTATGGGTTGTTCAAGGACATTCCCGGCACCCAGGCATGGGGCGATGATGCCGATGCGTTCGCGGGCACGGGTAACGGTGCTGTGCAAACCCACGAATTCGCGTTGAAGTTCTTCGCCCTCAAGCAGGCCGTGGGTGGCAACTACACCGATACGGTCACCGTCACCGCCACTTACAACTGATTACAACTGATCCCCATCGGTTGTCCCGAAGCCCCCGGTTCGCGCTGGGGGCTTTTTGTTGTCGAAAAGATGAGTAGGTATGGGTTGACGTAATAGCATTCTGATCTAGCTTGAAAGGAGACCCCCAAAGGAGATCCCATGACCCATTCCCAACGCTCCCTGGCCGCGGTCGCTGCGTCCTTGCTGTCCTTTTCGGTGTCCGCCGGTTCCATCTCCGTGGGCCCCACCACCCTGATGGCCGATACCTCGGCCAAGCACGTCGCCGTGACGCTGCACAACAGCGGCGACGCGTCGGTGCGTTACCAGGTGAAAGCCGTGGGGTGGGATCAGGCCACAGGGCAGAACGTGTTTTCACCCACCACGGAGATCGTGGGGGCGCCCACCTTTGTGAACGTCCCGCCCCAATCCAAGCGCACCGTTCGGTTGATGCGGGTGGGCGCGCTGGGCGAGCGGCGCTACTACCGCGTGCTGCTGATGCAGCTCAAAGACCCCAACGCCCAGGGCGTCCAGTTGCTGGTCAACCAGGACTTGCCCGTGGCCTTTGAAGCCGCCAACGCGCCCGTCCCCAAGGTGACCGTCCAAGCGGTGCCCAATGGATACCGCTTGACGAATCACGGCCAGACCGCCGCCCGCGTTTCGTCCATCGGCCCGGCCGGTGGCAAGCCGTGGCGCGAGGGTGCATTGGGCTGGACGCTGCCGGGGGCTTCGATGACCTACGAGACCCAACCCGGCCAGCGCGCTGAAAACCTTTCAATCACCGTCAACGGCCAGCCCGTCACCGTCCCTGTGGGGCGGTGATCCATGCGTGGCCGGGCCCTGGCCTTGGTGTTGCTGGCTGCATCGTCGGCCAGCGCAGCGGTGCCCGACGGCGTGGCGCCCGCGTTCCTGGTGCCGGTCATCGGCGGCAAGGCCAAGGCGGAACCGCTCACGTTCTGGCAGCAAGGCGGTCAGTGGTTCGCCGAGCCGGCCACGTGGCGCGAGGTCGGGCTCCAACTTCCCCCGGGTCAAACGGAGCCGATGAGCGCCCAAGCGTTGGGTGTGGGCTTTGTTGTGGACGAGGCCACCGCGACGGTCGCCCTGGATCTGCCGGCCGATCGGCTCAAGGCCCAACGCGTGGCCCGTGATCGCACCGAGCGCGGACCCATCGCGCCGCCCGCTCCTGGGGTGCTGGTGAACTACAGCGTGGCCGGCATGGTGTCCGAGCAACAGCAGGCGTTCTCGCTGGGCCACGAGGTCCGCAAGGCGGGGCGTTGGGGCGTGATCAGCACCAGCGGGCAGGTCAACACCGACACGGCCGGCACCGGCTACGTTCGCGGCGTGACGCGCTGGCAGAAAGATGATCCCAACCGCTTGGTGACCTACCAAGCCGGCGATGTGTTCGCTGGTCCGTCCTCCTCGCCGGTCAACCTGGGCGGGGTGCGCGTGGCCAAGGACCCGCGGGCGTTGGACCCGTTGACGCCCACGTATCCGGTCCCGATGCTCGGCGGCGTGGCGCTCGATCCGGCCACGGTCGAGGTCTTGGCCAACCGCGCCCGCGTGCTGCAAGGCCGGGTGGGGAAAGGGCCGTTCACCGCCGATGGCAGCGCCTTGGGCACCGGAGCACAGCAAACCCAAGTGGTCGTGCGAGACCCTTACGGCCGCGAAACGGTGGTGAGCGATCAGCGCTTCTACGTCGCCCCCACGTTGCTCCGCAAAGGGCTCACCACTTGGGAGGTCGCGGCCGGCCGGGTGCGGCAAGGGGAGAGCGATTACGGGACGTTGGGCGCGACCGGGTCGGTGGCTTGGGGCCTCAACGACCGGTGGACCCTGCGCGGCACCGCCCAAACCTCAACGGACGGGAAGGCCAACGTGGCGTTGGGGGCCACGACGGTGCTCGGCACCTATGGCACGCTGGACATGGAACTAGGCACCTCCACGCGAGGCGGCCAACGGCAGGCCGTGGCCTACGACTACCGCGGCCCGAGGTTTGGCGTGCGCCTGGAGCACGAGCGCCAGCAGGACTATTGGCGCCTGCGCGCCCCCGGTGCGGTGGAGGTGGAGCAGCGCACCCGGGGTTCGGTGTTCTGGCGGCCCACGCCCCAGTGGTCCCTTCGGGCCAGCTATTCGGACGTGCGCACGCCACGCTTTCGCACCGCTTACGCCGACGCCGGGCTGACCTGGCGTGGCAACGGGCACACCGT
Organism: Stenotrophomonas sp. BIO128-Bstrain; assembly: GCF_030128875.1. Classification (NCBI taxonomy): domain Bacteria; kingdom Pseudomonadati; phylum Pseudomonadota; class Gammaproteobacteria; order Lysobacterales; family Lysobacteraceae; genus Stenotrophomonas; species Stenotrophomonas sp. BIO128-Bstrain. The sequence goes on along the minus strand of NZ_CP124620.1, from coordinate 2,606,129 downwards.
GGCCGTCTCCGCCTTGCGCGATCTGGAGCGCAAGGAAACCCGGGTGGAGGTGGGCTACAGCTACGATTTCGGCCGGGGCAAGGGCGTGAGCGTTAGGGCCCGGCAAGCCCCGGATGCCACGGCCTGGGCCGTCCAAGGACGCGCCCGCCCCACGGTCTTTGGAACCCCGGTGGGCTTGTCCTTGTCGGTAGACGAGGGAGCGGCTGGCCAGACGGCCCGGGCCAACGCCAACTGGACCACCCGGGCAGGGTGGGCTCAGATCAACGCCGAGCACGGGCCCAGCGGCACCTGGACTTCCGGTTCGATGGCCGGTGCCGTTCACCTGGACCGCCAGGGCGTGACGTTCCTGGGTCCGGCCGAATCCTTCGCCGTGGTGGACGTGCCCGGCCAAGCCAGGGTGCCGGTGAGGGTGGGCGGCCGATTGGTGGGGAAGACCAACGCCCAGGGCCGCCTGGTGGTGGGCGAGGTGACACCAATGGTGCCCACCGAGGTCCGCGTAGACGATCGGGCGCTGCCACTGGGCACCCAGTTGGCCGAGATCGAGCAAACCGCCACCGCTGGCCGCCAAGCCGGCATGCACCTCACCTTCCCGGTCCTGACCGAGACCGCACGCACCTTCCGCCTCACGGGCCCGGCCATCGAAGCGGGCACGGTGGCCAAGACGGCGACCGAGACCACCCAGGTGGGCTACGACGGCGTGCTCTACCTGGAGCAGCCGCGCCCCAGCCAGACGGTGGACGTGGAAGGGGTCTGCAAGGCCCAGCTGCCTGCGGACCTTGGGGCTGCGCAAACGGTGGCTGAGGTGGCTTGCCGGTGAGTGGGAAAAGCGCTGTCTGCGCAGTGCGAGTTGGATGGCACAGATGGTCCCCTAGCGCCTTCGTTGCAGCTCAACGGTTTGCGGGTCCTACATCCATGCGCGGAGGGGCTAACTTGCTGATTGTATTGGTCGAGGCGAAAATGGCGAAGGGGATGAGTTGCGACCTTTCGGAGGCGCAACGGCTGTGCGGCGGCGCAGCCCATGAGACGGAGTTCGGGTATGTTCCGAAGCGTCGTCCTAGGGCTTTTTCAGCGCATAGGCTTCCCATGGCCCTAAGGGGCCATTTTTGCGGCTGGTCCGCGATCGAAGAACACAAGGTAATCAGATGAAATACGAAGAGCTGTCCAGGGCAGCGCTCATCAAGCTGCTGCAAGAGCACGATGCCGAACGCGCTGAAGCAGGGAGAGATGGCATCGTCTTGAACTACAGTGGGCGCACAGCTCCTTGGCAGATCGTTCGTCAGGTCAAGCCTCGGATGTTTGACTTCAACAAGCGCGCTTCCGTGGGCAGCGCTGAGGAGGAGTGCGTTAACGAACTCTGGGATGGCGAGAATCTCGCCACCATGGTCACGCTTTACAAGTATCGTGGCCAAGTAGATCTGGTGCTGACGGACCCGCCATACAACACCGGCGAGGACTTCCGTTACAACGACAAGTGGGACAAAGATCCCAACGACCCGGATATGGGCGATTTGGTGGCCAAAGACGATGGTTCGCGCCACAGCAAGTGGCTGCGATTCATGACGCCTCGTCTTTGGATGATGCGAGAAATGCTCAAGCCTGGTGGCGTCATCGCCATCTGTATCGATCATCGAGAACTCTACAGGCTGGGGATGCTGATGGATGAGATTTTCCACGAGGAGAATCGCATTGGCATCATCAATTGGCAGAAGAGCTACTCTCCAAAGAATAATGTTGGCAAGAAGTCCCATGTGTCCACTTCCACAGAATATGTGTTGGTGTATGCCAAGGATATTGATCGCGCCAAGACCACCTTGATGGAGCGCAGCGAATCAATGAACTCGCGCTATGGTTCCCCCGACGGGGACCCCGAGTTGTGGACACCTGGTGACCTGACGGGGCGTGGAGCGGACACTCACTGGGGGCAGGTGTATGCAGTTCAATCGCCTTTTACAGGCGAATTGATGTCTCCATCGGAGGGGCGGTGCTGGGCGCTCGAAAGGTCGAAGCTTAAGGCGCTGCTTGAGCAATGGGGTTGTGAATACCGGAACGAGGACCAACACGATGGCCGAGCTCCAGCTCTGGTCATCAAGGGGTCTTTGAGCGCAGCAAAGAAAGCCGCTGAAAAAGTGCTCAAGGCTGGGAACTGGCCCCGCGGATATTGGCGCGACCAAGGAAAGGGCCATTTCCGTGCGAAGGTCTACCTCAATGAGGTCAAGAAGGGCGTTGTGCCAATGACCTACTGGGCAGATGAGTCATTCGACTCCATCGATGATCTGGGTAGCACGTCTTGGGATCATGAGCAGAGCGGGCATAGCCAGAGCGGGCTGAAGGAGCTCGGTGCTGTCGTTGGGAAAGATCACGGATTCACGACCGTAAAGCCGCTCAAACTGTTCAAAAAAATTATTCAAATCTGGTGTCGAAAGGATGGAATCGTATTGGATCCGTTCGCTGGGTCCGGGACAACGGGGCACGCGGTTTTGGAGCTGAATAAAGAGGTGGCTGCCACTCGTCGCTTCATCATGATTGAGCAGGGGAACGACGAGAAAGGGGATCACTACGCCAAGACCTTGACGGCTGACCGCATTAAGCGCGCCATCACGGGGAAGTGGAAGTCAGGTGAGCGGGAGGGCTTGGGCGGAGGCTTTCGATACTTCTCTCTCAAACGAGAGAAAGTGGATGCCAACGCAGTGAATGCTCTCGCTCGCGAAGAGATGATGGACCTGCTGTTGGTCAGCTACTGGGATCGCAATGACAAGGCCAAGTCCTATCTTCGGAGATTGGCTGCCGGGGATCATAAGCACCTGTTTGCTGTGAACAGCCGCAACGAGGGCTTCTTCTTGGTGTGGAGCGCTCCTGACCAACCTTCGGCGCTGACGCGGGCCGTATTCAAGGAAATCGCGCAGGAAGCAAAGGGAGCTGGCTTGGCGGGGCGTTATCACGTCTACGCTGCACTGGCGCCTTACACCGGCAGCGACATTGAGTTCTATCAAATTCCGGACAAGGTGTTGGAGCACATTGGCTTCAACGCCCGTGCAGACGCTTACAACAACGATGGTGGCATGGATGCAGATTGAGCTCAAACCCTTCCAGGTGCGTGCAGCCCAGCAGATCGCTGGGCGATACGCTTTTTTTGCTGGACACCCCTACAGGCCGACCTACAAGGGCAAGCTCCCGCGTCCGTTTTATCAGGCGCTGTCCGCCATCACGGGCGCCGGTAAAACACCGGTGCTGGCCGAGGCCGTCACGTTGATGCGCATGCACATGGCCGTTGAGCCCATCGTGTTCTGGATGAGCAAAGCCAAGTCGGTTGTCCAGCAGACCTATACAAATTTTTCCGGTGGCGGAAAGTATGCCGAGATCGTTGACGATTTCCGTGTCATCCGGGCGGCGCAACTGGAACCCAACCTGATCTCGGATGGGAGCTCCCCCCTCATCGTGATGGCCACGACCGGGCTCTTTAACAACAAAGAGCAAGCCGACGGCGCGCTGAACATCTACAAGAAGGATCAAGACCTGTTCGGTGACCAATCGCCCTGGGAGCGATTGATCGCCCGTGACGCCGGTGGGGTTCGGCGGCCGTTGATCGTCGTCTACGATGAAGGCCACAACCTGTCCGAACAGCAGACCCAGATCTTGGCCGAGCTGGAGCCGGAGGCCTACCTCTTGGCCAGCGCGACGCTCAAGCTTCCCGCGAATTTTGCCAAAACGGTGCTTGCGCCCCAGGAAAGCTGGGTCGATGAGGCGGGCGAGGATGAAGCCAGTCTTGAGCGTTTTGCGCTGTTGGCAGCGGTTGACGGGAAGGGCGCTGCCGACGCCACTGCATTTGCCATCACCGCGGTGGACAGCAACGCGGTCATCAAGGCTGAGCTGATCAAGACTTCCATTCAGTTCGACGGCACCACTGCGCCGATGGAACGTTGCTTGGACGATCTCCACGATCGGCTTCAGTTGATTGAGCAAGAAATTCAGGGCCGGGCGCTGGGGTTCACACCGAAGGCCATCTATGTGTGCAAGACCAACATCACCGACGACGGTGATAAGGACGATCACACCAAGCCCTTTGAACACCGCAATGCGCCGCCGATCCGCATCTGGCGCTATCTGGTTGAGCAGAAAAAGGTGGACCCGGCCAAGGTGGCCATTTACGCCGACCTGAAATTTGCCGATGGCAACAAGCCCGACGCAGTGAATTTGTTCTCGAAGGGCGAGAGCGATTTTGACGAATTTCAGGCCGGCGACTTTCAGCACATCATTTTCAACCAAGGCTTGCAGGAAGGGTGGGACGATCCCGCTTGCTACCTTGGCTACATCGATAAGTCGATGGGTTCTCAGATCAAGGTTGAGCAGATCATTGGCCGCGTTCTACGCCAATACGACGCCAAGCATTACGATTCACCGTTGCTCAACAGCGCCCATTTCTTCTTGCGTGTGGACAAGAAGAACGTGTTCACCGAATCGATCGAGGCCGTGCGGGCCAAGCTCCAAGAATCTGGAGCAGCCATTGAGATCGTTCATACCTATGGCGGTGGGGATGGCGGTTCAGAAGATCTCGCCCCCAAAGAGGGGGTTTCAGTGCTCCTTCACCAGGTCCATGCGGACGCCGACGACGCAGTGGGTGCCATTGCCCAGTTGGTAGCGCAGTTCCCCACCTTCAAGGAAGGAGAGATCGATACTCAGGGCGACGCGCACAGCAAGACCGAGACGGTGGACATCTCTGACTTGGCTAAGGAAATCGGCCACGACTGGACGGTCAGTGGGCACGCGAACCGGGTGCGCCTGCGTTGGCTGGTGAGCAACGCCATCCGTGGGCGCTCTAGGGCCGCATTGGCCGTGGTAGACCTAAAGGCTTCCAAGTTTGACGTGAGGGTGGAAGCCGGTAGCAACGCCGCAGCTGCAGCTGACACCCTGGCTAGGGAGATCGTGTCCACCTACTACCAGCTGACCTCGCTGGTGTATGAATCTGAGCTGGAGTTCACGTTCTCGACCATGCGCGTGCCGAAGAAGGCGCAGGCCTTCGAGAACGGCCTCTATCCGCGATACGCAGGCCTCAACAAGTTTGAAGCCCCGTTCGCCGCCGCCTTGGACAAGGCCGGACACACATGGCACCGGAACCCGAGCAATGGGGGCTTCCGTATTCCGCTGTTGTCGGAGGGGGACAGTGCCTCCTTCTCACCGGACTTCCTAGTCTGGAAGGGCAAGTATGTGTTCTGCCTGGACACCAAGGGCTCGCACCTGCTCACCGATGCCGTGGCTCGCAAGCTGTTCGATATCCAAGATGAGGGGGCGACCAAACTGTTGACCCGCTTTATTTCCGAGGGCAAGCAAACCGCGATCGGTGGCAAGGCAACAAAGGATGGCTACACCGTATGGAAGATGAAGAACGGGTCGCCCACTCCGATCCATGTGTCTAATCTCGATCAAGCCGTGAAGGAATGTTTGAAGGCTTGACAGACTGACTCTAGACATCTCCCGTGGCTAGGGAATGCTGTCTCACATTGGAGAATGCTGGATGAGTGAAGCGGATCTCGTATGCGAAAGCGTCGAGTGGGTGAGGTGCGAACTGCGTGACCTCATGGGTAAGCAAAAGAAGGAACGTCCGTGGCTAAAGTGCCCCAATGAGCGGGAGTGGGCCATTGCCAAGCTCTGGGACCCGGACATGTCTGACACGGAGTGGGCATACGTTCTTAAGCTCCTGCGCCCGATCATTGCCGAACGACAGCGCCGGCGCATCTTGGAGGTGATCGGCGGTGCCGCAGCGAATCCAAAAAAGAAGCCTCGTCGGAAAATGTAGACCCTGCATGCGGCCGTTGTTTCCTGCTCCGGCGATCTGAAAGATGAAGATGGCAGCCAAATTCAACCAAATTCTCATCGTGGATTCCCTCCCGGAAGGCCAACTCAACACCGCAGCCCGCCTGTTCGCGGATGCCCAAGACTGGGCGCGGGTGATCGGCGACGTTCCTCACATCGCCAGCGTTCGTGTTCCTTCCAGCGGGGCTTTTCTCGATCTGTTGGCCCAGCTTGCTCAGCAAGCATCCAGGGAGCCCTACGTGCCGTTGCTTCACATCGAGTGCCACGGTGGAGAGGGCGGGCTGGAGTTCGCTGACGGGTCTTGGTTGACGTGGGATGACATGAAGCCGGCGTTCGTAAACCTCAACGTGGCCACGCGCTTGAACCTCATCACGGTGGTGGCCGCATGCCATGGGGGCGCCATCGCCAATTTTGTTCGTGCTGAGCATCGGGCGCCGTTCTGGGCATTCTTGGCCCCCAAACGGCAGCTATCGGCAGGAGATCTGGAAACAGCGCTGTCTGCGTTCTATCAAGCCCTGCTGATGACCCGGTCCTCGGAGCGGGCCATGAGTGCCCTTCGGGCAACGCAAGCTGGCGACGAGTTCTGGCAGTTGAGCGCGCAGACCATCTACCGCTTGATTGTCGAAGGCTACGCGGAACACCACCTTACGGACGAGGCCGTGGGACAGCAGGCCGAGCGTCTCCGGGCCCACGCTGCGGAACATGGCGCTGTTTGGACGCAGGCGCAAATCGAGGCCATGATCCGTGACCCAGGAATCTTTGAAGGGTTTCGCCGGGAGTTCTTCATGATCGACCTGTATCCGGAACACGAAGAGCGTTTCCCGCCCGTCGCGCTCTAGTCATCCCCTCGATTCTCCAGTGCCTACGTCCGTCCCCCGGAGGCGGCATATCCCTTCACGGGCCCTATCCCGATCCGAGCGTTCCATGGTTCAGCAGGTGAAGCAGGCACTCGGCCACGTCCAGTGCGGCGGCGGCCCACTCGTCATCATCGCCCAAATGCGGCTCCTCCTTGCCCCCGTGGAAGAGGTTGTTGCGCACGCGGCGTGCGGCTTCGACCAATGCACTGGCATTGGATTGCTGAAGGGGCAGGCGCTGAAAGACGGCGCGGTTGAGGCCGTTGACCACCGCCACCTCTTGGACCATCGGGCGATCACGTGGAGGTGTGAGGATTTGCTCGTGCGTGCTGTCCGACACCTGATCGAAGAAGAGTGAATCTTCCAGCCGTGACACCGCTTCATCCACCGCGGGCCAGTTCACCTGGGCCATTCGGTAGGGACCGGCGCGAAGAAAGCCTGGATCGTTCTTGAGGCGAAACTCCAACTGCGCGAACGCCCGCAGCAGGTCGAACGCGAGGGGATCAGAGACGGGCATGGGCGCCTTCAAGGTCGGTGGAGGACGTGGGCTTTTGAATCTGTCGGCCAGAGGCCGCAGATTCTGAGTTTAGCCGTCCCGAAGCACTGGACACCGCGCCGCTCTCTGTTTGCATGGGGGAGAAGGAATACAAACGTATTCCATGGGAGATGGGTATGGGATTCGAAGGAAGCGGGCTTCTTTCTCGAAAGGACGTCCTCCTCTACACCCTAACGGCCCCTATCTGGCTTCCTCGAAATTGGGTTGTGGGCAAGGTCCGGCGATGGCGGGACGACTTGCGGACGCCGCCGATCATTAGGTTGCTTGAAAGCTGGGAACGCGAACCTGCTCTGGATGCCTTGAGGCATTTGATCGCAGAAGGCGCCGACGTGAACGCTCGGCGCAAGGAAGATCAGGAGACTCCGCTGCTCATGGCTGCGAGGCGTGGATGGGTCGAGGCCTGCCGCGTGCTGTGTGCAGCGGGGGCTGATCCGAATTCTCAACGGCACGATGGGTGGGGGGCTCTCTACTCGGCTGATCTCTACAGACATGTTCCATTGCTCACTGTGTTGCTCGAAGCTGGGGCAGACCCGGATGCCTTGGCAAGCACTGGGTCGCCAGAGATCAGAAATGGCATCGACGAATGGAAGGCGAAGCGGGCCGCCGCACATTTAAAAGTATCCCTCCCTGGCACTGAGGAGCCCGTTCGGACGAGCAAGCCGCGGCTATGAGGCTGATCCCATGAACCTGCAACTCACATGCATCTGCCGGGAGGACGTGTTCGCCGATGGGTTTTCCTTCGCAGAACTGCTGGACGCGCCCTTGGCTGCGTTGCGCTGGGGTGGTGCGTGGTTGACCCAGTTGAAGCCCGGTGGGCCGGTGACCGAGGACGCCATGCGGCGCTTTGCTATGGGCCAGGAGCTCGATGGGCAACAGCGGTTGTGGGAAGGCGAAGACCACCACACCTGTGCGGCGGGCTACCGAGTCTCGTTGCGCCTGCCCAAAGGGTTCGCGGCGTTACTGGACACCGACGGCGAGGAGAGGGCACGGCTACAGGCTGCCCACCGCCACGCCGTTGACCATGCGCTGTCGTCCCTGCCGTTCCAGCGTGATCACCGGGTGCTCTTCGTTGCATCCGATCGGTTGGAGGATGACTGGACGCACCACTGGTTGTTCGCCATCGCATGCGCACCGAACGGAAAGTGGGAACGGCTTGCGCTGAGCTTGCGGTTGGCGGCCAGCGAGGACGCTTACACCCACGCCATGGGTGCCTTCATGGAAGCGTTGCTGGAGACCAAACGATTGGAGCGCTTCTTCCGCCCAGCCCCCGTGGGCCGACCGAGGCAGAGGCTGTGACGCTGACGTCCAAGCCTCCCTTGACGGCCGTGCTGCCGAAAGTGTCCCTTTCTTCAACCTTGCGCCAGGCATTGGCCGCACGCGCTAGAGCAGCCGGGGTGAGCGAGAGCGAAGCCGTGCGCCAATGGCTCACCGCCTACCTGGCGCGCCCCCAGCTGCTGCGCTCTCCCGTTGCCGGCCCCAGGGACGACCGCCTGCCGCCTATCCGGGCTTCCCGAGACCTGGCCGACCGCGTCCGCCGCGAGGCGCAGCGGCAGCACGTGAGCGTGGCGGAACTCATCCGTCGGGTGGTTGCGTTCCACGCGTTCTGAGGCGCAACTTGGCCACGCTCGGCGGGTGCCACTTGCCCTTCGCCAAGCGTTTCTGCACGAACGCGCGGTAAGCCTCGGGGGAGGGCGGCGATTTGCGTTTGTGCCGGCGTGTGTTGCAGAGCCAGCAGGCGGCAGCGATGTTGCCTACCACGTCCTTGCCGCCTTCTTGTTGGGCGACCAGGTGCTCGGCGGTGCAACGGAGCGGCGTGGCCGTTTTGGCGCGCAGGCCGAACGGCTTTAGTTCATCGGGAGAGGCGTTCCACATCGGCACGCTGCAATAGCAGCACCGGCCCTTCTGGGCGAGGAAAGCCTCGGTTCTCAACCGTTGGAGTTTGGGCATGCTTAGATCTCAAAAGACAGGAAAAACCATCCCGTCGTCGCTTGTGCGATCGAATCGGGACCTGTTGCCTTGAGCTAAGCAGGCAATACGCCGGGGGCATTTCCCCTCGCGGCAAGGGAGTTATCGCGCCCCAGGCTGGTGGGTGTCAAGATGGGGCCCATTCGGGTGGCCATGCCCGGAGCGATGGGCTATAACCGTTGGATTCCCGACCGGAGTGCTCCTTTGGCCCTGACTACCCTGAAATCCCTTAACGCCGAAATCAAACAGCTCGAAGCCCAGAAGAAGCTGGTGGAGAAGCGCGACGGCGAGGTGCCCAAAGCCCTGGCGGTCCTGCAGAAGTATGCGAAGGTCCTCAGTCCGGCCCAGCGGCGGCAGGTGGCCAAGCTCATCGGGGAAACGATCGACGCCAAGCCGGCGCGTGCCGCCAAGGCTGCCCCGGGACCCCGAAAGGGCCGCAAGCTTGGCAAGGTGGCGCCGAAGTATCGCCTCCCAACCGGTGAGACGTGGGCCGGTCGGGGTTTGGCCCCCAAGGTCTTCACCGCGTGGGCCAAGTCCACCGAGGGCAAGGCGTGGGCTCAGGCCAACCCCGGAGCGAAGTTCCCGTCGGCTGATGGGACGGTGAAGAAAGCTCCCGCCAGGGTGGCCAAGAAGACGGGCAAGCCGGTGAAGAAGGCCGCCCAGAAGGCCGTCAAGAAACTTGCGAAGAATGCCGTCGCCAAGAAGGCCAGCAAGAAGGCCTGATCATGCGCGGCCTGTTCCCCAAGAAGAAGAGCCGGCTCTCGCCCCAAGGCAAAGCCATTGCGGCCGCCCACGTGCTGCTGGACAGTGCCGAGGGCCGATTGGACGAGAAGGCCGCCGGCAGGCGCTTGCGCGAGGAAGTGGGCCTTCAATGGTCCTACCTGACCTGCATCCAATGCCTGTCAGGGCAAGAAGCCTTGGCGGCCATTGAATCGCTGCCCAAAGGGTGGCAGGACAACGGGCGCACCCAGGTGCACCTGTTGGGGGCTGCCGTCATGGCGGCGCACACGGGAGCCAACCTGCGTTCGGACGGCAGCTCGCTATGCGCCAGCTACTTGCGATCGCCACACGACTTTCACGCCACTGTCACGCGGTTGTGGTGATCTCACCCCAAGCGAACAGGAGATTGCTGAGCGCCAATGGCCCGGGCGCCTTGACTTGCTGCCAACCCGCGGGCCTGTAGGATCCCATCATGGAGCTACTTTTGCCTCTTGCTATGGTTATCTTGGCCTGCGCAACTGGTCTGGCGCTGCTCCAACTTGTAATCGCGCTCTTCAAGGCGCTGTCCTGCCGGGAATGGTTGCGCCGCAGGAGAGCGAAATGATACGTTCGTTTCGCCACGCCTGCCAGAGGACTCGCGCTTGGCACAGCCCCACAGCGACATCGATTTGGGCCGGAGTCCGCTATTCGTTGACGGGCGACACCGGCTATTTCAGGTCGCACGTGGATGGCGTTTGTCTCGCGTGCACCGGGGGGGGATGAATCGGCGGAGCAATGAGCGCTTCGGCTGAGCCTGGCGGGCCGCCAAAGGATTTAAGCCCTACACAGCCCGCTCGGTTTGTTTCGCTTACAGATCGGCCGTTTGTGGTGCGGTGAGCCCATCTACCCGGACGGCCGAAATGAAGGGCGGCGCGCAGGCGTTGCCCTCACCTCTGCCGCTGTCGGATACTGATCCTGTCCATCGTTCGTAGCTCGCAATTCGCGCCGCCCACGGAGCCACAAGAGGGGCGAATCGATCAATCAGGCCAACAACGAGCAGCCCGATGATACGTAGCAAGCTTGCTCACAAACGCGTTCTCGCCGAGGGCGGACCGATTCTGGTGTGGTTGACCTCGTTTAAAGATCATTACGTATTTACCGCCAGTGGCATCGGATTGTCTGGAAAATACGGTGTGGCGCTACGGCAGGACACGAAAGCAAGTCGGAGAGCCCTCGAAGCGCGCTTTGCGGGGTCGAAGTTTCACGAAGTGTTCGTGAGCGATGTGCCAGCTTCGGTGATCAGTGTCAACCGGTCTCTGACGTCGGCTGGGCCGCGAGACGGGATATTCTTCCTCTGCAACACAGAGGTCGTCCAAGCCGCGGTTCTCGCGCACCTCGGGGCCGTGATCCCTAGCGAGGTCATCGCTCTTGCAGCCAACTTGAGTCGGGGACGGGGCTAGCCATGGTGCACTCTTAAAGGTTCAGGAATAGCGCAACTGAAAACTGAAATTCAAGCTGGCCTGCGTTTTGTACACAGCTGATCCACGTTGGCCGGCTTGCACTGGTGCCGAGTGAAAGGTAGCCCGTAATGTCTAAGTGTGCGGTGGTGTTCGTAAGCGCGGCTGTGGAAGAGATCGGTGAGGAGCGCTTGCCCGAAGTCATGCGTGCAGGCCGAGAGTTCAATGCCAAGTGCGGCTCGCGTGCAGTTGTATGCTTCGACGGCAGCAGGTTTTTAACATATTTGGAAGGCACAGCGAGTGCGGTGGCTGCGAGCTCCGTTTACACCCAGTCCTTCACCCTGCATACCGAAATCGTTGAGCTGGCGCGGGGATCCATCCAGCAGTTGCGGTTCCCTGCGCATGCATTGCTCTTCCTGCGGATTTCAGAAGCCGAGCTCAAAGCACTGATGAGGTCGAACTGGGTGAATTTCTCCCAACGCTTCGGAGGGAAATTCATCCCAGAAACGGGGATGGAGCGGCTTGCCGCATTGGTCGGCAATCGTCTCGATGACGTTCCGCAGTGATGGGTAACGGATTTCCTCTGTAGGCCGCCCGATTCACGTTGCACAGTGGAAGCAGGGGAGTCATGAATTTGAGGCATTCGACAGGGGCATGCCATGCGGTTGGAATTTACTCACAGCCACATCTACCCAGGGGCCACCGCGTCCCTGACAGGCGAGCAGGCTGAACTGGGCGAGAGAGCCACCTGCTTGGTCGAGCTCAGTGACGGCGTGGTCCTCTCGACCAGCTGTCTGATTCAAGGGGGGGAGATCATGCTATTCATGCCGGACTACCTGACCGCCCGTGGGGCAAAGATTCCGGCGAAGGACTGGGTGCTGCGGAAGGATCTGGAAACAGGCGCCTGGAAGGCAAAATCAAAGGTTGCCGTGTAGCACTTGTTGCTCTTCCCGACCCGTCAGGTTGTTGGGTCTGAAGCAATCTTAGGAGCGTGTCATGCCAAACCGTGCGGTGGTTTTTGTGAGTGAGGCCAGCCCCTACCTTAGCCTTGGGCGGCTGGTTGAGTTGATAGCCGACGCGGAGCGGTTCAACAGACAGGCCGGCGTGACCGGGGTGACCTTGTACGACGGGGCCCGGTTCCTGTCCTACCTGGAGGGTCCACCGGATGGCCTTCGCGTTGCCTACGCCAGGGCATCCGAAGCGCGCAGCCACCTGAACTTCATCGAGTTGGCACGCGGGCGTGTCTCGCAACGTCGGCTGCCGCGGTGGCCTATGCGGCTGTTTTTGGCCAAGGAGGGCCAGCTGCAGAGCATCGCGATGGCAGACTGGGCCAGCTTCTCTCAGCGGGGCGATGCGGACGCAATGAATGCAACGGCGATGGATCTCCTTGTGCGCTTCACGGGAGGGCCGTCTGCCTCAGTCTACGTGGGGCCCCTCTCGAAACCACTCAGCGAAGGGGAGGCGAAATGAACATCGTGGCGACTGGTCTGTCACCCGGCGGAAGGATGCTGGGAGCTCCTCTCGCGCTCCCGATGAAGCGTTGGCAAAGCTGAGCAGATTCCGTCTGCCGAAAGCAGAAGTCGTCCCAACTAGCTTGAACCAGCTGCTGACCGTGTGGAAAATTTGACCCGACCTTGTGGAACGGCAATCCACATGAACGTTCTCTTCGTGGACATTGAAACCTCCATCTGTGAGGTGGTTGGAGTCGAACTAAGAGAGCTCGGCTATGACGTCGAATGCTTGGAATTCAGCTCAGGAGCCTTGCGCGCAGCGCAAGCGGGGCACGTCGACGTCGTCATTCTGGATGTGCCCGCCAGCCCTGACGCCCGGCGCAGTGCATACAAGTTGGCAGACGAACTTCGGCGCGATGGCATCGCTGTCTTCTTTACCTCCACGCTTCATCCGAACGATGTGATCAGCCGGCACCGGGATCGGGGTGTTTTGTCCAAGCCCTACGGCGTCAAACAGATCGCTTCCTGGATCGAGGCGCTTGGCAAAGATTGCAGAGGCGAACCGGCAGGCGCGCACGTGCGCTAGCTGACTGGCAACATGCATCCGCCCTTTGGAGTGCATTGGACCGCAAGCCTTCCTCTTTACAGTGGATACGCTGGAAGCGAACGTCGCTGCTGCCCATCAATGCGCGCTACTTGCATCATCAGAAGCACTGTCGTTCAGCACCGTCACTTTCAAGACGGCGACCAGATCGTTGTCCTGCAGACAGCGTTCAAGAACTGGCTCCTGAATACGTCGTTCGCCATTGGATTTCCCGACTCCAGCAATCGGCCGCTTTCTGATCGAGCGGAGCAGGCCAAGCGCGCTGTTGGCCACGGCGAGCGAGATCAAAGGCCACAGTTACCAGGAGGCCTTCGTCAGGTCTCCTTTCGCCGCGCTTATCTCCATTCATAGCGCGTTGAGTGCTTCAAGCCACGGCGACGCCGTGTTCTTCCTGTGCGCCGAAGAAGCCACGTCGGAAGCATCTCCAAAAAACTGATGCTGGCATTCGCCATAACGACCAGCATGACCTTGGCGTTGGGCATCTTCACTATTGTCCGCGCGTCACATTCGAAGCAGGAGTTGTCCAGGATTGAGTCCGTCTGGGCGCCTGGCAGCTATGCCATCGGAGAGATGCGTGCGCAGTTCGGCGATCTCCGCATCTACGAAACCTCCCAGGTCAGCGAAGCCACTTCCGCTGAGGCCGTCAAGCAATACGAACAGCGGATCGTGGCGGGCAAGGCCAAGATCAACGAGCTGGTGAAGCAATACCTGCGGTCCTTCGCCGATGGCGAAGATGCCGCGTTGTTCAAGCCGGTCAGCGCTGCGTTGAGCGATTACTTTGTCATCCACGATCAGCTTCACGCTGCGCTCCTCGCTGGCGATGCCGAGGCCGCGCAGACGATCTCGGTGACAGAATCCAGGGCAAAGCGCGTGGCGCTGTTCGACGCCATGGAGAAAGTCAGCGAATACAACCTTCGCGGCATGAAGGCTGAACTCGCAACCAACGCAGCAAGCCTCAACAACCTGATGTCGATCACAGGCTTGGTCTTGGCGGTGCTGTACTTGGTCGCAAGCGTGCTGGGGTGGGCGATCAGCCGTTCGGTCACCCGGCCCATTGGTGAGGCGTTGCCCGCTATCCGCAGCGTGGCCAATGGCGACCTCAACGTGCGAACCGACTACCAGAGCCGCGATGAGGCGCGCCAGATGCTGCTCTCCCTCCGTCAAATGGTTGCCACCTTGGAGCGTTTTTCGAACGACACCAAGGTCATGGTCAAGCTTCACGAGGCCGAAGACATCTCGCACCGGATTCCGGAGGACCTGCCCGGTGTCTACGGCGAGCTGGCCAAGGGCATGAACACAATGGTGTTCGAGCACCTTGAGGCCATCCTGGATGCCATCCAAGTGCTCAACGAGTATGCGGCCGGTGACCTGCGGCGTGACGCGCGACGCCTGCCCGGCTCCCGGGCGTGCTCCACGAATCGATGGACGCTGCCAAAGCAAGTCTGCTGGCGATCAACACGGAGATCAAGCGGTTGGCAGTGTCGGCTGCCGACGGCGACTTCTCCGCCCGCGGTAACACGTCTGCGTTCCAGCACGACTTTGAATTGATGGTTTCGGACCTCAACCGTCTGATGGAGACAGCTGACCACAGCCTCAGCGCCGTCTCCACCTTGCTTCAGGCCATTGCCTCTGGCGACTTGACCCACCGCATGGAAGGCGACTTCCGCGGCGTCTTTGCGACGATGAGCGAAGACGCTAACGCGACCGTGGCTCAGCTGACCGATATCGTCTCCCGCATCCAGCAGGCATCCACGGCAATCAATACCGCGTCGACGGAAATTGCCGCGGGCAATGGCGACTTGTCGCGACGCACCGAACAACAAGCGGCCAACTTGGAAGAGACGGCGGCGTCCATGGAGGAGCTTACCTCCACCGTGCGCCAAAACGCCGAGCATGCACGCCAGGCCAGCGAGTTGGCCAGAGTGGGGCCTCGCGCGTGGCCGGGCAGGGCGGTGGAGTGGTCGGGAAAGTAGTGGAGACGATGGGGGGTATCGAAGCCTCGTCGCGCCGCATCGGGGACATCATCTCCGTGATCGATGGCATTGCTTTCCAGACCAACATCCTCGCACTCAATGCGGCCGTGGAGGCGGCTCGAGCCGGGGACCAGGGTCGAGGGTTCGCCGTGGTGGCCTCCGAGGTGCGCACGTTGGCACAGTGCTCTGCCTCTGCAGCCAAGGAGATCAAGGGGCTAATCGAGGACTCTGTGGCCAAGGTCGCTCAAGGATCGGCGCTGGTTGACCAGGCTGGCCAGACGATGTCTGAGATTGTCAGCTCGGTTGAGCGCGTGTCCAACGTCATTGGTGAGATATCTGCCGCCTCTCAGGAGCAGGCGTCGGGCATCGAGCAAGTGAACCAGGCTGTTTCTCAGATGGACGAAACGACCCAGCAGAACGCCGCGTTGGTGGAAGAAGCGACCGCCGCTGCCCGATCCATGGAAGACCAGTCGGTACAGCTGGCAACCGCCGTCGCGGTCTTCAAGGTGAATGAACGCGCGCAGGGAAAGACGCCAGCCACGGCCAGTGCAAGCTTGACCAAGCCAGGTGCTGTGGACGGCTCCCGCCTTTCTCAAACCGCCTACGCGGGCAAGCCAACCCCGCCGAAGGCATTGCCAGCTCGTCCCGCACGGCAGGTATCTGCGGACGCAGCGCACTGGCAGGAGTTCTAACCGCCCTTCCAAGGCCAGTGCGAACGCATGGTCGCTCGCAGGGCATGGTTGACCGAAGTTGCCGCTGAAGTCACCGTGGGTGAGGCCGCCTGGATGGCGGCCTCAGACCCGCAAGCGCGCCGAAAGCTCGGCGCCTTGCGCCGTGAGGCGGCGAGGCGGCAATGGCATTGGCCGAGGTTACGGCCGCCCGATGGCCGCTCCGCTTTGGCAGTTCAGCGGCTCGGAGACGGGGGAATGCCAGCCAATGGTTCCCTCAGGATGCCCAGCCATGGCTCGACGATCTCCTCGAACGCGAAGACATGGTCCCGGTGCTGGTCCATCCCTTGGAGGTAGTGCCGAATGCTGCGCTCAAACTCGTCTGCGACGTTGGCGTTGCCGGCGTTCGTGCGAAGCAGGAGCACTGTGGCCGCTTCCAGCGCCGCAACACGTATATGCATGCGATTCATTGCTTCTTGAAGACGCAAAAATGCGTCCCTGACCTCGTCGTTCACCAAGCCCTCCGCGAGCAGGCACATCAACACAGAAGAGGATCAGTGGCTGCTGCTTGAGCCCGGGATCGTCAGGCGAGCACGGTTGGCGGCGATCAAAAGGGCATTGCCAGTTCGCTCCGCTTGCGTCGGAGTCATCGTCGAGCCGCACATGGTCGAGTCACCGGCCGCGTTGCGAACTTGGTAAAGCCCGAGTGCAACCACTGCTGTTTCGGCGTCAATGCCGACTTCAAACCTGTCCAGTGGGAACCACGTTGCTCCGTCGAATTTCTCCATCGAGCGCCTCATGCACGGAATCGCGGTGTCAGCCAGAGATTACCGCAAAGCGTGGAACTTGGAACGCGCGCGAATCGGTTGCAACTGAAAGCGGCAGCACCGTGCAGCATTGGGCAATCAACCTGAATCGATCTCCAGCCGTTGCTGAATGGATAGGGCACGACCAGGGTCAATGACGGCGACGCGTTTGCCGTTTCCCAGCTGCACGCCCTGCGGGCAGAGCTCAGCGAATCGGTCGCTGTGAGCGGCAGGCTCGGCACGCCAGGCAGACAGGCTCTCGATGACCAAGACTTCGTCCACTGCAAGGGCGAACAGCTGAACCGCGGATTGAACCAACAGCATTGCTGGACAACCCGTCCCGACTGCATCGCCTCCGGTGATCAAGCCCAGATCAACCACAGGGACGTCTTGCCCTCTGATCGAGACTACAAACTGGCGGTCCCGGGTTCGGGTCAGCGTCTCTGGTCCGCGTATTTCCACGGCCGACTCGACATCCACACCGAACAAATCGCAGCCCACACGCACAATCACCAGCTCCAGCAATGGCTCTGATGAGGCCTGCAGAAATGGATCATAAGGCAGGGGAACGGTCATGGTTTCTGTGGGCAAAGACCAAAGGGCGATCGCATCATGCCCTTAATGTGTCCACCGTGGCAATTCATGCCCTAAGAAATCCGAGGCGTTCAGATTGGCAGGCCAAGGGCCTCACTCTGACAAGACCTGCCCGTCGTCCGAAGACGATGGGTTAGCGGTGGCTGTAGCGTTCGTGCCGGCCATTCGCTTCATGAACTCTTCCAACCTCATCCGGCTCACCGCTTGGTGGTTCTGGCAGTGTGGGCACACCATCACACCGGCGCCTTCCAAGTCCGTCAGGCCCTCGCCCGGTGCTAGCAGCGAGGTGAGACCACAGCTGCTACAAGTGGCCTCAACAGCATGCAGACGCGCCAGAGCGCCGTCGGAGGTCAGTTCTCCATTGACAAAGCGAAGCAAAATAAAAGCCGGTATTAGCCACGGGTAGGGTCCTGAAATAGGCCAGAGGCAGTCAGCGGCCTCAGCGATCTCGCAGACTTCCTGAAAGCGATACGCACGCTGCAGGATCCTTCCGCGTGCTTCCATCCGGGACGGTTCGTCGGCTGGAAGACCGAGTATCAAACTCCCTCGGGTCAGGGCGCAAGGAGCTCGGCCAACTCAATGGCGCTGATGGGTCTGGAAAGCGCGAAACCTTGAATTTCGTCACACCCAAGGCCTTGGAGCTTGGCGACCTGACCGTTCGTCTCGGCTCCTTCAGCGACGGTCGAGTAGCCCAGATCATGGGCCAGACCGACGATCGCTTGGACCTTGAGCAATGCGCGTTGGTCTTCGGAAATATCGTCTATCAGCGACTTGTCGAGCTTGAGCGTGTGAATGGGCAACTCGGTCAGGTACCCGAAATTGCTGTAGCCGCTGCCGAAGTCATCCACCCCGAGCCGAATGCCTGACGAGGCCATCCGCTTGAGTTGCTCGCCCGGCAGCGAGTTGACCCGCAGCCATTCTCCCTCGGTGATCTCGACCTCCACGTCCTGGCAATCCAACCCCTGCGCGTGGATTTTGGCCACGAGTTCATCGGCCATTCCTTGCCGCGCGACATTCCGAGCGGAGAGGTTGATGGAAAGGCTCAACGCAAGGCCAGCACGCTTCCATTGCGCCAATTGTGCCAATCCTAGGCGCAAGCGAGCGGCCCCTGGGGGCATTTGTGGCCGCGGCCACCCAGTCGCGTTACTCAATCTCCCCCGATTGGCAGCAGGAGCAGATTTATCGCCAAGGGGACATGGCCGAGCTCAAGGCCACTGGGGGCAACTGGCGTCAACAGCTGATCCACCCCGAGGACAGGCCCGCGGTGGAATTGGCCATTGCTCATGCCGCGGAGTTGGCGTCGCCGTTGGAGGTAGAACACCGCGCCTTGTTGCCAGACGGCTCCGTCCGCTGGATACAGTTGCGGGCAGTCCCGTTGATGGACAGCGAAGGCAACGTGAGCGAGTGGTTCGGTGCAGCCTCCGGCATCACCGATCGCCGCGTGGCTCAAGAGCGTTTGCAGCAGTTGACCGCAACGCTTGAAGAGCGGGTGCAGGCCGGCACTGACGAACTGATGGCGATGGAGGAACGGCTGAGACAGGGCCAGAAGATGGAGTCCCCCGGCCAACTGGCCAGCGGCATTGCCCACGACTTCAACAACATGCTCACCGGGGTCTCCATGGGCTTGGAGCTGTTGGAGATGCGCGTTGGCCAAGGCCGTTTGGAGGACCTGGGTCGCTACGTGGAGATGGCTCGAACGGGGGCCGACCGAGCTGCAGCGTTAACCCAACGACTGTTGGCGTTCTTTCGCCGGCAGACGTTGGCACCGTCGGCCATCCACGTGTCGGCCATGGTGAACAGGACGCTCCACATCCTGGCCCGCTCCATCGGGCCCTCCATTGAGATCGAGACGCGGTCGGATCAAGTGGAGGACGTCGTGCGGGTGGATGCTCCGCAGCTGGAAAACGCCCTTCTCAACCTTTGCATCAACGAGCGCGATGCGACGCCGGATGGAGGGCGCATCTCGATTGAGGCCGAGCTCTCACACGTCGATGGCGGACTGGCGGAGCGTTTGGTGCTGACGCCTGGACCCTATGTTCGCTTGTCGGTCCGAGACACGGGAACCGGCATGGACGCGAGCGTTGTTGAAAAGGTGTTCGAGCCCTTCTTCACGACCAAGCCGATCGGGTAGGGCACGGGGTGGGGCTTGCCGATCTACGTATTCACGCGCCAATCCGGCGGTCAGGTGGCGGTTGACTCCATCCCTGGGGTGGGAACCACGATGCACCTTTATTTGCCGCAAAGCACGGCTGATACCGATGACCGAATCCAGGAAACGCCCGCGCTTCCCCCAGCCACGTCGCCTGGTCGCTCGGTCCTTCTGGTAGAAGACGAGACCGCCATGCGCACGCTGGTGAAAGAGGTGCTGAGCAGTTTGGGCCACCGCGTGAAGGCGGCTGCAAACGGCAGCGACGCCCTCACTGTGCATGCCAGCGAAAAGCACTTTGATTTGCTGATTACGGACGTGGGCCTGACGGGCTCGCTCAATGGGCGGCAGGTGGCGGACGCGGGCCGGCAGCGCCGTCCGACACGCCGGTGTTATTCATCACCGGCTATGCAGCAAGCGTCGCGGTAGGAGCCGGCCAGCTTGAGTCTGGCATGGAGATACTCACCAAGCCGTTCGCCGCGGGGGAGTTGGAAAGAAGAGTGACCGAGTTGTTGCTGGAAGCCGTCAAAGCGTCGAACGAACCGTTCCCAGCAACTCCAGCAGCGTGAAAGCTCCTTGAGCAGCATAACGTCGTTTTCGAGGAAGTGTGGGTCTGCGCCGGGAACGCCCCCGTGACCGGTGACCAGCAGGACCGTCACGGAAGGGTGGCGTGCCATGGCGTGCTTGGCGAGATCGTGCCCGTTCATCCCCGGCAGGCCCACGTCGGAGATGAGGAGATCGAAGGCGGGTTGCTGCGCCAAGCGCTCCACAGCCGCTTCAGCGTCTCCGACCGCAGTGATGTCATAGCCGCTGTCTTTGAGAACGTCCTGCATCGATTCGCGGATGGCGACGTCGTGCTCTACAAGAAGGATGCGAGGGTACGAGAGGCAGTCATAGCAAACCTGGTTGATCAAAAATTCGAGGAATCATGCAGGACTGGGAGTAAAGCGCTGGTGCATCCCTGTGATGACGGCAATCACGGGAAGGCGAGGGCGCCGTCGCGCCTTGACGCGGTTTTGCCGCGAGGGCTGGATACTCAATCCCCACCCCTCCCGCCTGGACACTCCCACTATGGCCCGATCCGCCCCCGATTTGCCGGCAGCGTCGCCCCACGCCCTTCGCGTCGAAATCATGCCGCTGGAGTGCGGTGATACCGCGGTGATCGTCGAATTTGAATCCGAACCGCCCGCGTCGTGGCGAGCTCTTCTGACGAAGAAGTTGGCAGACGTGGAGGGGCTTGAGCTGGTATCCGCCCAGTTTGAGGGGCGGGTTCTCTACGTGCTGGGTGCGGAGGGGGGTAGGGGAGGAAGCGTCCACAGGGTGAGTCAATTGTTGCGGTCTCTTCCCGGACGTCCTGGGGGCTCAAACCTGCTGGATGAGCCTGTGAGCCGGGGCGTCCCGGGGCCGGAGCAGGCTCTAGCGACGCACGCCTGAGCGCGTTGTTCAAAAGACGAGTTAAACGCCCGGCCGGAAGATAGGCCGAGCTCGGTTCGATCGCGCTAGCATCGCAGATTGATCACGCAAGGCAGCTATGTACGTTGAGGTATACCACCGGGTGGGATTTTGGGCCGGGATCACCGGGGCGGAAGGTTGGCGCTGGCGGCTGGTGGCGCCACGCGGGCATGTTTTGATGGCTCCCCGGGAGACGTTCGCCAGTCGGCAGGCGTGCTTGGCGGCCTTGGCTCTGCTGCAGATCGGGCCCATTTCAGCGGTGGAGTCGGCCGGAGATGCCCCGAACGCGGTGGGCGCGGCCCCCTCACTATGTCCCGCCCTTTCAACGCCATGACGGCCACCCCAGGTTGGGCAGGTCACGGTCACATCGCCGGCATCCAATGAGGACTGGGTCTGATCCATCGGGGGGCATTTCGCTTGAGTGTGACTCCCCGCGTCGCAGGAAGGCGATCAGTTGAGGCCAGCGGCGTTCGCGTGCACACTGCTTTTGAACAGTCAGGGTTCGAGGGCCATGGGTACTTCCAAGCCGGGCAAAGATTTAGAACGGGTCACCTTGTCGGTGGGAGAGCACGTTTACACCTCCGAGATCTGGCGGCTCAGTGAAAGCCGTTGGGTTCTTCTCGCTGTCGAGGTCCACGGCGTGGGAGGGCGCTCGGATTTGAGCATCAAAGCGTCGTCGTGCCTCCATGCGTTGGACGCGGGAGAGCGGATTGCGTCTGAGATTCTCAACAACCCCTATGGCTGAATTGGCGTTGGAAGGTTCAATCGACGGAATGGATCCCAAGGACGGCAGATGAGCATTTTGAACGTGTTGCTGAGTGCCGATCACTTGGCTGTGACCGTCGATACCCTTGCGCAAGATGCTCAAACCGGGGTGCACTCAGAGGGCGCCAAGTTGCTTCTGCTGCCTCAGCACAACGCCGTCTTGGCCACGCGTGGGTCGGCCCAGTTCTTCCTAAGAATCTACGAGCTCTGTCTCCAAGCCAGTTTTCGAGCAGACTTCACGATAGAGCGGCTGTCCGGCGAGCTTGGCGGCGTGATTGATCGCCTCTGGCCAAACTACGTGAGCGCGGCGGCAGCCGCTGGCATACCCATCAGCGCTATGCACACCGAGTTGGTTTTGGGCGGCTGGTCGGCGCACGCCCAGCGCATGGTTGCCACCGCTTATGCAAAGTCCGAAGATGGCCGTCCCGCCGTGGTCCAAGCGCTGGTGGGAGGCTTGGCGTCGCCAGGAGAGCCCTTGCGGAATCAGCCAGCAGGCATGGGACGGGCGGAGTTGATGGCAGCAGGACGCTTGCAAGCCGCTTACCTCAACGGCGACAGCGAGCGGCCATTAGCGGGCGGTCGTCTGTTGGCAGCAATTCTCTCAAAGGGCCAAGCAACCGTTCTCGATCTGGGAGGTCTCTAGGGGGCAGGGCAAAGCGTCGATTTGCTCGGCCACGGACCTCAGTCCATGACGCAAGCCAAGCAGAAAGTCCGCATTGGAGCGTTGGCTGGGGAGGCACATGGATGTCGACGATCATGGGCATCAGGTGGGCCCATGCAAGGCGCACCGCGGTGGGATTGGCAGAACTGGCCACCAAAGCCCTGACCGCATACTCCAAGGCATTGGTTTCGCCCTCAGCGTTGGGCAGGCGCCTCTCGCACTCGCTCAGGCGGAGCTCCAACTTGACCAACGCCTCCGTCTCAGCCTTGTGCATACCCCTCCTCCATTGGCTGGCCACCGAATCGCGGTCTGGCAGCAGGGTGGCCCCAAGCTCAAGCGTTGGAAACCGGTGAGCGTTCCGCTTGACTGCACCGTCAATCGGCCCTTTCGGGCCAGCACACAGCGGTCCACTCTTCAATCAAGACTCGCCATGCGCGGGTGGTTAGGTTGGGGGCAAAGCTTTTCCAACCTCGCGCGTGCCACCGCCTAGCGGTTGTCACAGAGCGGGCAAGTGAGCACGGCGGCGCCGTCCAAGTCCAGCAGGCCATGCCCTGGAACCAATCGCAGTTGGCGGCCGCATTCCAGACAAGCGCAACTGATCCGCGTGACCTGCAAGAGCGAGCCGTCGGCCCGCCGCACACCCTCAACCTGATCGATGAAGAAACGTCCAATGTTGGGCATGAAGATGAACAAAAAGCTGAACAGAGCGGAATGCATATGATGCACCGCGACAACCCCACCGGAACCAGATGAGACAATTGGATTCTGAAGAATTCATCTACGGGGTCGTCCGCGCAGTCCGCACGCCAGATACCGCTGTCCGATCCCTCTATTGCCGTCGCAGGAGCATGATAAAGAGGCGGGCTGCACGGCGACAGCCTTAGGCACAGGGAAGTAACCGAGCGGCGCTGTTGGAAAGCGCTGAGCCAGTTCGTTAACCAGCAAAAGGCCAGACCGGCGGCCAGTCGGTTGCGGACCACTGCTGAGGGTGTGTGTCGCGCGTTGCCCTAAAGAGGCCGCCTGCTAGGGGGGCCGATCACGACGATGCCCTGAACTGCCGGGGCGTCACCTAGGGGAGGGGGAGTCACCCCGTTGGGTTCGGCGGCGCCAACTGGGGTCAGCGCCATAGCGGAGATTTTCACGATTGTCGCGTCCATCGGACGCACGGACATCTTGCTAGGGCGAACGTCAAGCGCCAGTGAACGCGCTCGGGTCGACCCGTGCGCGAGGGCTACCCAACTTGGATGGCGGCAAGCGCGTCTTTGGTTGAGAGAGGGCAGCCATAGTGCCACCCTTGGCCAATAGCCTCTGGAGCAATCCGGTAGAGCAGCAAATCTTGCGCCTCTGATTCGACGCCTTCTGCGATGACATCCAGCCCAAGCTCACGTGCGATGCGATACATCCCTGGCAAAACGGGCCGCAGGGGGGAGTCCTCGTTGATAGCGGCCACGAACATGCGATCGATCTTGATTCCTCGAAACGGCGATTGGGCGAGGCGGGAGAAGTTGGCGCTGCCGGTCCCGAAGTCGTCGATCAAGAACCGGTATCCCAGAACTGAGAGGGCCTGCATGTTGCTCTTTGCGGCAGCGGACACGAGTTCTTCCCGCTCGGTGATCTCGATGCGAATTTGCTCTGGCAACACGCCAAAATCGTTGGTGACGCTGCCGATGTAGCGAACGACGCACTCTTGGGCCATGTCCACGGGCTCGGCATTGATGCTTACGTAGAGGTTCCTATGCTCCCTCAGCGCGGGGGCGAGATCATTCATGGCACGGGCCAGCACGTATCGAAAAAGATCAGGACTCAGGCCGAATCGGTGGGCGATGGGCACGAAGATGGCCGGCGGGATTTCATCGTCTCCCGGCGGGCGCCAGCGGCTGAGCGCTTCAAATCCCACGAGCTCCCGCGTGCCAATTCGACGCAGTGGCTGGTAGGCCAGTTCGATCTCGCTGCGCTTCAGTGCAAGCACCAACCGTTGCTGGATGGTTTGCCGAGCCGTGATTTGGTGTTTGATCAGCAAGAACGCGAGCAAAAGCCCTACCGAGGCACCCGCTGACAGGATGGTGGTGAGCAACGCCGAGGGCAGTTCGGACACCACGTGCCTAGGGCTGGTAACGAACGCGCAAACGTCGGCCACCCGGCTGCAATGTTGAGCTTGGACGAGAGACGGGGTGCCGACGCGGCTGGTCGGGGACAAGGTGCGGAATGTAAACGATCGGTCCTTCGTTTCGATGCTGATGGAGATGCTGCGCGCAGGGTCCAAGCTCTCGAAGGCAGACGGGGAGGACACGGTGAATGTGTCGCCTTGGGCGATCAGATTGGACCCGGTGTAGGGGGAGCCAACGAGATCCGATGCGTGCCAAAGCCGGACAGCGCCGCTGGAGAAGCGTGGGGCGGGGAGGGTGTAGGGGCGCGAGCGCCCCCAGAGAGCGCTGCAGACAAGGCGTCCGTCTCGGATGCGACCGATGTCGTTCATGTAGCTGGAGCGGAACGCGATCTCTTTCAGTGAGTCAATGTCGGTGGCGGAGCAAGGCGGCTGTCCAATGCGAGAGGCTTGTTCGGCCGCGACGCGCCTTGCAAGGGATAAAGCCTCCGAGCGCGTCACCGCGGCTTCCGCCACTGCCTCCGCCCCTTCCTTGTCACGCACGTAGAGGATGGCTTGGGCGACCGCGAGCATCGCCAAGACGCACGCCGCCGTGGCTCCTATTACGGTCAAGACGTAGCGAAGCCGATTTTCTCGAACGCTCAAAGCAACCCCCGATCTGAAACGCGCCATCGCTTCGCTTGGCTTCTCGCCTCATTTACCTTGTTACAGGTTTATCGGCAAGCTTTCCATGAACTTCAGCCCCAGCTCCACTGGCTTGCAAGCCTTGATCGAACAACCATGCATCTGCGTCTGAACTGTACAGCAGCAGGCCGTGAGCCCGGCGATCGCCAGCATGGCCACCCAGGACCTGCTGGTGGCAGCGCAGCTCCAGGCTCGATACCTCAACGCCAGCATGGGGCGGACCGTCGCCGGCGGACGGTTGCTATTGGGCTTTTTGAAGCCTGGCCAGGCGGTGGTCAAAGACTTGGGCCCGATTTAGCCCTGCCAATTTGGTCACTCGGACCGTTCAACGCAATGCCCCAGTCGAGCGCCGGCTGACGGGCAAGTGCAGCCGCGCCTGCAGCGTGATTGGGCTTTTCTCCCAATTTTTAGCTTTAGTCAAAATAACCCCCTTGTGGGTTTCGCGTGCCGGTGTATCCCAAACGTATGGCGTTCGCGATGCGTGCGTCTGACACCGACCAACGAAACGAAAGGGGGGAAGATGTTCATTGGATTCAGACTGACGACGCGGCTTGTCGTCAACGCCGTGGTTGTCCTGGTGCTGGCGCGATTGCTTTTCATGGGCATGGACGGCTTGGACCGGTTTTCCGATACGTGGAACCGCACCTTTGGGGCGAGCATGCCCAACGCCAGCGGGTTGCGCGGCGCCGTCAACGGCGCACGCCAAGTGTTCCCGTCTGGGCTGGACGAGTATGCGCGCCAAGCCGAACGGGACGCGGCCCAAAGCACCTCGCTCAAGGACGTGTTTGCCAGCGTGTTCGGACGCGTGAAAAACGAGGAGGTCATGTTGCCCTCCACCATCAATTCCGCTGGAGGGGAGGGCTCGATCTATGACCGCTACGACCATTGACTTTGAGTGGCTGTCCATCCTCTCCGGGTGGTCCTTGCTCAACGACAGCGCGGCCTTGCTGCGCACCCCGGGCCAGCGCTGGGCGGGCTTGGAGGGATTGCTCGTCGGCTACGGCCTCATCGCTGGACAGTGGTTCGTCCTGGCCACCATGGCAGGGGCGCTGGCATGACCACCGTGGGCGCGGTGTTGGCCGCCGTCCTGGCTGCAGCGTTCCTGGCCACCGTGTTGGGCCTGGCTGGCATCTTCTGGGTCAATGCACGGCACGCCAGCGGGGCGCTTCGTGTGCGTTACCGCTTGCGTGCCCAAATCCTGGCTGGGCTAGTGCTGGCGTGGGTGCTCACCCTGGCGAGGCTGTCCACGTGAGCCGGCCACCTTACGTGCAGATGGCCGTTCGCGTGCCACAGGAGCTGAAAGACCGGCTGGAACAGGCGGCAGCCCGGGAGGGGCTGCATGTCAGCGAGATGGTTCGCTTGTTGCTTTGTGAGGGATTGGCGCGCCGTGCGGCGATCAACGGGCAGGGGTCTTCACGATCCGGTGGTTTCGCAGCGGCCGAATAAAGTTGGCCGGTGTGGACTTGTCCAACGGTTGGGCGCGCACTTGGTATTGCCCGCTCTCGCACAAGCGCAACAGCTCAGCTTCGTCGTGGATCTCGCGCTGGCCATCCTTGGTGTTGCCCATTTTGGCCACCCGGAACGCCACGTTTCCCGTGTCTCGGTCCCTCATCCGCACCGGGACGATCACCCTCCCATCGTGGCGAACCAGGTGGAAGGCTCGGGCAAAACGGTCGCCGTTGGACGCCCTAGCTGGTGAAATCGGGTCAGGCGGCGTGGCACGCTGGATCGGTGCCGGTGCCGGTGCCGGTGCCGGTGCCGGGCGAGGCGGAGCTGAGAGGGGCTGCGCTGGGGCCTTGTGACCCAACGCTTGGCGCGCCAGCTGCTTCTTGCGGCCCGGTTCGGTGGCGGTGTCACCGTCGATCCAGGCTTGAAAGGTCCCGTTGGCCGGGCTGGGGTGCGACGCAAACACCCATGTCCGGCGTTGGGCGCTGAAGGCTACCTCGTTGATTTCTCGGAAGTCGTTGAATTGCTGGCGCATGAGCGCCTTGACCCCCTTCATGTAGGCATCGGTGGTCCCCAACAAGACCACGCGCTCCACACTGTCAGGCAACGGGTCCAGGTGGCGTGCCACGCATGTTTTCATGGCTTCCAAAGGCAACGACGAACGAATGGCCTTGGGCATGATGGTGCCACTGCTGACCAGCTTGCCGTTGTCCATCACCGACAACCCGCAGCGCACCAAGGAGGCGGCGCCCATGTGGCGGCTTTCGGCGGTCAGGGCGTCGTTGATCGTTTGCCCACCCAGATCGATCCCAAGCTCGTGCAACACGGCTGCGAGGCGAGGGCGCATAGCACCCGCGAATGCGACCCCATCGAAGCTCCCGTGTTGGGCGGCGGCAATTTGGGTGGCCCCCTTGGAAAACCCCAGGACCAAGGTTTTAGGGACGCTGGTTCCCCAGTAGCCGGGATTGGCACGGAGGTGCCAGCCTCCCTCTACACGCACATCAAGTCCTGGTGCATGGCATGCGCGGCACGCCTGCCAGCCGTGGTGAGTTGTCATGGGGCCTCCGCATGATCCTTGAAGGCCCATACAGTTAAAGCACGTGCGAGCGGTATGCAAGAGCTTTCTGTCGGCTAAATGTGGCGGAAAAATGGGATGGCATGGGATGGCGTGCAATAGCTGCATGGCAGCACGGTGTGGAGTAGCCTGACACCATCATACGAAGGTCAATGGCATGGATGATCCGGCTGAGTTGAACATGGAAGCGTGGCCGGCTGAGGTGGCCTTCGTGCCCTACGTCGGCCGCGGCTACTGGAAGGGAGTTGAAGGGCGCCGCGTCTTGCTACTGGGCGAGTCCCACTACCGGGAGGCTGGGTGGACCGACGATCCCGTCGTCACTCGTCCTTTCACCCGTGAAACGTTTGGCGACATGCAGACTTGCAACAGGAAAGGCGGTGGCAAGTTCTTTGATGAGCTGGATCGCCTGCTGACTGATCAAAGCAGCCCAAATGTTGTGGATGCCGCCCACGCCTGGCAGCACGTTGCATTTTGCAACTTGTCCCAGCGCTTTGCCGGCACGAGAGCTGGACACCGTCCGTCAGGAACCGACTTCAGTCAAGGCGGGAAGTGGTTAGTAGAGGTGATCCTCCCTCTGCTCCGGCCAGAGGTGATCCTGGTGCTCGGCCGCACCGCTTGGCGAATGTTCGATCACGGGAAGCGGTCGGACCAGCCTACCTTCCATGCTCGCCATGCGAACTCAGAGGGCAGGAGGCGGCGCTATCTGGAGGAGCGCCACGTATGGTCTCTCGATTATGGCAACGGGGGGCGTGGATGACTTGGGTCTACCATCCATCTTGGAACGTAGATTGCTGGGAAGATCGTGCCGCAGCTCTGAGGCATCTTTTGAAATACGCGAATGAAGGGCAAAGGATATGACGCACAATTCGTTGAAGGATGCGATCCGCGATGCGCTGGAGCCGCGTGCTGCCACGCGGCAGCCCACGGCGTTGGACATCGCACAGGAGGCCAGAGAGGCCAAGGCCAGCCTGGAATCGAACATGTCCTGCATGGCCCGCATCACTGTTCCCGCCGGCAGCGAGCGCCACCGGGTGACCTTCCAGCTGTTGAGGGCCTCGATGGACTACGGGCGTGCGTTGCTGTTCCTCCTGGAAACCCATCCCATCGATCTTCCAGCGGTGGCCTTGGCAATGCACCGCTCCCAGATTGAGCAATTCCTGCGGGCGGTGTTTGTCCAGTTCCTTGCCGACGACGAACAGCTGGAGGACTTTCTCCAGGAAGATCGCGGCCCCCGAAAGAAGAACGAGAAAGGAAAGTGGGTGACTATTGCCCTCAAAGACCTGGCCGCGGACGTGGAGCAGGCCATTGCACGCATCGGGCAGGACGATGAGCCTCAGAAGCTGGCTCGGACGGTGACCAATTCGTGGGACCCTCTTTGCGGACTGGTCCATGGCGGGAAGGCCATTCGGGTGATGTATCAAGATCCCAATGGGAAGATCGGGGCGCACGTGCCGGCAGCCATTCTTTTTCAGACCACCGTCAACGCGGTGGCCACCACCAACTTGTGCGTCATTGCAGCACTGACAGCGGTTGGGGTTGGGGCCTTTGAGGAAAGCCCCGTTGTTGAGCAGTGCGCCAGCGGGATGTTGCACTACATGCAACGGAGGAAAGCTCGCATGGAAGAGCTGGCCTGGCCGCCTTAAAGGATCGGACGCGCATTGTCGCGCGGCTCTCTATCCCCACCAACGATCGCTGGCGGGGAGAGTTGCAATCGGAGGTCTGCGAATCCTCGGTTTAGGCGGCGTGCCTTCTGACCAAGGGATTCCCAGGTTGAGTCTGCTGCGTCGGACGGAGGCTTTTCGTTGAGGACAAGCTGGGCCGATGCCTTGAATCTCTCAAGGAGTGCTGCTTCATGCCCCGGTGGGTCCAGTGCAGCGCGGCTGCTGGCCTCCGCTGCGTTGAGCTCCAGCATGTTCAGTTCGATCAGCGTCGTCATGGCAACAGGGGACCGGGTGGGCTCCGTCCGCTTGCCGCGCCAAAGGTTGGTGATCCATGTCCACATGGGGTCGATTCGTCCTTGTTCGCCGATGCCCTAGTCCTTGGTGGGCGACAACACTTTTTCGATGAGTGCGTTGCGCTTCTTCGCCGACAGCTCACCCAAAACGCCCAGCAGTTCGGCAAACCGTTCCTGCTGAGCCGCGCTCTGCTCGCCCAAAGCCAAGATCGCATCGGCCATCGCTGGGCTGGTCGCCAAAAGATAGGCTGGGGGCACCTCCAAGGCCTGGGCCAGCTCGAAGAGGGCTTCCAGGCTGATCGACATGCCCTCGGATTCATACCGAGAGATGCGGGCCGACGCTGCGTCCTTGTCCATCCCCATCCGCACTCCGACCTCGCGTTGGCTAAGGCCCCGCAGGACGCGGGCTTGGCGCAAACGCGCGGCCACCACGGCTCGGGGAGCGGGCGGGGCAGAGGTCACTGGCTGAACGGATGCAATGCAGGCATGCGGACAGGATGACCCAGAGGCTACGCCCCGGGTAGACTCTACGTGGCACGTAAGTTGGCTGCAAGGTCCCAAATCAATCGGTGGGAACAGGGGGTTCCATGAAGGGAGTTAGAAGGGCCGTGCTGACCGGGGCGTTTGCCCTGACTGCGGCGGCTGGAGCGCAGGCGCAATCGGGGGCCGGATCGGATCTGCTTCGCCAGATCGGCCGAGCCATCCAAGGCTCGCCCAAGGTGGTCGGCGATAGGACGCGGAGCCCTTACCTCGAGCCGGCCGGGACTTACTGGGATCTGGACCAGGATGGCTTGGAAGGGATTCAGCACCTGCGGGCCGGGGTGACGGCTGTCGGGGGTGGGGGCGTGGACACCTGCGACATGCAGTTGCTCGCCATGGCCCATTCGACCTATCGCATCGACGCCGACAAACGCCAATGGTGCCTGAGGCAGTGGTGGCTGATGGACACGAAGGCCCAGGGCGCCAACGGCGTCTCGGGCAATGATCCGGCCGCCATCGAGCGCCGTTATGGGCCGGCTTTCGACGCGCGCCTGCAGCGCTTCAAGGGCATCCGGCGGTTCGCCCTTCGTCCCACGTTCCAAGCCCTGGGCGATGTCACCTATCGGGCCGACCGTGGCGTGCTGGAAGGGTTCATCCCGATGCCTCAGGTGTCCGCGGCGGGACAAAGCGTCACCGGCAAGGGCTTTGTGCCGTGGGTTCACCGCACCTCCACGGGGGTGTCCAGCCCACCCAACGCCGGCCGCTTCCACCTGCTGGTCCGAATGGACACCCAAGAGGCCGCCAATCTCGCACGACAAGGTCGCAGCTACCGAGACGATCTGGTGGTGTTCTCCGTCAACCGGGTCTGGGTGGACGGCACGGTGCCAAAAATGGACGTGACAATAGAGAGGGTTCGGCTCGGATACCGCGACGAAACCATCGACGTTGATTTAACCCATACGCAAGGAGCTCCGGCATGAAAGCAACCCTCGTTTCCCTCGCCCTGATCACCGCAGGGTTGGCCGCCTGCAGCAGCAAGGCGGATTTTCCCACCATCGAACAAGTCGCCCACGCTTACGAGGCGCATGCCAACGCCAACCTTTCCAGCGAAATGGGCCAACGAATCGAGGTTCGGGGTTGGAAAGACCTCACCGCGGATTGCACCTCCAGTAGTCCCCAGCGGGCCACGTGCGTGACCGGTGGAACGCTGGACGTGGTCGGGTTCCAGGGCGGGCAGCAGTTGAAGCCCGATCCCGTTCCCGTGCCGTCGGCTTACGACTTCGTCTTTGAGAAGCAGCCCACCGGCTGGGTGCCGGTCGGAGCCCAGAAGAAGGGCTGACCTTGCCAAGGCGCGGAATCGCGCTATGCATTGAGGGAACACC